>JAFDDG010000094.1 GCA_019310965.1 Deltaproteobacteria bacterium
CGCAAGCGTATCGCGCGGCGGACCCGCGGCCGGCGGTTCTTTCGGGCGCGCCTCGCGGGGCGGCGGACGCAGTCGGGACCGCGGCGCCCAGACGCAGGGGCGCGGCGGCGACCGCTCCGCAAGCAGGGGTGACCGCCAAAGCGACCGCTCGGCCAATCAGGGTGACCGCCAGAGCGGTCGCCAAGACCGGAACGACGAGCGCCGGGACGATGCCGG
Organism: Deltaproteobacteria bacterium; assembly: GCA_019310965.1. GTDB lineage: Bacteria > Myxococcota_A > UBA9160 > UBA9160 > SMWR01. The sequence goes on from JAFDDG010000094.1 coordinate 217, forward strand.
CGATCGCCAGGAGCACCGCCAGGATCAGGCCGGGGATCGCCAGGAGTTCCGCCAGGACGAGTATGACGACCACTGGGATCACCACGAGTGGCACGACGATGCTGCGGCCTACGTGGTCGGCGCGACGCTTGTCGCGGGCGCGTTCACGGCTCTCAGCTGCTCCGCGACCCAGACGGTCGTGAACGGCGTGACCTACTACGGCTGTGGCGATCGCTGGTTCCAGCCCACCTACTCCGGCGGAGACGTCACCTACGTCGTGGTGGATCCTCCGCAATGAAGTGACGCAAAGAAAGCGGGCGACGCACGCTTGCAACATCGCCCAGGGCACTCGGCTGGCAGTGGATTCGCAACGCGAGTTCTGACCGCGCTGCGGCCACGTGCTGGCCCTGCTCTGCTGGGGCGTGCATCGCTGTCGCACGAAGTCACGTCTGCTGGCGTTTCCGCTCGGCATGAAACATCCGGGCATTACGAAGCCCAACTGGTACGGCTCGAAGAAGAAGCCGCAGCGGCCACTCCCCTGGTCAGCAGACCGCGCACCCCACCAGCGGACACACTGCGAAGCACACCGCCTCATTCCCGCGCAAACCCGAGCCTCCACCACAGCGGCACCAGCACGCTGCCCGCGACGAGCTGGGCCGCAACCCAGGCGGCCCACGGGCCCGGCCACCAGGTGGGAGCGGGGCTTTCGCAGAGCCAGGAGCCGAGACCGGTGAGCAGGCTGAAGAGGCACAGAGCCGCGGCGGCCGTGGCCAGTGCGCCTCGCCACAGGCGCCTGACGGGCTCGCGCGGGTCGAGACCCAGGGAGCGCGCAATCGGGGCCCAGTAGCCGGGGGGCTTGGCGCGCTCGAAGAAACGCCGCAACGGCTCGGGGCGTTCCGGCGTGAGGAGTGACACCGCAACACCCGCACTCGTGGCGATGAGCGCCATCGCCAGCAGACGCGCCGCGTCGCCCAGGTCGGAGGCAAGAAGCGGCCCCGCCGCCACGAGCGAAACCGCGAGGCAGGCGATCTCGCCGCCGGCGCTGATGCGCCACCAAAGCCAGCGGAGCACCAACAACGGCCCCATGCCTGCGCCCAGAAGCAATGTCGTGCGCCACGCTCGATCGATCGAGGTGAGCTGAGTCATGACGGCCAAGGCGATCGCCAAAATCACGAGGTTCGCAGCACGCGCCACCCACACGAGCGTTCGCGGATGGGGCTCACGCCGCAACCAGACCTGGCACAGGATGCGCTCGTAGAGGTCGCGGGTCCAGTACGACGCGCCCCAATTGAGGTGCGTGTCGATGGTGGACGCCAGCGCCGCGAGCATCGCCGTGAGCATGAGCCCCCGAACGCCGACGGGGAGGAGCTCCACCATGCCGCGCACGAAGCTGACCTCGCGGTCGTGCTGGAGCGCCTGACCCACGAGACCCGCATCAGCCGGAAAGATCACCAACAGCCCCAGCGCGATCGGGAGCCACAAGAGGCTGCGCAGCAACACCTGGGCGACGCTGAAGACGACAGTCGCGAGCCGGGCGTCCCGATCGCTGCGGCAGGCCATGCACCGCTGCGCCAGATAGCCGCTGCCGTCGGCGTTCATCTGGATGAACCACTGCAGCGCAAAGACGGAGAGCACCGCAAGCGACGCATCGCGCGCCTGTGATGGCGTGAAGGCCAGAAGCTGGCTCGCCGACATCCCGCTCGGCACGCCGTGCTGACGCACCTGGTCGACGAGCTCGCCGATCCCGCCGAAGTGTGCGACGACGAAACCCATGTAGGCGGCCGTACCGAGCATCGCCAAGGAGAACTGGAGCATGTCGGTCGCCACGACGCTGCGCAGGCCGCCCGTCGTGGAGTAGAAGAGCGTGACGGTGACGATCGCACCCAGCGAAATCAAGTTGTTGGTGGAGTGGATCCAGACATCCGCCCCGCTGGGATCCACGGCCAGGCAGACACCCACCCAAACGACGAGGCTCTGCACGGATTCGAAGAAGGACGCAGGCAGCCAGCGATTCCAGAGGAGGAAGGGCTCGGCGATGGCCCGCGTCGCGAAGAGCACCCAGGCCAACACGATGCAGTTCACGAGCGTGCCGAAGTAGAGGGCCTTCACTCCGCGCAGGACGGTGGCCGCGCGCCCGCCGTAGCGAAGCTCGGCCAGCTCCGCGTCCGTCAGCACTCCCGCCCGACGCCAACTCGGAGCCAGCACGAAGCCGAGCAGCAGAAAGGCCAGCGCGTAGATCCACAGCTGCCAGAGCGCGAAGATCCCAGCAGTGGCGACGAGCCCCGTCACCAGCAGCGGCGTATCCGCCGCGAACTGGGTGGCCGCCATGCTCAGGCCCGCCTGCCAGCCGGAGAGACTCCGGCCCGCGAGGAAGTACTCCTCCAGACCCTGCGAGGCCACGCGACGCGCGCGCAGCCCAGCGGCGACCGCGTAGAGAACGAAGGCGCCCACGATGAGCGCGTCGATCCAGGTCAGCATCGCCTGCACAGCCTACACGGCACTCGGACCGCCGCCCCACTGCAGTCGACCCGACACGGCTCCCAACGGCCCGGCGACGCCTCCGAATGCAGCGCGCTCCGGACTCTAGCCCTCGGGCGGATCCGAAAACCACTTGTAGAGAGCGGGAATCACGAGAAGCGTCAGCACGGTCGAGCTGACCAGGCCTCCCACCACGACGGTCGCAAGCGGCCGCTGCACCTCGCTTCCGGTTCCCGAGGAAAAGAGAAGCGGCAGCAGACCGAGGGCGGTCGTCGCCGCTGTCATGAGAACGGGCCGCAACCTGAGGCATGCGCCTTCTACCGATGCCGTATCCAGCGGTTGCCCCTCGGAGACGAGCTGATTCAGATAGGTGACGAGCACCATTCCGTTCTCGAGCGCTATGCCAAACAATGCGATGAAGCCGACGGATGCCGGGACCGAGAGATTCTGTCCCGATATCCCGAGGGCCACGACGCCGCCCACGAGCGCCAGCGGAATGTTGAGAACGATGAGAGAGGCGTTTCGCAGCGAATTGAAGCTCGAAAAGAGCAGGACGAAGATGACGAGGAGTGTCAGCGGAACGACAACGGCGAGCCTTCGATTCGCCTCTTGTTCCAGCCGGAACTGGCCTCCCCAGGTCACGAAGTAGCCGGCGGGCAACTCGACCCCAGCAGCGATGGCTGCCCGAGCCTCTTCGACAAAAGAGCCAATATCGCGGTCCAACACATTGCATTGAATCGTGATGAAGCGCTGGTTGTCCTCGCGCGTGATCTGACGTGGCCCCACGATCTCTTCGATATCCGCAAGCTCGGAGAGAGGAACCCGGATGCCATCGGGCCCGGCAACGAGGATGTTCCCAATGGCGTCGGGCGTGGAACGGTACTCGGCCGCGAAGCGCACGAAGATGTCGAAGCGTCGCACTCCTTCGAAGATCTGACCCGCTACATCTCCGCCAACAGCAGCCCGAATGGTCTCTTGAACGTCCTCGACGTTCATCCCATAGCGCGCGACGGCATGCCGGTTCACGCGAAGCACGAGTTGGGGGGTTCCCGAAAGCTGGTCGACTTGAACGTCCGCTGCACCCCGAACTCCTCCGACGACCTGGGCAACTTCTTGGGCCTTCGCCTCGAGCACTTCGAGGTCGTCGCCGTAGAGCTTGATGGCCAGTTCGGCACGGACCCCCTCGAGGAGTTCGTCTACCGTCATGGCTATGGGCTGGGTGAAGTTCGTCAGTACGCCCGGAACGCGGCCGATACCCGCTCGAATCACCTCTTCGAGCTCTTCCTGGGAACGGACGCTCCAGGTCTCCTTCGGGCCGAGGAGTATGTACATCTCGGCGCTGTTCACGGGGTCGGCGTGTGCACCGACCTCCCCGCGACCGATTCGAGTCACGACGCCCGTGACCTCGTCGACCTTCAGGAGACGCCGCTCGACGAGCATCGTCACCCGCTTGCTCTCGGCGAGCGAGATCGAGGGCGGCATGGTGAGGCGCACCACGAGCGTCCCCTCCTGGAGACGAGGAGTGAACTCCGAACCGAGAAATGGGAAGACGCTGCCGCCAAGCACGAGGAGCACACCCGCAGCCCCGAGAGCCATCACGCGATGCCTGACGAAGGCGGCGACGACGGGTCTGTAGCCGCGCAGCAGCAGCTGCATCCATCCCCCGTCGCGCGTTTCGCCCTCCGGCGCCCGCATCACGGTGTACGCCAGCATGGGCGCCACGAGCAGGGCGAAGACGAGCGAGCCCCCCATCGCCAGCGCCACGGTGTAGGCCAGCGGCCGGAATGTCTTGCCCTCCACACCCTCCAGTGTGAATAGCGGCAAGAACACGATGATGATGATCGAGATGGCAAAGGCGATGGGGCGCGCCACCTCGGCACAAGCCCGCAACACGCTGGCTCTCCGAGAGAGGTCGTCACCACCCTCCCGCAGGATCCGGTCGATGTTCTCGACGAGAACAATCGTCCCATCGACCATCATGCCGATTGCGATGGCGAGCCCGCCGAGCGACATCAGGTTGGCCGAGATGCCCAGTTGGCCCATCCCAAGCGTTGCAAAGAGAACGGAGAAGGGGATCGAGAGCGCCACCACGGCACTTGGGCGCAATGCTCCGAGAAAGATCACGATGACGAGCGAGACGAGTGCAATCCCCTGGACGAGAGCGCTCTGTACCGTCTGCAGTGAAGCTTCGACGAGGGTCTTCTGTTCGTAGTAAGGGACGATTCGAACGCCGGGGGGAAGAGAGCCGTTGATGGAGTCGATCTTCTCCTCGACTCGCTCGATCACCGTCGAGGAATTGGTCCCAAAGAGCTTGACGACCATTCCGGCCACAACCTCTTCGGCGCCGTTTCGAGTCTGAAGGCCGCGGCGAACGGCTCCGCCGATCTGAATGTCTGCCACCTGGCCGAGAAAGACCGGGGTTCCGTCTTCGGACTTGAGAACAATGTGCTCGAGGTCTTCGAGGTTCGTTGCCAGGCCCACCGAACGGACGACGTACTCCTCTGCGTTGCGCTCGATGAACTCGGCGATGGTCAGGTCGTAGCGAAGCAGGTTTTCGGGGTGAATCAGGACGTGGAACTGCTTCTCCTGGCCCCCGATGCCGAGCACCTCGGTGACCCCGGGAACCGTCTGCAGCTGGAACTTCACAATCCAGTCCTGGATGGTGCGAAGCTCTTCGAGGGAGTAGCTACCGCTGGCGTCTTCGAGGTAGTAGAAGAGAACGAGCCCCATACCGGTCGAAATGGGGCCCATCTCGGGCTTGCCGAAGCCCTCGGGAATCTGCTCGCGCGCCTCCTGGAGGCGTTCACCGACGAGCTGCCGCGCAAAGTAGGTGTCGACGTCGTCCTGGAAATAGACATTCACGACGGAGAGCCCGAAGTTCGAAACCGAGCGGATGCGCTCGAGGCCGGGCAGTCCATTCATTGCGGCTTCTACCGGATAGGTGACGTACTTCTCCACGTCTTCGGGAGACAGGCCCTCGGTCGTCGTAAAGATCTGGACGAGGTTGGGGGAGACGTCGGGAAAGGCGTCGACCGGGAGCGCGCGGTAGCTCTGCGCGCCAGCGAAGGCGATGAGGAGCCCGAACGCAGCAACGAGAAGGCGATTCCGGAGTCCAAAGCGAAACAGCGCTTGCATCGTCAGTGCCCGTGCCCCTCGCCGAGCTCACCCCGCTGGAGCTCAGCCTTCAGGGTGAACCCACCCGCAGCCACGAAGCGCTCGCCGGCTTCGAGCCCTGCCGTGATCTCAACGTAGTGGGGACCCGCGCGGCCGAGACGCACGGGCCTCGGCCTGAACCGGTCCTCGTGGCGCACAAAGACGACCGGTACTTCTCCAATGGTCTGAAGCGCGGTGGTGGGGACAGCGACCGGGACCTCATCGCTGGCTGTTTCGACACGACCCGTCACGAAGAGGCCCGGGCGCCATTTCCCATCGGCGTTGTCCACGACGACTCGCACGGTGGCGGTCCGGGTCGCCTCGTCTACGACGGGCGAGATGTAGGAGACCTGCGCCTCTGCCTCAGGCAGCCCGTGGCCAGCAGAGATGTGAATGCGCTGTCCCAGGGCGAGCAATGGCAGGTGCTTCTGGAACGCATGGAAATCCACCCACACATCAGAGAGATCGGCCACGACGAAGAGCTCCCGCTCCGTGGTGACGGACTCTCCGATGGAGACGTGGCGTGCGATAACAAGGCCTTCGAGGAGCGATCGGACGGAGTAGGTCGAAAGGCTTTCGCTGCTCTCGATGACGGCGAGCACGTCGCCCTGACTCACACGGTCGCCAATCGCTCTGCGTACGGACTTCACGATGCCCGGAAAGCGCGGAACGATATGAGCCACGAGATCCTCGTTGGGGCGAATCTCTCCCGGCAATTCGACAGTCGTGGCGATGACTCCAGGGCCGGCCACGGAGACCTGGACGCCAAATTCCTCGAGTTCCGCAGCGGAGAGAGTGACCTCGCCCGCGTGCGACTCTTCGTGGTGCTCCTCGATGTGTTGCGTCCCGCTCGGGCCATCCGGGGAGCAAGCGAAGACGGCGAAAAGGCCGATCGGCACGGCGAGCAGAGGAATGGCGAATTGCTTCATGTCAACCTTGCCTCTCCATCAGGTTCTCGATGCTCGCCCCCACCAGCCGCTCGAGCTCCGCTGTGGCGGTGTGGTATCGCTTGAGTGCATCCACGTACTCGCCTCGCGCTTCGAAGAGCGTTCTCTGCGCATCGAGCACATCGACGTAGCGAAAGAAGCCCCTCCGATAGCCATCCCGAGTGCTCTCGAAGGAGGATTCTGCCTGGGGCAGGACGGTGTCGCGAAGTGAACTCGCTTGCTCGTAGCTGCTGGAGGCCTCGGCGTGTGCTGCGACCAGCAGTCGACTCAGCTCGAGCTGCCTGGCCCGGGTGAGAGCTCTCGTGCGGCTCACCTCGGCGAGCGCCGCGGCCGTGGCGCCCTGGTTGCGATCGAAGAGAGGCAGAGGAACCTCGAGGGCGAAGACGAGCGCCGCAGCGTCTGACTCCTCGAAGCGCCGCACACCGAGGCCGGCGGTCACATCGGGAATCGCCCTCGCCCGGGCCAGCTCGACGGCGGCGTCGCGGCGGGCTTTTTCGGTTGCCCAGCGAGCCATGTCCGGATTCTGAGCCAGTTCGGCGACGATTCGCTCGAGGCCTGGGAGCTCGCGAAGCGCGAAGAGCTCGCCCTCTACCCCGGAGAACTCGGGGGAGGTGGTCCCCCAGCTCGAGGCGAGCTGCCTCTTTGCCACTTCGAGTGCTGCGGCCCTTCGAGCCAGCGCAACTTCCAGCGTCGCGAGCTCGACTTTGGACCTGGCTTCCTCGACCGACGAAGCAGCTCCGGCGCGAACTCGTGCGCGCGTCGCTCCGAGAAAATCACTCGCCACACGGTGCAGGTCGTTTGCCAGCTGGAGGCGTTCCTGGGCTGCGAGCACCGCCACGAACCGCTGTGTCGTCTGAGTGAGAACGTCGAGCCGCGCCGATTCGTATTCCCAGCCCGAGAGCTCTCGTTCGAGCATCGCGATGCGGCGTCGTTTGGCTCGCTTGCCACCCAGCTCGACAAGTTGGCCCAGAAAGACCGTCGTCTCGGCAGCATCGTAGGCGTCGAAGTCGTCGCTTCCGGCGAAGTTCTCCGCCTCGATGACAAGGGTCGGGTTGGGGAGGAGCCCAGCTTGCAGTGTTCGCGCCTCGTCGGCGCGAAGCTGCCAGGCAAACGACTCCAGACGGGGACTCTGGCGAAGGGCGGCGGCCAGAGCATCTCGAAGGGTGAGATCCCCTTGCGGCTCGCCCACGGGCTGTCCGCTCTCCTCGAGGTTCGTCACCGAGACCGCTTCGAGGCCCTGACCGAGAGGTCGGGGCGGAGGCAGCGACGTCATCGGAGCAGCGCAGGCACTGGCTCCCAGCAGAAACGTCACTGCGAGACTGAGTTCACTGCGCCTACAGACGCGGAGTTGGAGCATCGTCATTCGCATAGCCACACCACAGAGGGGAATCGTGAGAATGCGCGCGGCGCTCTGGCGGGGGATCGTCCCGCCAGGGCTCCGTCGAGCGCGGCCCGGGAGTTCGCGGCTAGCGAATCAGAGAAGAAGAACGGTCGTGCGATGAGCCAGGAGGCCCGGCGCAAGGGCGGGCGCCCTCGCCAGAACGCCTAGCGTCGTGCCCGCCAGAGGCGCGTCGAGCTCGAGAGGAATCGGCAGAGCCACCCGCCAAACGACGAAAGCAGCGGGATCTTCCTCTCTGGACACCATCTCGGCTTCGGAATGGACCGGACTGTCGCTGCAATCGCGGGGAGAAAAATCTGCTGCAGCGTGCCCCGCCTCACCCAGGAGCGACGAAGCCTCGCAGCCGAGCCTCGAGATGTGCTCCGACTCGAGAGCGCGGTGGTCGTCCGGACCGACACAGATCACCACCCCACCCGCAAAGGCCACATCCACAGCGAGATGCAGCAGGGCGATCAGCAGGAGCAAGTGGCGTGTTTGTGCGCGTCTCATCGGTTCAGGGCTCTCGAGCCTTCTCGGCTTCTACATCGAGCCGCTTGAAAAGGCAAGAGGCCGCCTTGCATTCGACCGCCAGGACGGCCGTCCAGGGGCCGCCTACAGCCACAATCAATCTATCATGGGGAAGTGGACGACAAATGGGGCGGGCCACGGCGGCCAACCCTGGCAGAACCGCCCGAACGCTCCGAGTCCGGAGGCATCGCCAGGAACAGAGGAGAGCATCGAATGGACAACGAGAAGATCATTCGCGAATTCATCAAGGCCTGGTCGCGGCTCGATCCCGACGAGCTCTGCAGCTACTTCACAGAGGATGGCGTCTACCACAACATGCCGAGTGACCCAGTCCGCGGTCGTGAAAACGTGAAGCAGATGATCGCGGGCTTCATCGGAGCATGGACCGAAACCCAGTGGGACATCCGCCACCTCGTCTGTGCAGGCGACATCGTGATCGCCGAACGCCTCGACCGCACGCAGGCCTCCGACAAGACCGTAGACCTCCCCTGCACCGGCGTCTTCGAAATGGAGAACGGAAAGATCAAGGTCTGGCGCGACTACTTCGACCTGGGAACCTACGTGAAAGCGATGAGCTGACCGACACTCTTGCGCGCGCTGCGCTGCAGCGGGAGCGAAGCCTCTCAGCCGAGTGTCCAAGCTCGGCCGACGGCTCGCGCAGGCTCCTCCGCGGCCCTGCAGCTCGCGCACATCGCCGAAGCCGAGCGATCAGAGCCTCAGCAGCCGCTTGGCCAACGCCTCGTGCAGCACGTCGCTGTAGACGATTCCCGTGCTCGCCTTGCCGCCGCGCTCCGGCGACGCCCGCTTCGTGGCCCGCTTGCCCGCGGCCCGGCCCCCCACCCGTCTTGCGGTCTTCTTCTTGCTGGCCTTCTTCCGGGTGGGCTTCTTCGTCGAGCGCCGGGGCTTCGCCTTGCCCCGCGTGGCGGTCTTCTTCTTGCTGGCCTTCTTCCGGGTGGCCTTCTTCGCCGAGCGCCGGGGCTTCGTCTTGCCCCGCGTGGCGGTCTTCTTCTTGCTGGCCTTCTTCCGTGCTGCCATGGGTCGTCTGTTCTCCTCATTCGCTCTTGTCTTCCCGCAGAGCTTGCGGGAGAAGCTGTCGCCCAACGTGGGCGCGGGTCCGACGCAGGTGGAGCACGGCGCATCGGGCAAGCAAGCCCCTCACCCCGCAGCCCCATCAACACCCGATCCCCGCCATCGAGCCTCTCACACTCGTCAGCGCCTCGGCGATGCGGTCCCGCAGCGTACGCTGCTCAACCACGCGCCGCAATGCAGAGGCGGAAAGATCGCACTGCCAGAAGCAGCCGCTGCAGACACGGCACCACCTCTCCGTTCTCGCTCACCAGAGCGTGCGCGTGAAGTCCAGCAGTGTGCGCAGGGGACTGGGCAGAGCGTGCCCGCCATCGCGATAGGCATCCGGCGTCTCGAACGGGGTGCTCCCGGCCTCGAGCTCCGCACGTGTGTAGCCATCGAGCGTGTCGGCGACCTGCGCGGTGGCGCGCGCAATGCGCTCGAGCGAACGCGGCCGCACGGTTTCCAACGAATCGAGGCTGGAGTGATAGTAGAAGTTGCTGCCGATCCACCCCGAGGCCACCACGCCCGACGGCATCAGCCCGATGATGTCCCCCCAATAGAATGGCATGTGGGCCTGATTCACGGGAACTCCGTAGCTCTCGGCAGCTTCGCGGAAGGCTTTCAACACCAGCGGGCTCTGGTTGGTGACGAAAATGCCAATCGGCGCCTCGACGCTCGTGTTCTGATAATGACCCCCCATCGTGTGACTGACGAGTGTGGAGGCCGCGTGCTCGATCTCGATGACGAGCGCGGTGCGCTCGAGGAGCGCACGGTGGGTGCGCGCAAAATGGCTCGCACCGACAGAGCCGTTCTCGTGACCACCTGTCACGATAAACAGCAGGCTCCGCTGTCGCGTCTGAGGCAATCGCGCTGCAAAGTGGCGCGCCAGCCCCAGCAGCGTCGCCACGCCTCCCCCGTTGTCAGTCACCGCCTGCCAATAACCATCGAGGTGGGCCTGAAAGGCGATCACTTCGTCACCCGTTCCCGGCAGTAGCGCGCTCACCGAAGACGTGGCGAGCCCGGCTTGCTGCTCGGCGCGAATCAGCATCCGCACCCGCGGCGGACGCCCAGCCGGAGCTTGCTCGATGGCCTTGCGCAGGTACGTCCCATCCAGGAAGCCTAGGGTCATGTTCGGAATGCGCGGGCCGTCGGGACCGTTGCGCGTGAGCACCTGGGCATTGCCGGGCTGGTCGACGATGACGAGAACGCCGACGGCCTTGCCGGCGCGCACGATACGCGAGAGCGCCGACTCGCCGGTGTTGAGATGCGCACCGCCGAGTGCACGGCCATGCACGAGGGCAATCTTGCCACTCAGATCCCGGCCACGCAGATCCGCTGCCGTGCCGAGCCCCACGTAGACCAGCGGCGCCTCGAGGCCCTCCGGCGGCGTCGAGGGCGACCCGAAGCCGGCCATCGCGCTGCGCAGCTCCAGGTCGACGGCAGGCGTGCCCGGTGCGCTCCCGCCGACCAACGACAGGCGCAGCTCGCGCAACCCCCACAGCGGCTCGAGCGCCACCGCATCGAGCGTGACCTGCTCGAGGCCGAGCTCTTCAAAGCGATCGCGCACCCACTCCGCCGCCTGCCGTTCGTAGACGGAACCCGCGGTTCGCCCCCACAGTGGATGGCCGTCGCGCTGGCTCTGGAGCGAGAACTCGGTCAGGGCGCGCAGGTCCGCGTGCAGGCGTTCGCCCCGGATGTCTTCGTAGCGGTCGTTCGCGCCGGCGCTGGGCGACGCGAGCGGCAGCACGCCGTGCTCCTCGGCGGCACCGAGAGCACTTTCCACGCGCCTCTGGAGCTCCGCCGGAGGCAGGAAGGAAGGGTCGACCGCCGCTTGCGACGCCTCGTCATCACCCGAGCCCGCACACGCGAGCAACAGTCCGCTGATTCCCAGCAGGCTGCACAACCGAGAGCCGAAGGGCTGCATCACTTCTCTTCCTCCAGTGGTGTCCTTCGAGCAGCGCAAACGGCGCTCGCCTCGCGCCGCAGTATGCGGCCTCCACAGGCCATCATGCAGCCCTTCTCACCGGCGGCCAGGCAGCTTTCTCCCGTGAACGAGGACGAAGAGCACGGGGATGACGATCAACGTCACCAGAGTCGCCGTGATCACGCCGCCCACCATCGGAGCCGCGATGCGGCGCATCGTCTCCGAACCGGTGCCTGCGCCCCACATGATCGGCAGGAGACCGATCACGTCCGAAGCCACAGTCATCAGCAGCGGCCTCGCGCGGGAGGTGGCGCCCTCGATGGTCGCGCGCAGGAGCTCTTCCACGCTGCCAAGGCGACCCTCCGCTGCGGCTCGATCGCGCGACTGGTTCAAGAAGAGCAGCATGATGACGCCGGTCTCGGCAGTCAGCCCCGCCAGCGCCAGGAACCCGGCTCCGACTGCGACGCTGAGGTCGTAATCGAGCAGCCAGATCAGCAACAGGCCGCCCACGAGTGCGAACGGCAGGACACCGACTACGATCAAGGTGTCGGCGAGCCGCCGGAAGTTCAGATAGAGCAGCAGGAAGATGATGCCGAGCGCGATCGGCACGATCAGCACCAGTCGTTTGGCCGCTCGCTCGAGATACTCGTACTGCCCACTCCACTGGAGCGTGTAGCCGGGTGGGAAATCGACCGCTTGCATCACGGCCTGCCTGGCCGACGCAACGTAGGTTCCAACGTCGATGTCGGCCAGGTCGATCGAGATCAGGGCATTGGGGCGTCCATTCTCGGTCTTGATCATGGGCGGACCCTTGCGAAATACGATCGCGGCCAGCTGGGCAAGCGGAACCTGCGCGCCGCTCGGGGTGGGAACCAACACGCGCCGCAGAGACGACACGTCGTCCCGGAGCTCTCGGCTGTAACGAAGGTTGATCGCGTAGCGCTCGAGGCCCTCGACCGCCTGGCTGATGATCATCCCGCCGATGGCGGTCTGGATCACGTCCTGCACGTCGCCAACCGTCAAGCCGTAGCGGGCGATCTGCTCCCGATCGATGTCGAAGTCGAGGTAGTTGCCACCCATGACGCGCTCGGCGTATACGCTCGACGTGCCCGGCACGTCGCGAAGCGTGGCTTCGATGCGTTCGGCGAGATCTTCCAGGACGGCCAGGTCAGGGCCGGCAACCTTGATGCCCACCGGCGTCTTGATGCCCGTCGCCAGCATGTCGAGTCGGTTCTGGATGGGCATGGTCCAGACGTTCGTGAGCCCGGGAAATTGGAGGGCGCGATCGAGCTCTTGGATCAGCTGTTTCTGCGTCATCCCCGCGCGCCACTCACTCCGAGGCTTGAGCGTGATCGTGGTCTCGATCATCGAGAGCGGCGCGGGATCGGTGGCGCTTTCCGCGCGGCCGATCTTCCCAAAGACCCGCTCCACCTCGGGAAACGCAGCGATGATCCGATCGGTCTGCTGAAGCAGCTCTCTGGCTTTCGTGATCGAGATGCCGGGGAGTGTGCTCGGCATGTAGAGCAGGTCGCCTTCATCGAGCGGCGGCATGAACTCGGAGCCGATCCGCTTCAACGGAACCACGCTGGCGAGCAGCACGGCCAGCGCAACCCCGAGCACGGCATGGCGATGGCGGAGCGCCGCACTCAGCGCGGGGCGATACGCCCAGAGCACGGCCCGGTTCAGCGGGTTGCGCGCCTCCGGGAGAATCCTGCCGCGTACCAGCCAGACCATCAGCGCGGGGACCACCGTGATGGAGAGCAGCGCTGCACCGGCCATCGCATACGTCTTCGTGAACGCCAGCGGCTTGAAGAGCCTGCCCTCCTGCGCCTCGAGCGCGAAGATCGGCAAGAACGACACCGTGACGATCAGCAGCGAGAAGAAGAGCGATGGACCCACCTCGACGGCGGCGTCGATGAGGATTTCCCGTCTAGGCCTTCCCCTCGCATCGCGCTCCAGATGCTTGTGCGCGTTCTCGACCATCACGATGCCGGCATCGATCATGGTGCCGATGGCGATCGCAATGCCGCCCAGGGACATGATGTTGGCGTTGATGCCCTGGTGAAACATCACGATGAACGAGAAGAGGATTCCCAGCGGGAGCAGGAGAATCGCGACCAGGGCGCTGCGAACGTGGAGCAGGAAGACGCAGCAGATCAAGGCCACGATGAGGCCCTGCTGCAGCAGCTTCTCGCGGAGGTTGTCGACCGCCCGCTCGATCAGGGGGGCACGGTCGTAGACCGGCACGATCTCGACACCTTCGGGGAGCGAGGTCTCGAGCTCGGCGAGCCTGGCCTTCACTCTCTGGATCGTCGCGAGCGCATTCTCTCCGAAGCGCATGACCACGACGCCGGCGGCGACGTCACCTTCGCCGTCGAGATCCGTGAGCCCGCGGCGCAGCTCGGGCCCGAGACTCACGTTGGCGAGGCTCCGCAGCAGAATCGGCGTCCCCGACAGGTCCACGCCGACGGCAATACCCTCGAGGTCGCGCACGGACTCGACGTAGCCGCGCCCGCGCACCATGAACTCCATTTCGGCCTGCTCGATGAGCCGGCCCCCGACGTCCTTGTTGCTGCGACGAATGGCGTGGCGAACGTGGGCGATGGACACCCCATACGCGGCGAGCTTGTTCGGATCGACCTCGACCTGATACTGGCGCACGAAGCCGCCGACACTCGCGACCTCGGCGACACCGGGAACGGTCTGGAGCTCGTAGCGGAGCTGCCAGTCCTGGATCGAGCGAAGCTCCGCGAGATCGTGCTTGCCGCTCCGGTCGACGAGCGCGTACTCGTAGACCCAGCCGACCCCCGTCGCGTCGGGGCCGAGCGTCGGTGTGACACCCGACGGAAGTCGTGCGGACACGAAGTTGAGCGATTCGAGCACGCGGCTCCGGGCCCAGTAGAGATCCGTCCCATCCTCGAAGATGACGTAGACGAACGAGAGTCCGAAGAACGAGTAGCCCCGCACGACCTTGGCAAACGGCACCGCGAGCATCGCGGTCGACAGCGGGTAGGTGACCTGGTCTTCGACGACCTGGGGGGCCTGCCCCGGGTACTCCGTCAAGACGATGACCTGAACGTCGGAGAGATCCGGAATGGCGTCGAGCGGCGTGTTCAGGACGGCGTACAGGCCCCAGCCGACCAGCACGGCGATGCCCAGAGCGACGAAGACGGGATTTCGCGCGGAGCCTTCGACGATGCGACGCAGCATGGCCTACTCCTGGCTCGCGGCGAGGAGCTTGCGACCTGCTTCTCGCAGGTTGCTCTCGCTATCGATCAGGAATTGGCTCGAAACGACGACCTCGTCGCCTGCGTCGACGCCCGAGAGAATTTCGACCCAGCCATCTCCGGTGTCCAGACCGAGCTCGACATCGCGAGGCTCGAATCTTCCCTCACCGAGAGCGACGATCACGACGCTGCGCGTACCCGAGTGAATCACGGCTTCGGACGAGATCGCGAGAGCGCCGCGCCGGGGGGCCCCCTGGATCACGGTGTTGGCGAACATCTCCGGCTTCAGTCTGCCGTCCGAGTTGTCGAGCTCGATGCGAACCTCGGCGGTGCGGGTCTTCGGGTCGAGGAACGGCGAGATGTAGGTCACCGGCCCACGCAGCGTCTCTCCGGGCAGGTAGCTGAGCTCCACGCTGCCTTGCTGGCCCAGCTCGAGCCACGGAAGCTCGTACTCGTAGACCTGAGCGAGCAGCCAGACCGACGACAGATCGGCGATGGTGTAGAGGTTCGTGTTCTGCTTCACCTGCATGCCCGAACGAACGCCAAGGCGAGTCACGACTCCAGAGCCCGGCGCATACAGCGTCAGCGTGCGCGTCACCTCGCCGCTCGAGAGGAGCTTTTGGATGTCCCGATCGGCAATGTCCCAGAGCTCCAGGCGGCGCCGGGTCGCCCGGAACAGCGACTCGCCGCCTTCCCTCACATCGTCGAACGGGCTGTTGGCGGTCGCCTCCCGGTAGCGTGCCGCGAGCAGCAGCTCCTCCTGGGTCGCAACGAGCTCCGGGGAGTAGATCTCGAGCAACGCCTGGCCGCGCTCGACTTCCTGCCCCACGTAGTCGACCAGCAGCCGCTCGACCCAACCTTGAACTTTCGTGTGAACGTGGGACACCCGACGCTCGTCGTACGCCACCCTGCCCACGGCGCGGATGGCTCGAGACAGGTCGCGTCTTTCGGCACGCAGCGTCCGGACGCCGATGTTCTGAACCGTGACAGCGTCGATGACGATGGCGCCTTCCGGCACGTCCGTGGCTGCATCGGGGCACTGCGGCACCAGATCCATGCCCATCGGCGATTTTCCGGGCTCGTCGCGCACGTAGGTGGGGTCCATCGGGGCCTTCCAGTAGAGCGGTTCGGCACCGCCAGGGCAGACACTGCCCTCCTGCGAGATGGCAGGCGACGGCGTCGAGTCGCCGTCGTGCGTCAGGAACCCCCGACCCCACCAGCCAAGCACGAGGGCGACGGAGACCGGGAGCAGCATCTGGAACAGGCGTCGAAGGGTCATCGGAGTTTCTCCCCGGCCGCAGACTCGAGCGCGGCGAAGGCGAGTCGCTTGTCGGCGCGAGCTCGCGTGAGACGAAGCTCGGCGTCGAGCAGACGAACCTGGCTGTCGAGAAGGCTGAGAAAGTCGATCCGGCCGACGGCGTAGCCCGCTCGGCTGGATGCGAGCGACTGCCTCGCTTGGGGCAGCAGCCCCGTCTCGAGAAGCGCCTCCTCGGAGACGGCGCGCTCGAGCTCGGCGTGCGAGCGCCGCAGCGAAGCGACGACTGCGGCACGAGCCGCGCGATGGTCGGCCTCGGCGCGACGCAGCAACGAGCGGCGCTCTGCCACGCGCGCCCGCCACTTCGATCGATTGAGGGGCAGCCGAATGGTGACTCCTGCCGAGAGGTAGTCGTCGCCATCCACGGGATCACCGGCCACCGCACGGCGGAGCCGATAGCCGAGGCCGAGATCGACGTCCGGGTAGCCTTCGAGCTCGGCGACCCGGACGCGCGCTCGCGCCTCTTCGACCTGCTGCTCGAGTGCACCCAGCCTGGCACTGCGCTCTTTCGCGGCGACGAATAGTGCCTCGAGCGCGGGGGCGGGTGCCGCCATCAGCAGCGCTTCGGTCGACGGGATCACGCTGGCTTCCGGGAGGTCCAGCAGAGCAACGAGCGTGGCCTCGGCCCCCGCGACCGCCGCCTCGCGTCGCAGCCGCTGTCGGAGTAGCGCCGTGAGTTCCACCTGGGCGCGCAGCACGTCTTGCTGAAGGCCTGCGCCGACCCGGTAGCGAGCCTCCGCGGTCGATGCGAGCTGTCGCAGCAGCGCGGTGTTCCGGTCGGTGATGCGCAGCGCCTGCTGCGCAAAGCCGAGCTCGGCCCACGCGGATTCGACCGCACTCGCGATGAGGAGCTCCCGGTCGGCGAGCCGCAGAGCAGCCGCGCGAGCATCGCGTTGCGCGGCTGCCTCGCGACTGGAGAGCAGGCCCGGAAACGGGAGCTTCTGGCGCAGCCCGAACTGGTGACCCGACAGCGGGGTCGAGCGGAAGTCGAAGTCACCCGTCGGAATGTTGCTGGCCTCGTAAGCCAGCCGAGGGTCATCGAGCGCGCCGGCGGGCTTCACCCGGTACCCGGCGGCCTCGGCAGCAGCCACGGCCCGCGCGATGTCGGGATTCGACTCGCCCGCTCGCTCCAGACACCAGACGAGCGGGAGCGGGTCGGGGATCAGGAGCGATTCCGATCCCGCAGCGGCTGCCACCGAGGAGGCTCCCAGGAGCAACTTGTCGCGCGCATGCGCATCCTGCAGCGCAAGTAGAGCAAAGGCGATGCTGCAGGCGACTCGCAGAGTCACTCGTCGGCATCCACCCGAATGCCCAGATCCAAACATCATTCTGTCTCCGAAGTCGTGGTTGCGGAGCACCACGAGCGCGCTCCCATGCCGCCCGGACACGGGGCGACGCAACCGCCCTTCGTAGAGGCGGTGCGCACCCGCGCGCGCGGCGGTGCCTACGGACCGGGGAAAGAGATGGGATCAGACGAGGAGCGTCGACTTCAGCAGAAGAATGTCTTGCGGTGGCAGACGCTCGGCCGCCTCCGAGTGGAGACTCGTCGAGACCGCGCAAAGCGCAACCACGGGGGCGACGCGCGGAGGCAAGCTGCCCGCCGCGAGATGCGTCGGAATCATCTCACCTGCTGCTGTGAGCGCCACGACGGACTCTTCGCAGCCACAGGGATCGTCGGAAGCCGGATGCGCCGGTGCCGGAGTGGATTCCGCCGGAGCGCCATGGCACGGCATCGCAGCGGCCCGCTGGTGGCGGGCCATTTCGGGGGAAGGGCCCTCCGGGCAGGCCACAGCACACAGCGCCCCCTGGAGCCCGAACAGGGCTGCCAGCGATGCCGTGATCCAGACCCAGCGCTTCATCGTTCTCATCCCGGTGGGAGAATAGTCCCGCCGAGGACCTATCGGCCAGTGGGTACCCGGAGCTGATGCCCTTGGCGCTCGGAGCTCTGCGTCCCCAGCGACGCCGCGGAGCGAACGGGCTCGCCTGCTACCCCCCCGGGCAGATCGCCTCGCACGGCACTCCGTCAGCGTCCCCGTCCAATTGCGACAATCCGCACTCCTCAAGCTGAAAGCGAGCCTCCGCACAGTGGGTCATCTCGCGGCAGCTGCGCTTCACGCCGCATGCGAACGACTCCGTTCCGACCGCGGGAGCCCGCATCGCGCCCCCCCGCACCCGACGGGCACTACGCCGCCACTCCCAGGGCGGCACGCGCTCACTCTCCGGCAAGCCCCACAGCCCGCGCCGCGCCTCCCGCGCATCCGCTTCCAATCCGATCAGCACCGGATCGTCGCTGTACCTGCGATACACCCACGCGTGTCCGTCTCTCACCAGCTCACAACCCACACAGACGTTGTCGGCGTAGACCTCTCCCAGCGTGCGGCCGTAACGGTCGGTGGCAACAGCGTTGATGCGCACCTCCTTGCGGAAGACTCGCGCGGTGAGAGCCTGGCGAGCGCGGTCAGCCCAGGGCTGCCCGCGCTCGGGGGTGTCGATACCGACGAGCCGCACCTTCACGGTCCTCGCATCGACCAAAACGGCGATCGTATCGCCATCGTAGATCGCGACGACGCGGCCTTCGATGACACCCTGTGCGAGCGCGTCCGATCCCGCAATCACGAGACCAGCGGCGAGCATGGCCACGAGCACCGCGCCACGCTCGAATCGGCTGAGCACGGAAACCCGAGCCCGGCTCACGTGAGCTGCACGATCGTCCGGCCCACCGTCTCGCGATTCGCCATCGCCTGCATCGCGGCGGGCAGCTCCTCGAAAGCGACGACGCGGCCGATCACCGGCTTGATCTTCCTCTCGAGTACGAGCGCGACGATGCCTTCGTTGATGCTCTTTCCGAGCGCGTTCGGCACAAAGTTCCAGCCCATGGCCTGCTTGAAGACCGGCCCAGTCGTCGCGTCTGCATAGGCGAGCAAGACGCCGCAGAGCTTGAAGTTCCCGGCCGAGATGCTGCGGGGCACGATGAATTTCTCGTCGGCGTAACTCTTGTCCGAAGCAAAGCCATTCATGACGTAGCGGCCGTTGTAAGCGATGGCCTTGATGGATTTCTCCATGACGGCCTCGCCGACGTTGTCGAAGACGACGTCCACGCCTCGATTGCCCGTCTGCTCGAGGACGATCGGCAGGAAATCCTCGGTGGCGTAGTTGATCACCACGTCGGCGCCGAGATCCCTGCAGAGCTGCGCCTTCGCGTCGGATCCGACGGTCGCGATGACGCGCGCGCCCCGATGGACGGCCAGCTGGACGGCGGCAGAGCCGACGCCTCCGGCCGCGGCATGGATCAGGACCGTCTCGCCCTCGCGCAGCTCGGCTCGATCGATCAGCCCCAACCACGCCAGGTGAAAGGGAAAGTAGAGTGCCGCGGCGTCCGGAAGCGGAATCGAGGCGGGCATCTCGAAGGCCGAGACCACCGGGCAATTCGCAAACTCCGCAAAGCCACCGTAGGCCTGTTTGGGCATGGCGACGACGCGCCTGCCCTCCCAGGATTCCACGCCCGCGCCGCCGCGTTCGACGACACCCATGACCTCCATCCCTGGGCTGCTGGGCAGCTCGGGCCGCACCATCATGTTGCGCCCATTGATGCGCTCGAGGTCGTTCAGATTGAGCGGGATGGCCTGGACCCGGACGAGCAACTCGCCGGCCTCCGGGATCGGCACCTCGACCGTATCCAGGCGGAGCGTCTCGGTCGGCCTGTCGCCGTACTCGTGAACACGCCAGGCGCGCATGCGCTTCTCAGAGGTTCCCGAATCGGACATCGCAGCTCCTCTCGAGGCTCTTGACTGTCTAGAGCGCCTCGGGCTCGAGGCCGAAGCGCTCCATGTAGGGGCGGAAGGCCTCTCGGATGGCAGCCGGCTTCACGCCAAACTCATCCGGCGCATAGCGGTGGATGCCGTGCTTGCCCTTCGGATTGTCCGCGATGAACGCGCGCATGCGATCGGCGCCCGTTCCGGTCATGGGCAGACCAATGGCCTGGTAGATCTTCTCGACCGCGGAAAACTGATCCTCGACGAAGTCGAGGAAGAGCATGTCGTAGAAGACGGCGTCGGGACGAGCGGCCTCGTTGCGGACGCCGATCGCGTGCTCGAGGACGCGCTTGATGCGCGCCGTCCAGTCGCCGGCGATCTCGATCGGGTCGACGTCGTCGCTACCCATGGAGCGGACCAGCGCCGTGAGACTCGCGTAGGAGGTCATCGACTTCACGGGGTCCCGATGGGTGAAGACGATCCGGGCATCCGGATACGTCCGGAGCAGGTGTTCGAGCCCCCACATGTGGGCACCCGTCTTGAGCACCCAACGCTCTCCTGGGTTGCACCATTGCAGATGCTGCAGCTGGCGCTGGTGGAAGGCGTAGACGTGGGACCAATCCGCTTCGTGATCGACCCAATCCTGGTAGGCGGGCACGCGGAACTGATTGTGGAAGAGAGGCGTGCACATCGCCTCGCCCATCATCGTGACACATTCCTGGGAGAGCCTAGCGCCCATGGGATGCATCGCCTTGAAGGCGGGGATCTGCGCGTCGATATCGGGAAAGGTCGCCGCGCATCGCTCGATCCGCGGGTCGCTCTTGAACGTCGACGCCTCGGGCGGCGGCGAGGGGAACATCGTCTCCCATGTGAGCGGCACACGATTGCTCGGATCCTGGGCGAGGATGTCGTGGAGGATCGTCGTGCCCGTCCGCGGCATCCCGATGATGAAGACGGGCTTGACGATCTGCTCGCGCGCGATCCCCGGATGCCGTTCGCGGTCGCTCACGTAGAGAAGCCGGTTCACCGTATGCAGCAGCACGCGCTCGCGCGCAATCGCGCGACCGATCGGGTTCAGCCGCCCCTCGCTCTCGAGCGAGTCGAGCAGGCGAGTCAGGCCCTCCATGAAGGGAGCCTCGCCCGGCTCTCCGCCCAGGTCGGTGGCACCGCCCGCGCGCTGCCGCGCCTCGTCGAGGATGGAATCGAAAGTGAGGCTCGGTTCGGACTGGGGCATCCTGTTCTCCTGGCTCCGCAAGGAGGGCCTCGGGCTCGGCGATCGAGAGCACGAGGCAATCCCCGCGCCGGGCGAGGGGCGCCACGCTCGACCCCCCTTGGGCCGGGCGAGGCAGCATAGCCCCAACCGTGCGGCACGAGCTGCGGGCGGGCGGCGCCAGCCGCGAGCCTCGGCACGCGCGGGCTCTGCCTTCCGACTCCCGCCTCGGAAGCCAGCGCTACGCCAGCGTCGTATCGGCAACGGTCAGGGGCAGAGCGAACCGGAGAGAGGCAGAGGAATCCCAGTCGGGGCGAGGCGTTCTGCCTGCCGACATTCCCCCGACCGTGACGGCTCCCCGGGGGTCCCAGATTCTCAGGGGAGCGCGGGCGGAACGAGAGTTCCGCGGATACGGAAAGGCTTTTCCCTCACTGCCGGTCGCAGGTGCTGTAGCACCGGAAATATCCATTCTCACGGCGGCACCGAACTTGCAATCAGTTCGGCTCGGGAAGGGGATACCGCATTTCGCGGTGGTCCCGCACTCGGATTTTGAGGGGAACACCGTGAAAAGGCGCCTGCTGTCTGTTGCTCTGTTCGTGTCTGTATTCTCGCTGCCTTGCCTGCCGGCTTTGGCGTTGAACGTCACGCTGAATGATGGTGGGGCATCCTTCCTGACGACAGCGGCCAACGACCAAGTCAACGCGGCCGATCAGGAAGTCTTGAATCCGCCGGCAACGCCATACCTGAATTCGTCCTCGAGCGCCAGTGGAGCCACGTCGTCGGATGCCGACTACAGCCTCACCAATTCGGGCTTCGAGATCGATATCGATCAGGTCCGGACGCTCACGCTCAACAGTTTCGGCCAGGCCTTCGGGTCCGTCTTCTTCAGCGTCGACGAGAACACCAATTACGTCGCCACGGGGGATTACACTGCGGTCGATTCCGACGGTCGTCGGATC
>JAFDDG010000137.1 GCA_019310965.1 Deltaproteobacteria bacterium
CCATGAATCCGCCGGGCATCGCGCGAAGCATCAGACCGGGTTCGCCGTCGCTGACGATCACCGACCCACCCGATGCATCAATCCCGGTCACCACGACCCGCACGGTCTTCTCGGCGCCAACCGCTGGCGAGGCCAATACCAGCGCTGCCAACAGAAGAAGGTTAGTCGCTAGATTCCTTTTCATGTGCTGTCCTCCGCG
Source organism: Deltaproteobacteria bacterium (assembly GCA_019310965.1). GTDB lineage: Bacteria > Myxococcota_A > UBA9160 > UBA9160 > SMWR01. The sequence goes on from JAFDDG010000137.1 coordinate 200, forward strand.
AGAGATGTGAGCCTTCCGTTGCAAGATCCGAGGAGCGGCCACCCTAATGCCTTCGGGCATCACGCCATCAAGCCTCCATCGACGACGAGAATCTGGCCTGTCATGAAGGAAGATGCGTCGGAAGCGAGGAAGAGAGCCGGCCCGACCATCTCCTCCGGCTCGGCGATCCGGCCGAAGAGGTTCTGCGACGCCATGTCTTCGACGAAGAGCGCGCGTTTGGCGGGATCCTCGGGCAAGATCATATCGGTCGCGACGGAGCCCGGAGTGAGCCCGTTCACCCGCACACCCCTAGGTGTCCACTCTTGCGCCATCACACGCGTCCAGTTGATCATCGCCGCTTTCGAAGCGCCGTAGGCACCGAGACCCTTCATGGGACTGTGGCCAGCGACGGCGCCGAGATTGACGATGGAGCCGCCGCCGCCCGCCCGCAGGTGCGGAAAGGCGAGCTGCGAGAGCAGAACGGGACCGCGAACATTGGTCGCGTGCAGCAGGTCCATCTCTTCCGCGGTCAGCTTTGCAATGAGGTGCGGCTTGAGGATCGCCCCGTTGTTGATGAGCACGTCGAGGCGGCCGAAGTGCTCGATCGCCGCGTCGATGACGGGTGACGAGGTGTCGGGGGAGGAGAGATCGAAGCTGACCGCAGCCGCCCTGCCCCCGTCTGCGCGGATTTCCTCGGCCACCGCCTCGCACGCCTCGCCGTTGCGAGCGGCCACCACGACCGCTGCCCCCGCCTCGGCAAGGCCCTTTGCGATCGCACGACCGATGCCGCGACTGCCGCCGGTCACGATGGCACTGCGCCCCGAGAGATCGAACAACGCGCTCAGCGTGCTGGCCATGCGCCGACCTCAGCCGCGGGGTTTGCCGGCTGTCACACCGCCATCGGCCACGAAGTCGCCGCCGGTGCAGAACGAAGCTTCGTCGGAGGCCAGAAACAACGCAAGACGCGCAATCTCTTCGGCCTCCCCCATTCGCCCGAGTGGATAGCCGCGGTAGGCGGCGTCGTACTGCTCGTCCGTCCAGCCCTTCCGCTCGGTCATCTTCGTCTTCGTTGGGCCTGGGAAGAGAGCGTTGACCCGAATGCCGTGCGGCCCGAGCTCGATGGCCACGGTTTTCGTGAGCCCTCGAATGCCGAACTTCGCCGCCGTGTACGCAGCAAGGCCCTCGCGGCCCTCCAGGCCCTGCACGGACGAGAAGTTGACGATCGAGCCGCCACCCCGAGCCGTCATCGTCTCCACGACCGCCTGCATCCCGAGGAAGGCACCCACCAGATTGGTGTCGATGACCTTGCGAAGCTCCTCGAGAGTCGTCTCGACGAAGGGCTTGACCCGGATGATCCCCGCGTTGTTGATCAGCACGTCCACGCCGCCGAATTCGGCGCGGGCACGGCCAACGGCTTCACGCCAGCCATCCTCGGACGCGATGTCGAGATGCTCATAGATGGCACGTCCGCCTTCCCGGCAGATGCCCTGCGCCACCGCCTCGCCGAGCTCGTCGCGCCGGTCCGAAACGACCACCGCTGCACCTTCGGCTCCGAACAAGCTGGCGATTGCGGCGCCGATGCCTCGAGCCGCTCCGGTAACGAGCGCTACTTTGCCTTCGAGTCGAGCCATGTCTAGCGCGTCACTTCGCGCTCTTTGGCGACGAAGGCATCGCGTTGCTGATCGCCGATGCCCATGATGTTCAGCTGGTAGGTGAAGCCCTGCTCGAGCCGGTAGTTGGCGTGCAGATCCTGCGGGTCGATGTGGTTCAGCGCGGCCTTGGCAAAGCGCACAGCCGCCGCGGGCTTCTTCGCAATCTGCTGCGCGAGGGCGCGTGCTTCTTCGCGCAGCTCGTCCGGTTCCGTCACCTTGAACACGGTTCCGTACTCGAAGAGCTCCTGGGCCGAGATCGGAATGCAGGTGAGTGTCATCTGACGGAGCTTGAGCGGTGGCACGAGTCGCGCCAGATGCGAGGCACAGCCGAGCGCACCATTGTCGAGCTCCGGCAACCCGAATCGCGCTTTGGTCGAGGCGATGATGATGTCCGAGCTGCCGACCAGGCCGACACCGAGGCCCATGCAGAAGTCGTTGACGGCCGCAATCACGGGCACCGGCGTGTCGTAGATCTGCTTGAACGTCTCGTAGCAGGCTTCACCCGAGCCGAGCAGGTGTTCGAATCCCTCGGCGCTCTGCATTTCCTTGATGTCGATGCCGGCGTTGAAGCCTTTGCCCTCGGCGGTGAGGATCACCGCCCGCAGAGCCGCATCCCGCGATAGCTCGGCGAAGGTGTCGCGGATCTTCCAGGTGTCGGCGACCGTGATCGCGTTGACCGGGGGGTGATGCATGACGACTTCTGCGATGCCGTCTGTGACCTGACACTCGATGGCCATGGCTCAATCCTCCTGGCTGTCGAAGACGCTCGAGGCCCCGGTTGGGCGGTGCTCGAGCGGCGACTGGTAATAACGCGCCAGCTTCGCCTCGATGACGTAGACGGCGCGGCTCCGCCACTTGCGGCGCGGAAACGGAGCGCCGATGTACTGCTGGGAGATCCGGTCGAGGGTTTCGAGGCCGTCGTCCGGCCGGACCTCGATCACCCTGCCGCGGATCAACACCTGCTCGTAGGGGTTCTCCTGGCTCGTGACCGAGAGGGCCACCCGCGCATCGCGCGCCATGTTGCGGCCCTTGATGGTGCGCTCGTCGGTCGCGATCAGGACGAGATCTCCCTCGCGCGCGAGCCAGACGGGCTCGACCTTGGGCGAGCCGTCTTCCATCAACGTCGAGAGGTGGCCGAAATTCGGAGCGTCGAGCAGCCGTCGAGTGTCGGGGCAGAGCTTCATGGGTCTCCCGGTCCTACGCGCGCTGCCCGCTGATCGAGAGGGACTCGCCCGTCAGGTACGACGCCAGGTCCGAGGCGAGGAAGACGATGGCATTGGCAATCTCGACGGGCTCGGCGGCACGGCCCTGGGGCTGGAGGGCGATCATCTCGTCGAGGTACTCGGGCGCCGCCACCCGCGTCAGGTGCGAGTGGAGCGCAATCGTCGGAACGACCGCGTTGATGCGCACGCCGAACTCCGCCGCCTCGAGCGCGGCGCAGCGCGTCAGCGCCAGCACGCCCGCTTTGGCCGCGGCGTAGGCCGACTGGCCCTTCTCGGCACGGTGGGCCGTCACACTGCTCACGTTGACGATCGCACCAGCCGCCCGCTCGCGCAGGCATCGGAGTGCAGCGCGCATGCAGCGAAACGTCCCGGTGAGCGTGACCTCCAGTACGCGGTTCCAGTCCGCGTCCGACGTGTCTGTCACAGCGGCCGAGTGGCCGAGCCCTGCGTTATTGACCAGGACATCGAAGCCACCCATCTCGACTTCCGCACGGGCAAAGAGCGTCTCCACGTCTTCCTCCCGGGTCACGTCACACGGCACGGCGAAGACGCTGTGCGGGTGAGTGGAGCGGAGAGCGGCGCAGGTGCGCTCGAGACGCCCCTCGTGCTGGTCGGAGAGCAAAACCCAGGCTCCCTCCTCCACACAGCGCCGGGCGGTCGCGCCGCCGATGCCGCTGCCCGCGGCGGCGGTGACGATCACACGCTTGCCTTGCAGAAGGCCGGTGGCGGGCTGGGGGGACACGGGATGGATCACGGGTGGTCTCTGTTGATTAATTTGATGATACTATGAAAATATGTAAATATTCGCAATATGGGCGGCAACGACTCCCGCACGGCCCTTCAGCGCTCTCGCATCCTCGAGGCGGCCGGGCGCTGCATCGCCAAGTTCGGCTTCAAGCGGGCGACCATCGACGAAATCGCTGCCGCGGCAAGCCTGTCCCGTCCCGTGATCTACAAGCACTTCGCGGGCAAGGAGGCGCTGATCGACGCGGTGCTCGACGCCGCCTTCGACGAGTGGCTCGAGGAGATCGCGGCCGCCGACGCGGCGGAGGCCTCGGACAGCCTGACTCGTCTGCGGGGCAAGCTGAAGGGCGCGATCGCCTTTGCGCTCGAGCGCCCCATCCTCCAGGCGATCCTGCGTCAGGACCACCGGGTCCTGGTGGCCGACCACGCCGAGAGTTTCCGGCGCTGCCACGAGCGCTCGATCGAGAAGACCCGTGAGATCCTCGAGTCCGGCATGCGCAGCGGCGAGGTGCGCAGCGACGTCGATCTCGCGAGCACCGCCGACTGCGTCGAGATGATCCTCTTCATCCTCGTGGAACGCGCCATCGGACTCCGCCGCAACGAGCCGATCAGCGAGGCGATCATCGAATCGACGCTGACGGTGCTGCTCGACGGATTGCGACCGAGGCCGTGAGCGCACCGCCAACGATCCTCAGCCGGTGGTTCGCTGTGCCGGTCTGGGTCCACGCCCCTCCCCGCCTGTCTGGTAAATTCGCTGGGCGGTCGACCCCGGCCGCCAGTCAAACGAGACCAATGGGAGAGGCATGCCGACACCCGCCCGCGTTGCAGTCGTACCGGAAGAACCGGGGCCGCTGCGCATCGAAGCTCTCACGCTGCCCGATCCCGCTCCCGCGCAGGTCGTGGTGAAGCTCATCGCCAGCGGGATCTGTCACAGCCAGCTCCACGAGATCCACGGGCCCCGCGACGCGGACGTGGTCCTGGGCCACGAAGCGACGGGCAGGGTCGTCGCGGTGGGATCGGACGTGGAGCATGTGGGCATCGGGGATACGGTGCTCGTCACCTGGATCCCGCGAACCGTCGGCCCGCCTCCGCGCCGTCCCGAGCCCGCCTGGGTCGATCAGCCGAATGGGCGGCGCGCCATGAGCCAGGGGGTATTCGCGTGGGCCGACCACACGATCGCGGACGAGCTCTACGTCGTGAAGCTCCCCGACGATGTGCGCACGGACGTGACCTGCATCATCGGCTGTGCGGTCATGACCGGATCCGGCGCCGTCATCAACACAGCCCGGGTGGCGCGCGGCCAAAGCGTCGCGGTCTTCGGCGCTGGGGGCGTGGGGCTGTGCACGATTGCAGCGGCTCGCGTGGCGGGTGCCGATCCGATCATCGCCGTCGACCTCGACGACGCGAAGCTCGAAACGGCGCGCCGCCACGGCGCAACCCAGACCGTGAACGCTTCGCAGGTCGATCCCGTCGCTCGGATCCGCGAGCTCACTCCAACGGAAGGCCTGCTGGATCTGTTCGGCGCGCCGGTCGCGGGCGTCGACTTCGCCTTCGACTGCATCGGCGCGGCGGACTCCGCCCGCCAGATCCTGCCGAGTGCGCGCGCCAAGCCGCTGGGCACGGACGATCGCAGCCACGCCATCCTGGTCGGCATCCCACGCGAGGCGCTCTCCGTGGAGGCCCTCGATCTGCTCGCGCACGAGAAACATCTCACGGGAAGCATCGGCGGCTCCTGCAAGCCGGAGCGCGACGTGCCGATCTTCCTCGATTGGTTCGCTCGCGGCGCGCTGGACCTCGACGCCCTCGTCACCCGCCGCTACCGCCTCGACCAGATCAATGAGGCGGTCGCGGCGCTCGAGAAGGGCGAGATCGAGGGACGCGCCATCCTCGAGCTCTGAGCAGACACCCTCCACACGCCCGTTCAGGTCGGTCGGACAGGGGTCAGGAGCCACAGGTAACGGTCCCCCCGGAAGCCGGGGGGACTCCCTGGTTGGGCTAGGGCAAACAGACCTTGGGCAGCGGATGCCGGTAGAGCGCAGACGCATTCTCGTGCGTGATCATGCGAATCTCTTCGGCCGGCAGGTCGCCGATCATCTCGTGCAACACCTGCTGGGTGTCGGGCCAGGTGCCGTCCCCGTGCGGATAGTCCGACTCGCACAGGATGTTCTCGACGCCGATGGCGTGGCGCGTCGAGAGCGTCGACGGATCGTC
>JAFDDG010000138.1 GCA_019310965.1 Deltaproteobacteria bacterium
TTTCTGGTGTGTGCATGGGCCTTCGGCTCACGGTTCGGCGGCAACAGGTGGGGCGCCCCGGCCCTAGAGCTTCTTGGAGACCGGCGTGCTTTAGTGACTACGCCGTCGCCGCATGCCCAGCGCCAGCTGCTCGTCTGAAACCGCCGCTCTCTATGCAGCGTTTCCAGGACGGAGCTCGCCCGGACCTGTTGCCTCGAGTGCGATCTAGCGGGAAACGAGCCGGTAGATCCAGACCTCGTCGTAGTTGAGCGGGTCGCGCCGGAACATCGACTGGCTCGTCCACGCGCCGCTGAACGCCGCGACCTCCTCGCTGTCGGTCACGCGTTCGGCACGGAGGTCATAGAGCCCCCCGTCAAGCCGCAGGCGCACCAGGGGATTCGCCGCAATGTTCTGCACCCATTGGGTCTCGGTGCCACCCGCGTCGTGTAGGCGAGGTTTACCGAGTAGGGCTCCTCGGGCTTCGTCTGGAGCTGGGCTGTCCCGTAGTCGCCGGCGAAGGACCACTCCGGAGGCAACGGCCGGGCCTCACCCTCAAGGGCGCCTCCGGGCAGTAGGCCGAACGGGCCGTTGCAGCCCGACGTGGCGAGCGCCACCAGCAGCGAGAGCACATAGTTGCGCACGATTTCTCCTCCTCGGCGCATTCTAGGTCAGCTCGTACCCGGGCCAAGTCCTGGGTAGCCCTGCCCCGCCCCCCGGTTGAGTCTGCGTTCTAATTTGGAGCGACCGTGACCGCGGACTGAGGCCCGGCCGTGTTCGGGATCGACCACAGCACCGCCTCGGGTGCAGGAGGCCGATACCCCAAGGCGCTCTGCGGCCTGAACGTGTTGTACTCCTGGCGCCAGCGTTCGATCAGGGCCGCATCAAGGATCGATCAAGGTTGGATCAGCGCCGCCGCCTTCTTGTCGTTAGATATTGTCGGCGTCGAAAGAATGAGTGCGACGAGGGCGGCGATCCATGTGGTGGGGAGTCGACCCGTCATGCCATCTCCTCCTCTAGTTTGACGTGCGAAGGAGGACAAGACAATCAATCCTACAGAGCAGTCCGTGGAAAGAACAGGCGTAGTTTCGTGCGCAGGGGCGAGCTGCTTTATCCGGGGTGGCCATAGGCTAGCGGGGGGATAGGGAATAGAAGCAGCGTTTCTCTACGTCCGATCACGCGCTGACACTTTCGCCGCCTGCGAGCCACACACACGGGAAGCATCGGAGGCGTCGTCGTGAGAAGCTTGCTGCTCGGCCTGCTAGCCATAATGGCCCTGTCCGCAACTGAATCGCATGCGGCGCCCATGTTCCAGAACGGCTCTTTCGCGAGTGGCTTCACTGATTGGACGCTCTCGGGCAGCCCCGATCTACAGTCCTTCGGGTTTGATGACAACCGATCTGTGGGTGGGGCGGTCTTCAGCGGCGGCGGCGCATTCGAAACGATCTCGCAGGTCGTTTCCGATTTCACGATCGGCCAGAGCTATGCGATCGACTTCTACCAGCAGAACAACGGCAGTCTCCTGAACCCCTACAACGACGGCCGGGCCTCGTGGCAGGTCCTGCTGGCCGGATCCGTCATCTTCAGGAGTGCATTGATGGACCCCGGAGATGTAGTCTGGGAGAGGCAGACGGCCACGTTCGTCGCCAACGCCACGTCGTACAGCATCGAGTTCAAACCCTTCGATATCGATAACGGTGCAGCGCTTCCCGGAGACACCGGCGTCTACCCGGTCATCGACCTCGTGAGCATCCACGTCGTTCCTGAGCCCTCCACCGCCCTCCTCCTCAGCCTCGGCATCGTGGGCCTCGCTGCCAGGCGAAAGCGTCTGCTTTAGCCCGCACACCCCACCACCCACGCCCGGGCGAGAAGACCGAGGTCTCTCGGTGCCCCGAACTCGACGACATGCCCAGGCCGATCGACCGTCTCTCGGCACTCGTGGAGTGGCAACTGGCTCGAGCCCCTTCGGATCTCAGCCGCGCGCCTGCTGCAGCAGTCAGCGCGACAGGATCAAAACCCGTTCGTCGAGCGGCCGGGCGAGGCGCCAGGCTGGCTGGTAGCGGTGGGCAGACTCGAACTGCCGACCTACGGCTTATGAAGCCGCCGCTCTAACCGACTGAGCTACACCGCCACTGAGCCAGCCACCGGCGCGCGCTGGGCGCTGCCAGGCGGGGGAACCTAGCGCACGAGGGTTTCGTCCTCCGCAGCCGATTCCGCCACCGCGGGGATCAGCGTGCGCTCGAGCTCTTCGACGCGTTGGACCAGCGCTTCGTACTCGCTGGCCGTCGGGCCATTGCTTGGCGCGGGCTGCTTCCCGTCCTCCGCGCCGGCCACCCGGGGCGCGCCGGAGCGCAGAGCGTAGCGGGCGACCTTCTGCGCCAGCGTATCGAGCTGGGGGATGATCTCGGCGAGCTTGCCGGACTGGATGAAGAGGCGGCGCGCTGCCGCGTCCTCCCCCTCACCGGGCGCAGCCACCCGCGCGCAGCGCAGATCGAGACTGGCGCCATCGCCGAAGCGGGTGAAGGAGCCAAAGAGCACGAAGCCGGCGCCGGCAGCCTCGGCCGCGACGCGCGCGGCGTCGACGGATGCGGGGGGCGCGCCGCCGATCTCCGGGCGCACCACGGAGACCCCCTCGTACTGGTCGAGACGCGCGGCGATCATCGCTGCCAGCCCCGACTGGAGGTAGACCGAATCGGCCCCGGCCGCGTAGACGGCAATGGGCATCAGCGCGACGCGCACGCCCGCCTGAGCCGGCACGGCGCCACACAGCAACACGAACAATGCGATCGCAAGCGATCGGATCAGCACGGGCCACGAACTCCTGAGAAACAGATGGGAGAAAAGGCTCACCCCTCGGGAACCGTTAGCCCTCGGCCCTCGGTAGGTCAACCAGGCGCGCGAGCCGAGACGACCTTCCCCTGGGGGCACTCAGGTCTGGGGCGGTGGCCCGCAGTCCTCGCCGGCCGGCAGGGTCACGCAGAACGTGCTCCCCTGCCCCTCTGCGCTCTGCACCTCGATCGTGCCGTTGTGAGCCGTCACGATGCGGTGACAGATCATCAGGCCGAGGCCCGTGCCCTCGCCGGGATCCTTGGTGCTGAAGAACGGATCGAAGATCTGCGAGAGCTGCTCTTCGGGTATGCCGGCGCCGGTATCGCTGACCTCGATGCGGATGCCGGTGCCATCCGGGCTGGCCCCCGTGCGCAGCGTGACCTCGCCGCCCGGCGGCGTCGCATGAACAGCGTTCAGCAGCAGGTTCAGAAGCACCTGGTGGATGTGATCGCGCACGGCCACGAGCTTGGGAACCTCGGGATCGGACTCGTAACGAAGCGTGACATCGCCGCGCGCGGCCTCGCGCCGCACCAACGGGAAGACCTCTTCGGCCAGCTCGACAGCCGTCAGCGGCTCGCGCGGTGCATTCGAGGTGTCGCGGCCCAGCGAGCGCATCGTCTCGATCAGGCGGCGGATGCGATCGACTTCGCGCGACGCAAGCGCGTGATGGTCGCCCCAGAACTCTTCGTCCGGCTCGTGGCGCTTCTGCGGGGCCATGCTGAGAAAGGTGTGGATCGAGGCCAACGGGTTGTTGATCTCGTGGGCCAGGCCCGCAGCCAACGTGCCGAGCGTACCCAGCCGATCCGCCCGCCGGATCTGCTCGCGCGAGCTGCGCAGGTCGGTCACGAGCCGCGCGTTGCCGATCGCGATTACCGCCTGGTGGGTGAGGCCCTCGAGCAGCGTCAGGTCGTCGGCGCGGAACGGTGTGCCGCCGCGTCGGTTGTCGACGGCCAGCGCCCCGATGGCCCCTCGTTTGCCGAGCAGCGGCACCAGCAGCACCTGCTCCGCGGCGATCTCGGTGAGCCAATTGCGCACGGCCGGCTCGTAGCTCTCGAGCTCGTCGATGGTCAGCCGCTGCACGTGGCCTTCGCGCAGCTCCTCGAGAAGCTGCGCGGCATTGGCGTCGCTGAATTCGATTTCTCGCAGTGCGCTCTTCACCGCTTCGTCCTGCTCGGAGAAGTGCGTGTGCGAGAGCGTCGTCCCCTGCGGATCGAACGACAGCATGCTCGCGGCGTCGTAACCCAGCTCGCCCGTCAGCGTCTCGAGCAGAAGACTCATCAGGGGTTCGATCGCGAGCTCCTGTGTCAACGACTTCGAAACATGGTTCAACAGCGTCAGCTCATGCACCAGCTGCTCGCGCTCGCGATCGAGCGCATAGACCTCGATGCCGCGCTGCAGCGTCATGCGCATCTCTTCCGGACGCCACGGCTTGGGTACGAACTTGTAGATCGACCCGTTGTTGATCGCCTCGCCGAGCGTCTTCGCATCGCCGTAGGCCGTCACCAGCACCCGAATCGTCTTGGGATCCAGCTCGCACACGCGCGCCAGGAACTCCGTCCCCGTCATGCCCGGCATCTTGTGATCCGACAGCACCAACGCCACGGGCCGCGAATTCAACAGCTCGAGCCCCTGATCCCCACTCTGCGCAGTCAGGATCGTAAACTCGCGCTTGAAGCTCAACTCGAAGATCCGGAGATTCTCCGGCTCATCATCGACGTAGAGAATCGGATATTCGGCGTAGTTGAGGATTTGATCGGGCCTAGGCTGCAACAGAATCTCCCTCATAGGGCAGCGTCACTCTAAACGTCGAGCCAACGCCCTCCTCGGAGACCAGTTCGAGGTCACCGCCATGCTCATCGACAATCCGGCGACTGATCGAAAGCCCCAGACCCGTTCCCCGCCCCGCTTCCTTGGTTGTGAAGAACGGCTCGAACACACGAGCTAAATCGCCTTCTGCAATTCCAGGCCCATCGTCCCGGAATTCCACGAGAATTCGGTCTCCTCGGACAGCCGCCGTTACGTCAAGCCGCCCGCCCTGCCCCTCAAGGGCTGCAGTGGCATTCTTGAAAAGGTTGAGGAACACCTGATTCAGTGCCCTGGCGTCACCCGCCACAGCCGGCAGTGGTTCAGCAATATCAACGCGCACTTCGACGTTCGCGTCCCGTGCTGCATGTCCGATCAACTGGACTGTCGTCCTCAGACCTCGCGCAATATCGACATCCGCCACCACACTGTCTCCAGGCCCCGCGAAACCTCGCAGGTCGCCAACGAGCCGTTGGGTGCGGTCGAGCCCCGCTGTAACTATCTCCAGGAGCTCACCGAGCGCCGCGGTGGCTTCGTCGAAATCGCATGTCTCACGAAGTTTGTCGACCTCCTGCATCCGTTCCTTGACGGTCGCCGGCCGCGTCCAATCTATATCTGCAAGGGCCTTCGTGACAGTTGAGACATCTCCAACGTAGTCACCCATCGTTCGCAGCGCGTTAATCGCAAAGTTCATTGGATTGTTGATCTCGTGTGCCACGCCCGCAGCGATCTCACCGACTGCGGCTAGGCGCTCGGATTTCACGAGCTGAACGCCGGCCTCGTGCAACTCCTCAAGTGCTGCTCGCAGCTCAGCGTTCGCGCTCTCAAGCGCCACATTCTTCCGGTCCAGCTCTTTCGAGGCCTGTTGCAACTTCACCAACGACCGCACCCGCGCCATGAGCTCTCGGGGATGAAATGGCTTCGTCACGTAGTCATCGGCTCCGAGCTCAAGGCCCTCGATCTTCATCTCACGCTCGGCCTTGGAGGTAACCAGCACCACGGGCACCTGCCGCGTGGCCGAGTCCGCCTTCAGGATCCGACACAACTCGGCTCCGCTCATCTCCGGCATCATCACATCTGTCAGCACGAGATCTGGCAGCGATTCTCGGACCAGTTCGAGTCCTTCGCGGCCGTTGCGTGCCACTCGGACCCGAAACTCTTTCCCGATCAGGAAGGTCAGCAGTTTCCGCATGTCCGGGTTGTCTTCGACGATCAGCACCTCGGCGGCAGCCGCGTCCACGTTGGGACCCTCGGGCAGGCCACCCAGAACTTCGTCCAGCGGTTCGCTGTGGCGAACGCTGCGCTCCAACTCCACATTGCGCATGGCGATCGGATCCGGCTCGTCGATCGCCATCTCGGATACCATCGCCGCGAGTGAGTTCCCGAGCGCCACGGACTCACCGCTGGAGGTCTGAATCACCTCCTCTTCCGCTTCGGAATCCGCCTCGCCTTCGGGCAGGACCACGTGCATCTGGGTGCCACGCCCCGTTCCTTCACTCTCCGCCCAGACGCGCCCACCGTGAAGCTCTACCAACTCCCGGACCAAAGCGAGTCCGATCCCAGTGCCATCGTGCCGCCGCGTGCTCGACGTATCGACCTGTGCAAAACGATCGAAGATCCGCT
>JAFDDG010000030.1 GCA_019310965.1 Deltaproteobacteria bacterium
CCGGAAGGCACCGACGCCGTCATCGCCATCGCGCCGCAGCGGCGACTCTTGCCCAACGCTCTGGACGCGCTGCGCCGCTACCTCGAGCGCGGCGGCAGCCTCGTGGCCATGCTCGAGCCGGCTGCCGACTCCGGGCTCGAGGAGATCCTCACCGAGTGGGGCATCGAGCCGCTGCCCGGACTGGTGGTCGACCCGACCTCGAGGCCGGTGGCCGGTCGCGGCGTCGAGGGCATCGACATCGTGGCCTACAACTACGAAGTCGAGCCGGTGACCCTCGGCCTGAGCTCCAGGCACATGACCTATCTGCCCGGCGTGCGGCCGCTCCGGCTGCGCAAGCCCCGGGGCGCAGACCGCGTGCGCCGTGTCGTGATGTCGAGCCGCCGCGCCTGGGTGAGCGACGAGCTCGACTGGCTGCGCCGCTCGAGCGGACGCCCGGAGAACGAAGGCCAACCCACCGACTACCAGACGCTGGTCGCCATGGGCGAGTACCCCCGCGAAGCCGGGCGCACCCGCATCGTGGCCTTCGGCGATGCCGAGTTCGCCTCGAACCGCTGGCTGCGCACCCTCTACAACCTCGACCTGGTCCTCAACGCCGTTCACTGGGCCAGCGAGAACGAGCCCGCCGTGACGCTGCGCCCCAAGGTGCGCAGCACCGTGCAGTTCCCGCTGCCCATCAACGATTCGGTGCGGGCCCTCTACGGCGTGGGCCTGCTGCTGCCGGAGCTGCTGCTGATCGCCGGCGGCATCGTCTGGCTGCGCCGGCGCAGCGCCTGAGCGCACGGGCGACCACGGCTTTCCCTAGACCGGACGGGAACTTGTAGCGAGTTCTGCGGCTCGCTGGTATTTTCCTGCTTCAAAGTGACCGGTGTCTGGTCTACTCTGATCTCGATTTTCCGCCGGCCACGCTGGCGAAGGAGAACGGATGTTGAAGAAGCTGCTCTTGAGTTTTGCCTTCCTATTGCTCGCCGGCCTGTTCGGCACCACGAACACGGCGTCGGCCTCCACGATCCCGCCGAACCTCGAGCCACCGCGCCCCGAAGCCCACGACGGCCTTCAGCTGGGCCATGGCGCGAAACATGTGGGGCCCCCGCCGCGAGTCCACGTCGGCAGCGCGACGATCCATCTGGGCAAGAAAAACGGACCCAAACCGGGCGGCAAGCCCGGCCCCGGCCGCCATCCCCTTCAGCCCAAAGGCCCCAAGCACTTCGGTCCCATCGCCCGTCTCGACGGACCGCAGCGGCCCCACGCGATGCCGGAGCCCAGCGCCGCCCTGGCCTTCGCTGCCGGACTCCTGATCACCGGTACGGCCTGCCGCAGGCGCTAGCCAGGCGCGCAATTCCTCGCGCCGAGCCATTGCGGTGTGAAGTGGACGCCCCGCTGGGCGTCGTGGTTCAGCTCGCCGGCCCGGCGCCCTTGGCCGGCGGCTTGGTAGCCAGCGCGATGCCGGTGGCACCCGCCTGCTGCGCCAGGTCGAGAATGTTGACGGCCTGACCGAGCAGCACCTGCTTGTCACCGCGCAGGATCACCAGCTTGTCGCGGGTGTTCTCGAGTGCGGCCTCGAGCTTCGGAAAGAGCTCGGCTTCGCTCACCACATCGTCGTTCACGTAGATGAGGCCCGCATCGTCGACGGTCACGGTCACGCCCTCGGGCGTGACGTCGCTGACTTCCGCCCCGGGCAGGTCGATGTTCTTGCTCTGGTTGGCCACCACCGAGCTGGTCACCATGAAGATCACCAGCAGCACCAGGAACACGTCCGTGAGCGGCGTGATGTTGATCTCGGCGACGATGCCGTCTTCGGCGCTGTCCTCGTTACTGGGCCGGAACGACGCTGCCACCGCCCACCTCACCAGCTTCCGAGCCGCCACCGCTCGGCGCAGACTCGACGTACAGGAGCGCCTGCACGAAGCGTTCGCACGAGCGCGCGAAGGTCGACGAGATGTCGCCGACCCGCACCTGCAGATAGTTGAAGAACAGGAGCGCCACGATGGCCACGAAGAGGCCGGCCGCCGTGGCGACGAGCGCTTCGGAGATGCCGGCCGCCACGACTTCGAAGCCGCCCGCGCCGTGCTCCGCCATGTCCTGGAAGGCGCGGATGATGCCGATCACCGTTCCCAACAGGCCGACGTAGGGTGCCAGGGAGCCGATGGTGCCGATCACCCAGAGCCCGCGCTTGAGATCGTGGGCGATCTCCTGGCGAGAGGTCGCGAGCACCCCCTCGAGGTCTTCCAGCGCGATGTTCTTCCAGCGCATGGCCTCGAGGTACACCTCGGACAAGGGCGTCTTGGCCTTCTCGCACAGCGAGCGGGCGCCCTCCACGTCCCGGCGCACCAGCTGCTCCACCGATTCGCGGGTGAGCTTGCGCGTGCCGCGCTCGATGCCCCGGTAGCGCCAGACGCGCTCCAAGACGATCGCGAGAACCAGGACAGAGCCGATGGCCAACGGAATGACCGTCAGCCGCCCTATCCAGAGCAGATCGAGCAATTGCTGCGAGTCCAAGTCTCACCCCTCCTGGGCATTTTTTACGGAACGGCCGAGAGCCCGTTCCTCCCATCGGATCGGAAGGTTAGCGGAGCCTTTGCACCCCACCACAAGGCCGCAATCGCGTTGCACCCCCCGGGTGCCACGGGTACGCTTTTTGCGCCCGACAGCGGGATGAAGCCCTTGCGCTCCTGTTTCGTCGGACACGGCCGGGATCTTGATTCCCGACAAAGGAATGAGAGACGGGGGCCGATCGGTCGATAGGCCCTGCGGTGGCGTGCGATCCGTTGCGCCGCTCGGGAACCGCGGGCGCCGATGAGGGGTCCAGCCACACGGGGAGTTGTCGCAGCCGATGAGCCAGACGCTGACGCTCAAGCGCCGCGCGCGCCGAGGTCGCTCACCGGGCGTCCGGCTGTCGCACGCCTTCGTGCCGGCCGCAGCCGGAGCCGGCGCGGCCGCAGCGGCGGATTTCCCCGGACTTTCGGAACACGCCGAGGGCGGCTCGCGCCGCAGCTGGACGTCCGGCCTCCTCGCGCTCTTCCTGCACGGCGGCCTGCTGGGCCTGCTCTTCCTCTTCGCCGCGATGGCCCCCGAGGTGGTGAAGGAAATCCTCGAGGTGCAACTGATCAGGGACCACGAGCCCGAGCCGGAAGCGCCCGCCCCGGCACCGATGGCCCTGGCCGAGCGGCGCCTGCCGAACTTTGCACCGCAGGTGCAGACGGTGCAGCCACAGATCATCAACCCCCGCGTCATCGCCGATGCCGCGCCCGCAATCGACGCGGCGACCCTCGACATGGACGCGGTGGCCTCCGTGGTGGCGCCGACCCGGCTCAGCACCAGCTCGGCGCCGGTGGTCGAGCGCGTCTCGGCGGTGCACTCGCCGATCGTGGCGCGGGCCTCGAAGGTCGACATAACGGGAGTGGGCGGACCGGCCGTGCGCGGTCCGGTGAAGATCGATGCGCCGGTGGGTCCCTCCGTGGGCCCGCGCAAGATCGACGTCGCGACCTCGGGCCAGAGCTTCGGCACCGGCAAGCTCGAGATCGGTGGCCAGGGCTCTTCCGTGGCCGAGGGTCGCATCACCGGGCGCGACGTGGTGGGCACGCCCACCGGCACGCCGCTCGTCAGCATCAGCACCGCCGTCGGCGATGGGCTGCTCGGCGGGGCCGGCGGCACCGGCAGCGGGCGCGGCCCGCTGGTCGCAACGTCCAGCAAGGCGTGTCTCGCCACACCGGCGGTGCAACGCTACATGGATTCGATCCAGCGCAAGACCCTCGACCGCTGGATCCTGCCGCCCGGCGTCGCCCCCGGCCACGACGTGACGCTGCGCTTCCAGATCGATCCCGCCGGCTCGGCCATCTCGGTCTCGATGGTGAAGGCCTCCGACAACGCCCTCGGCGCCAGCTGCGTGGATGCGCTGCGCGCCGCCGCCCCCTTCCCGCCCATGCCCGACGACGCGCGCTGCCTTGCGCGGCTCCCGATCATCGCAACGTTTACCAATCCTTCGGCTGCCGACGGTCCTGTTGCGAACTGAATTCCTTTTGACCGTTGCTCTGCTCGTGAACATCAGCAGTGGCGCCAGCGCTGAAAAGTGCCGGACGGCAATCGAGCTGCGCTACGACGAGTTCGAGAACCTGGCCGAGAAGCACGTCGATTCGAACAAGGACTGCCAATTCGACCAGGTGGTCTACTACAGCGACGGCAAGGCCACGCACGCCGAGATCGACAGCAACTTCGACGGCCGCATCGACACCTGGACCTTCTTCGAGGCCGACGGCAAGACCGTCGGCCGCCAGGAGTTCGATATCAGCGGCGACGGCAAGAAGGACCGCTGGATCGCGCACCGCGCGGGCAAGCCGGCCTCCCAGCTCGACGACAAGGACGCCGACGGCAAGGCCGACTCCACGCTGTACTACAAGGACGGCGTGCCCCACCACATGGAGGAGGACACGGACCTCGACGGCCAGACCGACCGCTGGGTCGATTACCGCGGCGGCGAAGTGGCCGTGATCGAGGACGACACCAATGCCGACGGCAAGGCCGATGTGAGGGCCGAGTTCGACCCCTCCGGTGCCAAGATTCTCGAGCGCCAGGACACCACGCACGACGGCAATTTCGACATCGCCATCCACTACCGCGAAGGCCAGAAAGTGCGCCTCGAGGAGGACACGAAGGGCAAGGGGCGGCCGGATGTGGTGACCCATTTCGACGGCGAGCAGATCGCCCGCAAGGAGGCCGACACCACCGGCGACGGCCACTTCGATTCGATCGCCTACTTCGAGAAGGGCATCGAGCGCCGCCAGACCCGGGACGAGGACGGCGACGGCAAGCTCGAGCTGGTGATCTATCTCGACAAGAGTGGCGCGAAGGAGCGAGAGGAAATCGATTCCAAGCAGGACGGCCAGCCCGACCTGGTTCGTTTCTTCTCACGGGGCCGCCGGGTGCGCGAGGAGGAAGACCAGAACGGCGACCGCAAGGCCGACGTCATCACCACGTACGACGACAAGCTGCCGCTTCTGCGCGAGGCCGACACGAACCTCGACGGCCGCAAGGACACCACGATCCAGTACCAGGACGGCAAGAAGCTGCGGCAGCAGGAAGACCGCAACGGCGACAGCAAGCCCGACGCCAAATACGAGTTCGACGCCGCCGAACAGCTCGTCTTCGAAGAGCTCGACGAGAATTACGACGGATACTTCGAGGTCATCAACAAATACGCGGATGGCAAGCTGGCGCGGCGCACGCTGGCTTCGCGCAAGACAGAGCGAGCGGAGCGCAACGAGTTCTTCGAGAACGGCAAGCTCGCCCGGGTGGAGATCGACGAGAGCGGCGACGGCAAGCCCGACCTCTGGAACTTCCACGCGCCGGACGGTGCGCTGATTCGCCAGGACCAGGATTCCAGCGGCGACGGCAAGGTCGACACCTGGCTCGAGCTCGACCCCGAGACGGGCAAGGAACGCACGGTGCGCCGGGACCGCAACGGCGACGGCAAGCCCGACCAGTGGCGCACCAACAGCTCGACCGGCACGACCCTCAAGCTCGAGGAGGATCGCAACGGCGACGAGAAGCCCGACCGCGTGGTCTTCTTCGAGGCGGGCCTGCCGAAGCGCTTCGAAGAGGACAGCAACGGAGATGGCCGCCCAGATGTGCGCGGCGAGCTCGACGCGGCGGGCGAGACGCTGCGCGAGGCCCGAGACACCACCGGAGACGGTCAGTACGACGTCCGTGTCGCCTACACCGGCGGCCAGAGGACCCGGGAAGAGCGCGACACCCGGGGCGACGGCCAGTACGACGTGATCACGGACTACGCCGGCGGCGCGCCCTCGCGTCAGCAGCAGGACACCACCGGCGATGGCCAGCTCGACTCGATCCTGCAGTTCGAGAAGGGTCGCCAGAGCGTGCAGACGCGGGACACGAACGCCAACGGCAAGCCGGACGTGGTACTGCGCTTCGACGCGCAGGAGCGGCCGGCTCGGGAGGAGATCGACCAGAACGACGATCAAAAGCCCGACCTGGTGAAGCTCTACGTAGAGGGGAAGCTCGTGCGCGAGGAGCGCGACGAGGACGGTGACGGCCGCTTCGAGCGCGTGACCGCCTACGACGGCGCCGAGGTCTCCCGCTCGGAGGCCGACATGAACGGCGACGGCACCGCGGACGTGGTCGCCTTCTACGCGGAGGGCCGAAAGCAGCGCCAGGAGGAGGACCGCAACTTCGACGGGCGACCCGACGTGATCACGCTCTTCGACGATCAGGAGCGCGCGGTGCAGATCGACGAGGACGACGACCTGGACGGAAGGCTGGAGACCGTCACCACCTTCGAAGGGGGCGTGAAGGTCCGCACCGACAAGGACCGCAACGGCGACGGCAAGTCCGACCTGACCGCCTGGTACGAAGGCGACCGCATCGTCCGGCAGGAAGAAGACACGGATTTCGATGGCGTGGTCGACCGGCGCAGCAGCGGCGGCGCCAAGGGCACGACGCTGCAGGAGGCCGACACCGACGGCAACGGCCGAACGGATGTGTGGATCGTGGCCGACGCGGAGGGCAACGTGCTCGAGCGCCGTGAAGACCGCAGCGGAAACGGCGAAGCCGACTTCAAGGCCTGGTTCAAGGATGGCAAGCTCGAGCGCGTCGAGCTCGATGCCACCGGCGACGGCTGCTTCGAGACGAAGGAGTGGTACACGAAGGCCGAGACCCTGCGAGCCAAGTACGAAGACACGACCGGCAACTGCAAGACCGACCTCTGGTCCTACGTCGCGGACGGCGCCGTGGTGCGCCAGGGACAGGACACCAGCGGCAACGGTCGGCCGGACATCCTGATTCACTACACCAAGAACGGGAAGGCGACCGCACAGGAAGTGGCGAGCGGCGGCAAGACCCCGGACAAGAAGTTCCTGCTGGACGCCAGCGGCGCGGTGAAGGCCCAGTGCACCCTCGACGAGGCCGGCAAGAAGCTCAACACTCGCGCCAACGTCGATGCCAGCGGCACGGTGCTCGAGATGTTGACCGACACCACCGGAAACGGCGTCGGCGACCAGCGCATCGTTTACGAAGGCGGCGTCGCCACGCGCCTGGATGTCGACACCAACGGCGACCGCAAGCCGGATGCCGCCATCAGCTACGACGCTGGCGGCAACGCGACCCATCAGGACGAGGATGCCGACTTCGACGGCGTGATCGATCGGCGCTTCCAGGGCGATCAGCTCGTCGACATCCCCGCCGGCACACGCCTCCCCGGAGCGGACTTCGGAGGCCTCGGCTGCGGCAGCTTCCACGGCTTCTGGTGGAAGCGCTAGCTCTGGAGGTTCGCGGCTTCTGTCTGGGCATCCTGCGCAACGGCGGCCTCGCCCACAAGCTGGCGCCGCCGCCGGGCGACCTGAGAGACGACGCCCGGGGCCCTGCCCTGCGCATCCGGCGCCCGAGGCGCGACGCCGAGCTCGCCTTTGCTCCGCACGCGCCGCGACTGCCGCGGCCCTCTCGACTCGACGATGCCGACGCCCGTGCCGCATGCCTCGCGCGCTTCGCGCACCACGAGCTGATGGCGGTGGAGCTCTTCGCCTGGGCGCTGCTGCGCTATCCGGCGTTGCCGGGCGCGCTGCGTCTCGGCCTGCTGGCGGCTCTCGCCGACGAGCAACGCCACTGCCACCTCTACCTCGAGCGACTCGCGGCCCATGGCTCGACGCTCGGCGAGCACCCGCTCTCGGACTATTTCTGGCGACACGAGCCGGCTCTGGCCGCATCTCACCAGGGCCCCCGCGCCTTTCTGTGCGCCATGGGGCTCACCCTCGAGCAGGCGAACCTCGACTTCTCGCTCGTCTACGCCGAGGGCTTTCGCGCGGCCGGCGACGAGGCCAGCGCGCAAGCCTGCGAGCTCGTGCAGCGGGACGAGATCCGCCACGTGCGCCTGGCCGCCGAGTGGCTGCCGCAGCTCGGCGGCCCCAAGGACCCGATCGCCGCCTACGAAGCTGCGGTGCCCTTCCCTCTGGAAGCCGCCCGGGCCAAGGGGCGCCGCTTCGACGCCGCCGCGCGGCGCGACGCCGGGCTCGCGCCGGAGTTCGTCGCCTACGTGCGCACGGCGCGCTCGAATGCGGAACGCAACCCGCGCTCCCGTGCCTGAGCCGCTGCGCATCGCCAACATCGGCGCCGAGGAAGGCGTCGCGCCGGACGTTCCCGCGGTGCGTGCGGCGGCCGCACTCTGGCGCAGCCTGTTCGACGCACCGCCCGCCTTCTCGTGGCTGCCCGAGGGCGAGGACGCTGCGGTCGCCTGGCTCAACACCCCGCAGGCCGCCGCAGAGGCCGCCGCCGCCGGGCGCCGACTCGCGGGAGCACGCCCCGAGGTGGTGGCGCGGGTGCACGACAAAGCGTTCGCCCACGACGTGGCGCGGCGCGAGGGACTCTTGCCCGCCTGCCTCGAAGGCGTCGTCACGGCGCTCTCG
The DNA here is from genome assembly GCA_019310965.1 of Deltaproteobacteria bacterium. GTDB lineage: Bacteria > Myxococcota_A > UBA9160 > UBA9160 > SMWR01. The sequence goes on from JAFDDG010000030.1 coordinate 8,412, forward strand.
CCGGACGAGCTACTGGCGGCGGATGCCGTCCCGGCCCTGGCGCGACGCCTGGGCGCCTGGCCCGCGTGGGCTCGAGCGCACTTCACGCTGAAGCCGCGCTGGGGCTCGAGCGGACGCGGACGCGTCGCCGGCAGCGACGGCCGAGCCGACACGCCGGAGATCCGCGGCGCCCTCGAGCGGCTGGCCCGACGCGGCGGCGCCATGCTCGAGCCCTGGCTCGCGCGCGGCCGCGAGCTCTCGGTGACGTTCTGGATCGAGCCCGACGCCGCGCTGCGCCTGGTCGGCAGCGCCGACCAGCTGACGAATGCGTCGGGCCTGTATCGCGGCGCGCGCGGCAGCGTCGACGCGCGCGGCCGAGTTGCTGCGCACAGCGCATGGGACGAAGCCGCTCGCGAGCTGGCACTGCCCCTCGCCAACGCGGCTGCGGCGCAGGGCTACTCCGGCCCGCTCGGCGTCGACCTCTTCGCCTTCCGCACGCCGGAGGGCGACACGGCGCTGCGTCCGGTCGAGCTGAACGCGCGCTACACGCTGGGCTGCGTCGCGATGGGGCTGGTGCGCCGCCAGCTCCCGCGGCTGCGCGAAGAGCTCGGCCTCGCACCCGGCCGCCTGGTCCAGTTCGCCCTGCTCGTCTCCAGCCACGAGAGCGCCGACCCCGCGGTGTTGCAGCTGCCGCTCGCTCCGGAGCTGGGCCCTCGGGGCCCGGCGCTCTGCTTCGCCGACGCACCGGAGCCTCTCGACGCGCTGCTCGCGGAGCCCACGTCGCACAGAACCTGAGCAGACCTGCCCAGAACCGAGGCAACCCGCCGCCTGTGACGCGTGAAACCGCACCCGGCGGCGCCAGAACGGAACGCCCCTTGCACAAGCGCCGCGGCGTGTCGGACAAAACCACCTTTGAAATCGAAGTCTCCATTGGTGAACTGTGCCTCAGCGAGCTCGAGGCGCGCGCTCGCGAAGCGAACGGGGGCCAGCCGCTCCCGCTGAAAGATTGGGTCGCCCTCGCCGAGGCGTGGCACATTGCCGCCGCGCTGCGCGCGAGCCGCGGCAACCGCTCGGCGACCGCCCGCGCACTCGGCATCGGCCGGCGCACGCTCTACGCAAAGATGGAGAAGCTCCGCCTGATTCCCGTCTGGGCCGTCCTCGCCCGCAACAACGGCCGCGCACACGACCCCGAGCAAGCGTCCGCCTGAAACGGCCCACCCGCGCACGCAGCCCCTTCGGCCGCTGCCTCGCGCTTGAGCAGCCTTGCTGCACAAATGGGCGGAACCCGACACGACGGCGGGTACGAAACCGCACCTTTGTGCGGAGTTCCGCACAGGCAGAGGCCAGAAGTGCCCGCTGCAGCGCGCGGGGCCGTTGGCACGCGAGTTGCTATGTGGCTGCGCAACGTCGCAGCGCGGGTCCGGGGCAGGCGCTGCGAACGGCCGAGGACGCGCAGGCGCCTCGAACACTCATCCCCCCGCAGATCTGGAGGAACGACGACATGAAGCGCAAGCTTCCCGTCCTGGCCCTGACCGCCGTGGCGAGCCTCGCACTGCCCGGCATCGCGCTGGCCGAAGAGAGCGTCTCGCCCGGTGTCTTCACGGCAAACAATGTGTGGATGATGCTCTGCGCGGGCCTCGTCTTCATCATGCACCTGGGCTTCGCCACGCTCGAAGCCGGCATGACGCGCGCCAAGAACACCACGAACATCCTGTTCAAGAACACCTTCATCGTCTCGATCGGCATTCTCACCTACGCGCTGTGCGGCTTCAATCTGATGTATCCCGGCGACTTCAACGGGTTCCTCGGGTTTGCCGGTGTCGGGCTCGGCGCCGGTTACGCAGAAGGCGCAAACACGGTGGCGTATGCCAGCGGCGGTTACACCTACTGGACCGACTTCCTGTTCCAGGCGATGTTCGCCGCCACCGCCGCGACGATCGTCTCGGGTGCCGTGGCCGAGCGCATCCGGCTCTCGTCGTTCATGATCTTCGCGACGATCTTCGTGGCACTGGTCTACACCATCGCCGGCTCCTGGAAGTGGGGCGGTGGCTTCCTCGACGCCATGGGCTTCTACGACTTCGCCGGTTCGACGCTGGTGCACTCGGTCGGTGGCTGGGGTGCGCTGGCCGGCGTGCTGCTGCTCGGGCCGCGCCTCGGCAAGTACGCGAAGGACGGCCGCATGAGCCCGATCCCCGGCAGCAACATGCCGCTGGCGGCGATGGGCGTCTTCTTGCTGTGGCTCGGCTGGTTCGGCTTCAACGGCGGCTCGGTGCTGTCGGCAGATCCCGTGGCCACGTCGTTCGTGTTGGTGACCACCTGCCTCGCCGCATCGGCCGGTGCGATCAGCGCGATCGCCGCCTCGTGGGCCATCTCGTCGAAGCCGGACCTCTCGATGGCGCTCAACGGCATCCTCGCCGGCCTCGTCGGCATCACGGCCGGCGCCGACACGGTGGGCATCGCCTCCGCGGTAATCATCGGCGGCGTGGCCGGCGTGCTGGTGGTGGGCTCGGTGATCTTCTTCGATCGGATCAAGATCGACGATCCGGTAGGTGCCATCTCCGTGCACCTGACCTGCGGCATCTGGGGCACGCTCGCCGTCGGCATCTTCTCGACGAATCCCGAGCACAGCCTCATCACCCAGGCGACCGGCGTACTCTGCTACGGCGGCTTCACCTTCGCCTCGGCACTCGCGATCTTCGGCGTGCTGAAGGCGACCGTCGGCCTCCGCGTCAGCGAGGAAGAGGAGCTCGAAGGCCTCGACCTAGCCGAGCACGGCATGCACGCCTACGACCTGGCGACCGGCCCCGGCTGGCTCGAGCAGGCCACGGCCGCATCGGCGGCGCAGCGCGGTGCTGCACCGGCCACGAGTCTCGCCACCAGCCCCCAGAGCTGAGCGAAAGGAAACGAGTCATGAAGAAGATTCAGACCATCATCAAGCCGTTCAAGCTCGACGACGTGAAGCAGGCCCTGGCCGACCTGAACGTCGTGGGCATGACCGTGAGCGAAGTCAAGGGCTTCGGTCGCCAGAAGGGACACAGCGAGCTCTACCGTGGAGCGGAGTACGTCGTCGACTTCCTGCCGAAGGTGAACGTCGAGGTCATCGTGCCCGACGATCTGGTCGAGAAGGTCGTGCAGCAGCTTGCCGAGGCCGCCCGCACCGGCTCGATCGGCGACGGCAAGATCTTCGTGATGCCGGTGGAGGACGCGATCCGCATCCGCACCGGCGAGCGCGGCGACAGCGCGCTCATCTGATCGATGGGGTGGGGGCGCCCTGCGGGGCGCCTCCACCCTTCCACGCTCCACTTCCCGGCCGGCCTCCCGCCGGCATCCGCTGGCCGTTCGCCACCACCCGCGGCCATGGGCGGCCCATTCGCCTCGCCTGGGCGCCCCGGGCAGCCGCACGCCGGCACATCCCTTGCTCTCCTGCAGCAGCTCACAGCAGGAGGCTCGGCATGGCAGCCATTCGATCGGTTCTGTGGATCGGCAAGGCACGACACTTCGCGGCAGACATCGTCGCCGATGCGCCGAGTCTCGATGTCGTCTGGGAGCGCGATGCTGCCGAGGCAGCGCGCAGCAGCGGCGACGGCTTCCACGCCGTCGTCCTCGAAGCCGAGGACGCCGACCAGGCACTGGCAGCGTTGGCCAGCCTGGTCGCGAACCCGGGAGCACCGGTGCTGGTGCGCATTGCACCCCGTCAGGCCGAGCGCGCATCCGAGCTGTTGGAGGCCGGCGCGGCCGACGTGGCGTTGCGTGGGGGACCGAACGAGGAGAGCGACCTGCTCGCGCGCATCGAGCGCCTGGCGCGGCCCGGCCGGCGCAGCCCCGATCCTCGTATCATCGGAGGCGCGCCGGCCATGCGCCGGGTGCTCGGCCTGGTCGCCGTATCCGCGCGCTCGCGCACCACGGTGCTGCTCTCCGGCGAAACGGGAACCGGCAAGGAGGTGGTGGCCCGCGCCATCCACGCCGCCAGCCCGCGGCGCGACGCGGCGTTCATCGCCGTCAACTGCGCCGCCTTTCCCGACACACTGCTCGAGAGCGAGCTCTTCGGCTACCAGCGCGGCGCGTTCACCGGGGCAGACCGCAACCAGCCGGGTCTCTTCGAAGCCGCCCACGGCGGCACGCTCTTTCTCGACGAGATCGGAGAGACCTCGGCTCCCTTCCAGGCCAAGCTGCTGCGCGTGCTCCAGGAGCGCGAGGTGCGTCGCATCGGCGCTGCGCGCAACCAACACGTGGATGTGCGGGTCGTGGCCGCCAGCAATCGGGAGCTGAGACGCGAGGCCAACGAGCAGCGCTTTCGCATCGATCTCTACTATCGCCTGGCCGTCTTCCCGATCACGCTGCCTCCGCTGCGGGAACGCCCGGGAGACATCCTGGCCCTGGCGCACCACTTTCTCGCCCGGCACGGCCCCGACGAGGGACACCGCGAGGCGGCGCTCACGCCAGCAGCCGAACAGCTGCTGCAGGCCCACCGCTGGCCGGGCAATGTGCGCGAGCTCGAGAACGAAGTGCTGCGCGCGTTGGCCATGACCGAGCCGGGGGAGGCCCTCGCACCGGAGCATTTCTCCGAACGCCTCGGCGCGATTCTCGAGCCCATCGAGAGTCAAGTCGCGCCGGGCGACACGCTGCGCGAGACCCTCGGCCGCATCGAAGGCTTCCTGATCCGCAAGAACCTCGCGGCGCACGATGGCCAGCGCAGCGCCACCGCCCGCGCGCTCGGCATCACCCGCGAGGGCCTCTACAAGAAGATGAAGCGGTTCGGGATCGAGTGAGGCCTGCGGCCGGGGTTGCAGGAAGTCCCGACGTGGTACACGTTATACACATGAAACGCGCAAATCTTGTGCTTGATGAGGATACCCTCGAAGAGGCAACCCGCCTCTCCGGCGAGAAGACCTACTCGGCCGCCGTAATGCGCGCGCTCGAAGACTTCGTACGCCGGGCCAAGGCGCGGCAGATCCTCGAGCTTCGAGGCTCGGGCCTGTGGGAGGGAGATCTCCCTGAGATGCGCGGAGACAAACGCCGCAAGAAGAAGACGTCGTGATCCTGGTCGACACCTCGGTCTGGATCGAGGTCTTCCGAGCTCGTCGCCCTCTCGATCTGGAGGCGAGCGTGGACCTCGACGAGGTCGTGACCTGCCTCCCGATCGTGCAGGAGATTCTCCAGGGATTCCGCGAGGAGAACGCCTACCGAAGAGCCCGCGACTCCATGCTCTCGTTTCCGATCGTCGAGTCCCCCCTCGGGAGCGACGTCTTCCTGGACGCCGTCGGTCTCTACCGCGCCGTCCGCCGAAGCGGGAGAACGGTCCGATCTTCCGTGGACTGCCTCGTCGCGGCCTGCGCGATTCGGCACGACCTCGAAGTGCTGCACCGCGACCGGGATTATGCAGCGCTGGCACGGGTCTCTGCGCTGCGCCAGCGAACGCCATGATCACCGCCTCACCGGCTCGCCCCTAGAATGCCGAGCCGTCGCCCCGGACGGGCTGACCCCCCACACATCACCATACTTGATGCTGGTATCATTGCTGGTATTCAACTAGGCTGTCGGCATGGCGGAGAAGCGCAAGATCACCCTGGAGGTGCCGGCAGACCTGCTGGAACGCGCTCTCGCCTCGTCGGGCGAAGGCATCACGCAGACGGTGCGGCAGGGGTTGAAGCTGGTCGCCGCCGGACGCGCCTACGAGGAGCTGCGGCGGCTGCGCGGCAAAGTGAAGCTCGGCATCGACCTGGAAGCCCTGCGCGAGGACCGGTGATCGCGGTCGACACCAGCTCCTGGATCGCCTTCTTCTCCGATCGCGACTCGCCGGGCGACGACACGGCACTCGTGGAGAGCGCGCTCGCAGACCACCAGGCTTGCTTGCCTCCGGTCGTCCTGACCGAGTTGCTGAGTGATCCGAAGCTCCCGCGCGCACTCGCCTCGCTCTTCCTGCAGCTCCCGCTCCTCGAAAGCGAGCCGGGCTTCTGGGAACGCGCCGGACGCTTGCGAGCCAAGCTGATCACGCGACGCCGCCGGGCCCGTCTGGCGGACACCCTCATCGCGCAGAGCTGCCTGGATCACGGCGTCCGTCTCGTGACCCGAGACGACGACTTCCGTCATTACGCTCGCCTCGGGGGCCTGCGACTCGCCCTTTGAAGAGGGCGAACGAGGGTTGCGCTCTCATCGCAAGGGGAAGGATCCAGCACGCACTGCCCGGGGCTGCTCGGCCTCGAACGCGATTTCGAATCAGGGTCAGCCGAGCGCCTTCAGTGCGATCTCTCCGAGTAGCTCGACCCGCTCGGGGTTGTGACCGTTCACGGGGAGATCCACGGTGATTCCGTCCAGTCCCAGGCTAACGGCCTCGGCGATGCGCTCTCCGACCGTGTCCACATCGCCGAAGATCAGCACATTGCGAGCCATCTCCCGGGTCGCCCCATCCCAGCCCTTGACCTGCGCAATGGCCTCGAGGTCGGCCTCGAGCTCCTCCAGCGTCGGGGCCACGGCGACCATCAGGAGCTTCGTCACCGCGATCTCCGAGCGGTCGCGTCCGAGTCGGTCGCAGTGCTCTGCAAGAACCTCCAGCTTGCGCGGAATGTCCTTCACCTCGCCCAGCAGGTTCGATTCGTCCGCATACTGCGCGACCATGCGCAGCGTCTTCTTCTCGCCCTGGCCGCCGATCATGATCGGAATCTTCGAGAGCGGCGCGGGGGAGTTCACTGCGTCGACGGCGGTGTAGTGCTTCCCGTGGAGAGTGGGCTGCTCTCCGCACAGCATCGGCACGATGATATGGAGCGCCTCCTCGAGCTTCTCGAAGCGTTCCGTGAAGGTCCCGAACTCGAAGCCCAGGGCGAGGTGCTCCGCTTCGAACCAGCCGGCACCGATGCCGAGCGTCGCGCGGCCGTGCGAGACGTGATCGAGGGTCGTGAGGGTCTTCGCGAGCAGGCCGGGGTTCCGGTAGGTATTGCCCGTGACCAGGGCCGAGAGCCGGACCTTCTCGGTGTGTTGCGCGATCGCCGAGAGCATCGAATAGCACTCGAACATCGGCTCCTCGGGCGCGCCGATGATGGGCAGCTGATAGAAGTGGTCCATCAGCATCACCCGGTCGTAGCCCGCGGCCTCTCGGTCCTCGGACGCAGTCGGTCCCACCGAAGGCAGACGAAAGCGGGGGGCCGTCGAGGTCGTTCTAGCTGGCAGCGGCGGGTGCCGCCTGTCTCGCGTTGCGGCATTCCGTGCAGTGGTAGTCCGGCCGCTCCGCCTCCTTCTCGCTCGGGGTGAGCCGCGTCGCGAACAGGATGTCCATGAAGGCCGTGAAGAAGCCGAAGTTGTGCTCCGGGCTGCTCGAGTGGTGCTCGTTGTGGTGCCAGGCGGAGACCAGGAAGCGGCTGTGCGGCGAAGGCATCCAGGGCGGATCGAAGCCGGCGTGGAGATAGATTCCGTAGATGAAGTTCAGCGACGCGAAGGTCCCGATCAGAGCCACGTCCCATATCGGGAAGAGAAAGGGAATCCAGAGGATCGGAGATGCCTTGATGAACATATCAACCGGGTGATCGGCCATCACGCCGAAGGGCGTCGGGTTCCCGTAGCGATGGTGCTGGCCGTGAACCTTCCGGAGCAGAGCGTTGCGGTGGCAGACCCAGTGGAAGGCCCACTCGAAGACCTCCATCACGAGGAACACGCCGAAGATGCTCAGCGGGATGTACCAGAGCGGGTGATCGGTGGGCGAAGCATAGAGGCGGTTGTAGCCGTGGTAGTAGCACCAGAAGGCGATCGCGACGGACCCCATCACCATGGACATCGCGAGCACGCCATCGAAAACTTCGCCCCTCACCTGCGCCGCGGGCGTGGGCTTGAGCTGGGTCTTGAAGCGCAGCGCAGTCTCGGCGTAGGCGGACCGATGCAGCAGAAAGTAGAGGCCGCCGCAAACCAGCAGGAACCAGGCTACACCGATCGCAGCCAGGGCGGGCCAGAGGAGATAGAAGGGGAGTCCGTCGAAGAGGTCGAGAAGCATGTCGGGAGGATAACTGCCCGAATGCGGCGAGCAATTCCGTGCGCCGGATGTCGAGCCGTCCCTTCGACTCGCTCAGGCGTTCGCATTCCAGTCGGCGATCAGCGTCTCTATCGTGACGTCCATCACGGGCTTCATGTCCTCGTCGTACAACTCGTAGAGGATCCCGTCGCTGGCGTGACAGCCAAAGAAGGCGATCCCGCCCTCGTCTCCCCCTCGCTCGAGGTGCGGCAGTGGCGCATCCACCGTCAGCGCGTAGTCGCCGGCGCATCGCACCTTGGGCTCGGCGCGAGTTCCGTCCGGATGGATGTCCCACAGATGCTGTTCGCCCTCGAACACGAGGACGGTCGTGGTCGCGATGTGTCGATGGACCGGGCAATGACCGCCGTCGCCCTCCCACCGCACCACCATGTCGAGGGTGCCGGCGGCCAGGTCGTGACCGAGGATCGTGTATTCGTGGCTCACCTTGTAGGAAAGCCCGGGGTCGCCCGTCACCTTCCGCCACTTGTGACGCGCGGGATCGAAGAAGCTCTGGGCCATTGCAGGACCCTCCTTGGTTGAATCGTCCGTTTCAGTCACGAGCACCGAGCGCCTTCGCTCCGTTGTCGACCGGGGGCGGCGAAGCGCTGCGGCGAACGGGCTCTAGCGCAGCTCCAGCCCCTTCATCCCGCCGCCGGCGCGAACCTCCTCGAGAATCTCCGCGAACTCCCCTGGCCCGCCGAAGAAGAAGCCGTTCTGGCTGCTCTCCGGCCCAGGCTGGCCTTCGTTGTTGTAGTAGCTGGGTGTGCAGGTCGTCTGGAAATCGCCCGTGGTGTTGGAAAGACGGATCACCGCGTCGACCCACTCGGCCTCGGCTTCGGCCGTGACCTCGAGCGACTGGATGCCCTGCTCGATGGCACGCTTGATGATGAAGCCGATGTGCGTGCCCGACTCACCGAGCCCGTGCGTAAAGTTCACGGTGAAGCCAGACTGCACGATGCTCACGATGAAGAAGCAGTTGGGAAAGCCGTGCGCCTGCATGCCGTGCAGCGTGCGCACGCCGTCGGCCCACTTGTCCGTCAATTTCTGACCGCCCCGCCCGACGGTCTCGTAGCCGGCCCGCCGCGGGTAGCTGGTCCCGACCTCGAAGCCGCTGGCGTAGATCAGGCAGTCGAGCTCGTACTCCCGTCCGTCGACGACCACGCCCTTCTCCGTCACCCGCTCCACGCCCTTGCCCTGGGTTTCCACGAGCGTGACGTTGTCGCGGTTGAAGGTCGGGAGGTACTCGTTGTGGAAGCACGGGCGCTTGCAGAACTGACGGTAGTAGGGCTTGAGGGCTTCCGCCGTCTCCGGGTCGTCCACCAGGGAGTCCACGCGGGCGCGGATCTGCTCCATCTTCTCGAAGTCAGCCAGCTCCATGATCTTCGCCAGGGCTTCCGGCGACGTGTCGGAGTCGCCCCCCTGCTGAAACTCGGCGAGGAGCTTGCGAATGACGTCGGTCCAGCCGTCGTTCACCAGATCCTCTGCCTGGAAGCCGCCGGCGGTGAGGAGCTTGAAGTTCTCCATTCGTTCCCGGTGCCAACCGGGCTGCAGGCTCTTCGCCCACTCCGGGTCGGTGAGATCGTTTTTCTTCACGTCGATCGACGACGGCGTGCGCTGGAACACGTAGAGGTGTTCTGCCGCCTCGCCCACGTGCGGCACGCATTGCACCGCCGTTGCGCCGGTGCCGATGATGCCGACGCGCTTGCCCTTCAGCCCCGTCAGGTTCCCATCGGAATCACCGCCTGTGTAGTCGTAGTCCCAGCGGCTGGCGTGGAAGGCGTGGCCCTTGAAATCCTCGATGCCGGGGATGCCGGGCAGCTTCGGTTGGTTGAGGACGCCAATCGCCATGCACACGAAGTGGGCCTTCATTCGATCACCACGATCCGTCGTGATGATCCAGCGGGAGGCATCCTCGTCCCAGCGCACCTCCGTCACCTTGGTCTGGAAGCACGTATTCCGGTAGAGATCGTACTTCTTCGCGATCCTCTGACAGTGCTCGAGGATCTCGGCCCCGGTGACGTACTTCTGCTTTGGCATGTAGTCGGTTTCTTCGAGCAGTGGCAAATAGATGTAGGACTCGATGTCGCAGGCCACGCCGGGGTAGCGGTTCCAGTACCAGGTGCCGCCGAAATCGCCGGCACTGTCGATGAAGCGGATGTCCTCGACGCCTTGATCGCGCAGCTCCGCGCCGACCAGCAGTCCGCCGAATCCGCCCCCGATCACCGCCACCTCGACCTCGTCCGTCAGCGGCTCGCGGCTGATGCTGGACTCGGCGTGGGGATCTTCCACGAAGTGCGCGTAGGCACCCTTGACCTCGATATACTGCTCGTTGGCATCATTGCGCAGGCGCTTTTCCCGCTCCTCGCGGTACTTCTCGCGCAGCGCGTCCGCGTCGTATCCGGGCCCGCCCGCCTCGGAAGCGGTCTGCGTAGAATCGTCGTTCTCGGTTGCCATGCCCTCGCCTTCTTAGTTTGTCGCCGGTCGGGCGACAATACCACGAACGGCTCAGAGATCTTCGATGCGGATGACGTGGTTCGGGCAGTAGCGGGCCGCCAGCTCGGCCTTCTTGCGCAGCTGCTTGCGCGGTGTCTCGTCCTTCACGTGCACCCGCTCGTCGGGACCCAGCTCGAAGATCTCGGGCGCCTCGCCGGTGCAGACCGCGTGCCCCTGACACAGGTCGGCATCCACGCAGACCCGGAACGGCAGCGCCGCCTCCTCTGCCTGCTCGCGCTGCTGAACTCGCTCCGCACTCGCAGCGCTGACCGCGCCGGCCTTGCGCGGACGGTGACGCACACGACACGGCTGCTTCAGGTGCACGACCATCTTCGAATGGTCGTCGACGTAGCTCTCGGAGGGCTGGGCGAACTCGAACTCGAAACGTCGCAGCATCAGGCTGAAGATGCCCTTCATCTGCATCAGCGCAAAAGCCGAGCCGATGCACTTGTGCCGGCCGCCTCCGAATGAAATCCAGGACCACGGGTTGCGCGCATCCTCGCGGCGATCGTCGCTGTAGCGCTCTGGATCGAATCGATCCGGCTCGGGAAAGATGTTGGGATCCCGATTGGAGACGGCCGGCGAGACGGCCACCAGGTCGCCGGCCTTGACCGTGAAGTTCTTGAAGTGGAAGTCGTGCATCACCTTTCGCATCAGGATGATGAGCGGTGGGTGCATGCGCAGCGTCTCCTTGAGCACTCCCTCCAGCAGCGGGATCTCGCGCAGCGACTGGAAGCTCACCTGACGCCCATCGGCGTAGATGGCGTCGAGCTCTTCGACGACGCGCGCCATGACCTCCGGGTTTCGCAGCAGCTCGATGAGGGCCCAAGAGGCGGCGCCCTGGCTGGTGTGGTGGCCGGCCAACATCATCCCGATGATCATGCCGGTGATCTCGGAGCGGCTGTACCGCTTGTCGCCATTCTCGTTGATGAGTGAGTCCATGGCCTGCAGGAGATCCCGGCAGCGCCTGCCCTCCTCCTCGCGCGTGTCGAGGATCTCGGTGATCAGCTCGACGAGCTTGATGCGTGCCGCGTCGCGGGCGTGGAAGGAGGGGATGTCCATGTAGGGGTCGACGTAGGCGTAGGCGTCCGTGCCGCGCTCGAGATCTTGAAAGGCCGTCGCGAACTCGCTGCCCTTCTGGGCCAGGTCGTCGCGGAATTCCTGTCCGATCAGGGTGGCGGTCGAGGTGTAGGTGGTGAGCTCCCCGAAGAACTCGAGCAGGTCGAAATCATCCGAGCCCTGCAGGCGTTCGCACATCGCTTCGGTTTCGGCATTGATCACATCGGCGTGACGCCGCATGTATTCGTCGCGCAGGGCACGCGTGCGGATCGCATTCTTGCGCTGCTCTACCGGGAGGTCGAAGATGACGCCCGGGCCGAAGATCGGCTTCATGAAGGGATAGGCCGCCCCCTGGTCGAGCTGCTCGTCCGGCGCACGGAAGAACAGCTCCTGCGCCTCGGGCCCGTAGAGCAGGGTGATGTGGGTGCCCGCCAGGTTGATCTCGCCGACCTCGCCGCACTCGTTGCGCACCCGCCAGAAGAGCTCGACCGGCGCGGTGCGGAATTCTTCCAGGTGACCCACGTCGGGCTGCTCGTTCGAGAGACGCGGCGGAGCCTGTCCCCCGGGATGGCTGGCATGGGCGGCGCTGGCGACTGTCTTCTCGGGCATCGGCTCTCCTCCTCTGGGATGGGAATCCATGCTATACCATTTATCTGCGTTGTAAATTGTAATTTTGCCCCGTGGACCTGGAGAAGCCCCATCCCCTCTGAGATGGCCCCCGGGACTCGGAGCAGAGCGCGAGGCAGGAATGAGCGAGCGGCTGGAGATTCCCCGGACTCAGCGGAAGCGGCGCAGCCACGCCGAGCGGAGCGCCGAGACCCAGAGCCGGATCAAGCGCGCCGTGGTCGAGGCCATTGCCGACCTCGGCTTCCACCGGACCACGGCGGCAGAGATCAGCCGCCGTGCGGGCGTGAGCTGGGGAGCGGCGCAGCATCATTTCGGCGACAAGGACGGCATCCTGATCGCGGTGCTCGTCGACTCGTTCAACCGCTTCGCCGAGCGGCTCGCGAGCATCGCCGTCGAGGGCGCCCCGCTCGAAGAACGCGTGGCAACCTTCGTCGACGCCGCGTGGGAGCACTTCGCAAGTCCCCACTACCGCTGCACGTTCGAGATCCTGCTCAACATGCCGTCTCCCGATTGGGCTTCGCGAGAGCTTCCGCTGCGGGATGCGACCCTCGACGCCTGGCGCAGCATCTGGCATCGCTTCTTCGGCGATGCGGGCCTGACGCCGCGCAAGACCGTCGCCGTGCAGTACTACACGATCTCGGTCCTGTCCGGCCTCGCGGCCATGAAGCGGTTCGAGGGCCCCACGGCGGAACGCCATCGCATCGAGCTCGGCCTCCTCGAGGACACTCTCGTTCGCGAGCTCGGTCGCGGGAGCGATTGAGCGTCAGCGACGAGCCGCCGAGTAGCCCCGCACGGCCTTCGCAGGCGCCACCGGCTTGCCCGCAGCACGCAGCGGTGCGCGCCACCGACCGCCGTGCCCTCAGGCGAGGCCCGAGAAGTCGATCTGGCCCGTGGTCATGAAGGCGCTGAAGCCCATGTCCACGTTCAGGTTCACACCGTTGACGTAACGCGCCGCATCCGCGCCGAGGAAGACCAGCGTGGTGGCGATGTCGGTGGGCGTGGCGATCGTCCCTCCGCACTGCTCGATGGTCCAGCTCATCGTCTTCTCGGTCATGGTCTCGTTGAACTCCGGGAGCAACGGCGTATCGATCGGCGCCGGGCACACGCTATTCGTGCGCACGCCGCGGGCAAGCGTCTGCTTGGCGCTCTTCAACGTGTAGACCTGCACGCACTCCTTCGAGAACCCATAGCCGTCGCCGACGAGATCCTTGTGCGAATCGCACCAGGCGAGCAGCTCCGCGCGATCTTCGATGGCAATCGCCTCCATCACCTCCGCCAGGTGGCCGGGCCACTGGCCGCCGGCGATCGACGCCGTGTTCACGATGGCGCCTCCCTGCGGAATCTGCGGCAACAAGGCCTCGGACAGCTGACGCAGACCCAGCCAGTTCACGCTCATCACATCGGCGACCGGACGCGTCGCAGAGATGCCGGCGTTGTTGAACAGCACGTCCACCCGGCCGTCGATCTGCTCGGCTGCAGCCGCCACGGCCGCCGCATCGCCCATATTGGTCTCGATGAACGAGCTGATGGGCCCGTCGGGGCGCTTGATGTCGAGGGCGATGACTTCCGCCGCACCGAGCTGCTGCAATACCTCGAGGCACGCCGCGCCCACGCCCGAGAAGGCTCCGGTGATGACGACGCGCTTGCCCGAATAGTCGAAGGGGTGGCTCATGGGGGGCTCCATTGGATTCGTCGCGAAAGGCGGACGAGGCCCGAAGGCCGGGGACGAACGATAGCAGCCTCCGCGCAGCCGGGGCCGCCGCACTCGCCCGACTCCCAACGCCCGGCAGCACTCCAGCAGCTCGCAGCGGCAGGGGCGAAGCCTTGGGGTAGGCTCAAGGCTCGATGCACGAGCCGAGCGGTGCCCATCGCGGGAAGCGTGGCGACCGATGAGCCGCCTGCCGGAGCAGGCCCCCGAGCCTGCGCGCCTGCCGCTGTGGAAGCGCGTGCTCTTCGCGATCACTCCGCTGTGCGCGAGCCTGCTGCTGCTGGAGAGCTGCGCCGCGCTGCTCGGTTTCGAGGCGGACCGATCCGGCGACCCCTTCGTGGGCTTCTCCAGTCGGTCGCGGCTCTACGAGCCCGTGCCGGACGCCGCACCGGAAACACTCCTCGAGACGGTGCCCGCCCGCCGGGGTTGGGTCCACTACGGGCGTTTCACGCCGAACAAGCCGCACGGGCAGTTCCGCATCTTCACCCTCGGTGGCTCGACGACCTACGGGCGGCCCTACGATGGCGATGTCGTGTCGTTTCCGGGCTGGCTGCGCGAGCTGCTGCCCGCAGTCGACGCATCGCACCATTGGGAGGTCATCAACGCCGGCGGCATCAGCTATGCGAGCTACCGCGCCGCGCTGGTCATGGAGGAGCTGGTCGCCTACCAGCCGGACCTCTTCATCGTCTACACGGGTCACAACGAGTTCCTGGAGCGGCGCACCTACTCGGCACTGCTGTCGGCCCCGCCGCTCGTGCTCGACCTGGCATCGCTGTTGCGCAGCACGCGCAGCTGGGCGCTTCTGGCCTCCTGGCTCGCGCCGAGCGCCCAACCGTCTCAGCCCCTGAGCCAGGAGCCCGCCGCAATTCTCGACGGAAGCGTCGGCCCCGATGCCTACACGCGCGATGACGAGTGGGCGGCCGAGGTTGCCGCGCACATGCGCTTCAACCTGCGGCGCATGGTGGATCTCGCCGAGGGGGCGGGCGCGCGCATTCTCTTCGTCACGCCCGCCTCGAATCTCGCGGCCTTCTCGCCGTTCAGGAGCGAAGCCAGCGACTCGCTCGACGACAGCACATCCGCACGGGTGGCGGCGCGCAGCCGGGCGGCGGACCGTGCCGAGGCAGGCGGCGAGCTGGCGGCCGCGCTGCGCGCCCTCGATACGGCCGTCGCGCTCGACCCTCGCAACGCCAGCCTGCACTACCGTCGCGGCAGACTCCTGCTGGCACTCGGGCGCCACACCGAGGCCGCCGCGGCCCTGACCCGCGCGCGCGACGAAGACGTGTGTCCGCTGCGGGCGCCGAGCGCCATCGTGAGCGTCGTGCGGGAGGTGGCCGCCGAACGCGAGGTGCCGCTGGTCGATTTCGAAGCGCGCGCGGGCGGCCTCTCGCCCGACGGGGTGGCCGGCGCAGCCCAGTTCCTCGATCACGTCCACCCGGACGCGGCTACCTACGAACAGCTCGCCGAGTGGATCATCGACGCGTTGGCAGAGATGGGCATCGTCGCCTCCCGCCCGAACTGGGGAGAGCCCCGCCACGCAGCTCTGCGTGAGGCGGTGATGGCGCGCATCGACCGCGCGGCCGAGGCCGCTGCACTGCGCAACCTGGCCAAGGTTCTCGGCTGGGCCGGACTCGTCGACGAGGTCGAGGCCCTGCTGAACCGCGCGCTCGAACGCAATCCCGACGACATCGACGCTTTGATCAGCTTGAGCAATGTCTTCCTGGGACGCGACGATCCGAACGCCGCGGCCAAGGCACTGGCCCATGCCGCGCAGCTCGAACCCGACAACGCGACGGTCCGAGACTTCCACGCGGATGCGCTGCTCGCGGCCGGACGCACCGCCGCATCGCTCGTCGAGTACCGAGCGCTTCTGGCATTGAACGAGCGTTCGGCCTGGACTCACAACAACCTGGCGTGGATCCTGGCCAACGCGCCCGATGCCGAGCTGCGAGATCCGCAAGCGGCGCTGGCTCACGCCGAGCGTGCGAGCGCACTGCACGGCCAGGCGGATCCCTACCTGCTCGACACCCTCGCCGCGGCCCAGACGGCTCTGGGGGATCGCGACGCGGCGCTGGCGTCGGTGGATGCCGCCATCGCGCTGGCCCGGAGCCAGGGCGATGCGGACCAGACCGCGACCCTCGAGCGCCATCGCAGCCGCTACGCGGCGGGACGAGCCGCGCCGCTCGTCGACTGAGCGGCGCCTATTGCTTCCGCCCGCGGTCGATCACACCTTCGCGGCGCTTGGCAATCTGCGAGCTGTCGATGCGCTTCGCAGACTCGACGCCGGCCTCGAACTCGAATTGCATCGCATCGTCGAAGTGCATCGACGCGCCGCGATCGATCAGGCGCTTGTAGTCCCTCACGACCTCCGGCACACAGGAAGCCATGTCGCGCGCCAGCTCGCACGCCGCCTCGACCAGTTCCTCCGGCGCGACGACGCGGTTGACGAGCCCCCATTCGTAGGCGCGCTCGGCATCCAACGCATTGCCCGAGAGGCTGAGCTCCTTGGCGCGGGCGATGCCGATGCGCCGCGGCAACCGCTGGCTCAGGCCCCAGCCGGGCAGCATCCCGACGCGGGCGTGGGTGTCGAGAAACTTCGCCCGCTCCGATGCAAAGATCAGATCGCAGGCCAGCGCGAGCTCGAAGCCCGCGGTCGCACAGGCGCCGTTCACCGCGGCAATCACCGGGCCCGAGAACTCCGCGATGCCGTCGCGCATCTCCTGCTGACCGGCGACGCTGAGCTCGAACCCGGACACCCCCGCGCCCCCACTCGACAGCTCCTTCAGGTCCATCCCGGCACAGAAGGCGCGTCCCGCGCCCGTCAGGACGACGGCGCGCACATCCGCATCGGCCTCGAGCTCGCGAAAGGCCGCGCCGATCGCGAGCCGCAGCTCCGTCGAGAGTGCGTTCATCTGGTCGGGACGGTTCAGCGTGACAACGGCGATCGGGGCATCTCGCTCGATCGACAAGACGGACTCGGACATGGGCGACAGTCCTCCGGGTTCAGGTGAGCTCGGCGCGCAGAAATGCCAGCAAGCGATCCCAACCGCGTTCAGCCGCAGCGGCGGCGTAGCGGTCCGGACGGGCAGCATTCATGAATGCATGCCCGACGCCGGGCTCGACGATGAAGGTGGCCGATTTGTCCGCGGCCTGGAAATCTCGGCGCAGCTCCTTCACGATGTCCGCACCGACGTACTCATCGTTCTCGGCGAAGATGCCGAGCACCGCCGCCTCGATCCCGGCGATGTCGACCGGCACGCCCAACGGCGCACCGTAGAAATCGACGGCGGCTGCCACCCGCTGGTTGCGAGCGGCGGTGACCAGTGACAGGTGTCCCCCCATGCAGAAACCCAGCACTCCGATGCGCCCACCATCGACCGAGTGGTGATTGAGCAGCGCAGCCACCGCGGCGTCGAGATCCGGGCCCACCGCATCCGAAGCGAGGGCACGAACCCGCTCGTGCGCTTCCGCTTCCGTCTCGGCGATCGCACCGCGAAACAGATCCGGAGCCAGCGCAACATAGTCTGCGCGAGCCAGCCGGTCGCACACATCTCGGATGTCGTCCACCAGCCCCCAGGCCTCGTGCAGCACCAGCACACCAGGACCCCGCCCGCGGGCGGGTAGCGCCAGATAGCCCGGCAGCGGCGCGCTGTCGGTGAGAATCTCGAATCCGTTACCGGCGTGTTGGGACATGGGAGGAGAAGATACCCAAGCTCGGGCCACGCCACGCCCGCAAGTCGTTACACTGCGCCGCATGGACGCAAATCCCGTGCGGGTCGAGCTCGAGCTCGACGGAGTCCCCAGCGCCGTCCGCAACCTCGTCGAAACTCTCGAGGCCGCCGGCCATCCGAGCTTCGTGGTGGGAGGCGGAGTGCGGGACCTGCTCTGCGGCCGCCGGCCGGGAGATTTCGACGTGGCCACCGCCGCGCCGGCCGAGACGCTGCTCACACTCTTCCCCCGTGCGATTCCCATCGGTCTGAAACACGGCACAGTCATGCTTCCGACCGTGGACGGTCCGGTGGACGTCACCTCATTTCGCAGCGGATCCCGAGTCGAGGATGACCTCGCACACCGCGACTTCACCATCAACGCCATGGCCTGGCATCCCATCCGCCGGGAGCTGATCGACCCGCACGACGGCCAGGGGGACCTGACGAAGGGACGGCTGCGCGCGGTCCGGGACGCCGACGCGCGCTTCGCCGAGGATCCGCTGCGCGCGCTTCGCGGCATCCGGCTGGCGGCCGAGCTCGAGCTCGAAGTGCCGGAGACCCTGCTCGGCGCCATGCGGCGTGCGGCGCCGGCGCTCGTCTCCGTGGCCCGGGAACGCATCCGCTACGAGCTCAAGAGCGTTCTACTCTCGGCACGCGTCGCCGCCGGGCTGCACCTGTTGCGAGCCGCGGGGCTCGAGACCACTCTGGCGCCGGGTGTGCGCGACGATGCAGCCGACGTGGTTGCCGCACTGCCCGCAGAGCTCGAGCTGCGGCTGGCCGGCTGGCTGCGCGGCACGCGCTGCACTTCGATCCTGCGCAACCTGCGCTTCTCGCGGCGCACGACCCAGGCCGTCGAGCGCCTGCTGCGCTGGCATCCGATCGAGGCCGGCGTCGATCCGTCCCGGGACGCCCATGTGCGCCGGCATCTCAAGCGCGTGGGGCGGGATCGCGTGGCCGGTCTTCTCGCACTGCGCCGGGCCGAGCTCTCCCACGACGCGGCCGGCACAGCCGACGATCTCGCTGCGCTGGTGGCCGGCATCGCGCGGGTCGAGGCGGCGGGCCGCGTCGCCCTGCAGCGCCAGGATCTCGCCATCGACGGGCGCCAGGTGATGGAGACGTTGGGCCAGGGCCCCGGGCCACACGTCGGCCGCGCCCTGTCGTGGCTGACGGATCACGTGCTCGAAGAACCGTCTCTGAACACACCGCAGTGCCTGCGGCAGCTCCTCGCGAGCTTCGCCACAGAGCAGAAGAAGTCGGGAGGCCAATCAGCATGAGTCTGCGCGCGGGGGTCATCGGAGCGGGGGTGATGGGCAGCGGCATCGCACAGTCGCTGGCGACCGGAGGCATCGATACCGTGTGCACCGACATCTCGCGCGACGCACTGGCCAGCGCACGAGAGCAGGTCCAAACTGGCCGCTTCGGCTTCGAGCGCGCAATTCAGCGCGGCAAGTTGTCCCAGGAGGATGCGGAGGCCGCCTTCGCGCGTCTCACATTCACCGACGAGTTCGACGCCGCCGCCAACACCGACGTGGTGATCGAGTGCGTACCCGAGCGGCTCGACCTGAAGGTGCGCATCTTTCGCGATCTCGATGCCGCCGCACCGGAGAGCAGCGTGCTGGCCTCGAACTCGTCCGGGTTTCCGATCGCGGCGTTGAGTGCCGCGACCGAGCGGCCGACGCGCGTGATTGGCTGGCATTGGGCGTCGCCGCCGGTGATCATGCGCTTCGCCGAGATCGTGGTCACGCAAGAGACCGATCCCGCCGTCGTGAGACGCGTCGAAGAGGCCGCCCGCGCCTGCGGCAAGAACCCGATCGTCGTCCAGGACGCGCCGATGGCGTGGGGCTATGTCGCCAACCGCGTCTACTTCGCGATGCTCAGGGAAGCCCAGCGCGTCGTGGATGAGGGAGTCGCCAGCCCCGAGCAGGTGAACGCCTTGATGGTCGATTGCTACAACTGGCCCGTGGGGCCGTTCGCGATGATCAAGGGGGCCGGCTCCGGCTGGCAGTAATCCGCTCCCACCGCCGGTGCACCCCGAGGGGATTCAACCCTTCCAGCGGCCGGTCGATACGCTTCGTAGCCGCCCGCGAGAGCGACGGTAGGGGGGAGAAGCGTCAGATGGTTGGTGGCGCACACCGGACTCGCGATCTCATGCTGCTGGCGAGCCTCGCGCTCGCCCTGCCCAGCTGCGCCAGCTACCAGGCTCAGATCGACGAGGTCTGCGCCCGCAAGGCGACATCCCGCGCCGACGACTCGGCCGTCTACCGCAGCGCATCGGCAGGCCGGGACGCCCACTTCGAGAGCGAGTTCGCGCGACTGCGCAAGGACCTCCAGCAGGCCGAGCAACAGCTCGCCGCCATCGAGTCCGGCTTGAGCTCCACACATACCCGGGCCGACGCCGTATCGGCCATCGCCGATGCGCGCATCGCGGTCGAGCGCGCGAACCGGCGCGCAGCGTGGCGAGCCAACGACACCGCCCAGGCACGCTCGAAGCTCGCCGAAGCCGAGCGCCAGCTCGAGGCCGGGCTCATCGGCGTCGCCGTCTTCTTCGCATCTCGCGCCGCACGCTTGGCCTCCGACATCGACGCCGAGGCGACCGAGGTGGAGCGCCACGCGAACGCGCGCTTCGTCGACGCACCCCGGGTCAACCTGCGGGCGGGACCCTCCACGACGTATCGGGTCATCGACGTGCTCACTGCGGCGACACCGGTCTTCCCGGAACGGCTCGAGGGTGAGTGGATGCTGGTGCGAGCTGTGAACGGACCGGTGGGCTGGGTCCACACGGCACTCGTGCGCCAACGTTGAGCGCCGCCCGCGTCACTCCTCTTCCGCCACGATCACGCAGTCCTTGCCGCTGTCCTTGGCGACGTAGAGCGCGCGATCCGCGTCGTTGAAGAAGGCCTTGGCGTCGCCGCGGAAGCGGGCCACGCCGAACGAGGCCGTGACATGAACTTCGCCCGGCCCCTCGAGCTCGATCTGCTCGAAGCACGCGCTGCCGATCGCCACACGGATCTTCTCCGCCAGTACTACGGCGCCCGCGAGATCCGTTTGCGGCGCCAACAAGGCGAACTCCTCCCCACCGTACCGTGCCAGCAGGTCCATATCGCGCACCGACGCGTTCATGACCGCGCCCACCTTGCGCAGCACGGCATCACCGGCCGCGTGGCCGAAGCGATCGTTCAGCACCTTGAAGTCGTCGATATCGACCAGGATCAGGCAGAGCGACTCACCGAAACGCACCGCGCGACTGATCTCACGCGGCAGGTGCTCCTGGAAGTAGCGATGATTGTGAAGCTTCGTCAGCTCGTCGGTGATCGACAGCTGCAGAAAGACCTCGTTCACGCGCTGCAACTCGCGGTTCTGGAGCAGGAGCTGCGAGTTGGCGTTCTCCACCTCTCGACGACTGCCCTCGAGCGCGGCCTGGTTCTCGCGCAAGCGCTCCGCCATGGTGTTGAAGGCGCGGAGCATGACTCCGATCTCGCCGTCGGATGCCTTGGCCTCGATCACCACGTCGATCTCGCCGTCGGCGATGCGCAGCGCCCCTGCCGAGAGCGCCAGAATCGGCCGCACGATCGAGCGCGCCATCTGGAACGCGATCAGGACGAAGACCAGAACGATCCCCAGGTTGATGAGGAGGAGATTTCGTGAGGTGTCCACGACCGGGGCGAACGCCACGTCGTAGGGCTCTTCCACGACGAGCCGCCAGCCAAAGCGCGAGAAGGGCAACACGGTGCCGACGACCCGCGCGCCGGTGGCATCCTGGTAATCCGCGACCTCTGCCGCTCCGGTCGACGCGGGGAGATCGTGCGCGTAGCGCTCCCTGTGCGGCGCGCCGGTCGAGCGATAGATCACCTCACCGGACACGTCGACCACATAGACACCACTGCGCGGCCCCAGACCCTCCGAGCGCAGCGCTGCATCCACCTCCGACCCTCGCAGCACAGCGTGGAGGCTGGCCAGGGGCTGGCCTGCGGCGTCGTTGACCCGCGCCGAAACGATCTGAACGCGCTGCCCGCCAATCTGGTAGGGCCGCTCCAGCCGCGCACCCGCAGCGCTCGCCAGTCGCTTGCGGTAGACAGCCGGCAGCGTCAGCTCGGTGCCGGCTTGCATCAAGCTCGTACCGTCGCGCTCCAACAGGAACAGCGTCTCGTACTGCGGGAACTGCTCGAGCACGTAGCCCAGGTAGCGAGTCAGCTCGTCAC
Source organism: Deltaproteobacteria bacterium (assembly GCA_019310965.1). Classification (GTDB taxonomy): domain Bacteria; phylum Myxococcota_A; class UBA9160; order UBA9160; family SMWR01. Next base: position 30,180 of record JAFDDG010000030.1, read on the forward strand.
GGCTGGAGCCCGAATCGCGGGCAAGCCCGCGCAGGCTCTCCACCACCGTGGCACTGCGAGCGAAGGTCGCCACGTCGATCTCTCGCTGCGAAAACCAGAGCTCGCACCGCTCCGCCGTGTTGCGCAGAATCACGGGGAACTTCTGATCGATCTTCGCGCGCAAGAAGGCCTCGGTGGACTGCGTGGAGATCCACGTGACGGCGAGCCCGGTCACCAGCGCCGCACCGAACACCGACAGCGCGACCCGCGAGGCCAGGCTGTCGAGCGGACGCTTCAGAGCGCCCGCAATCCGCCTCCAGCGGAGGCCTCGCAGTACAGCTGCAATGTTTCTCACGTTCATGCGACTCGCGGCTCGTAGCTCGGTTCGCCACGAGCATCGGCCTCTCCCGCATCCGGCTTGATGCGGAATTATCTCGCCGGATCGCGGAGTTGGGGCCGATGCCGGGCTCGGAGCCGCGGCGTCAGCGAAGCGGTGTCGCGCCCCCGAGCATCGAGCGCGCAACGCCGTCGATCTCGGCCGGCGCCATCACCTCGAGCTGCGGCAGAGCCGTGCCTGCGGGCACGCCAGCGGTGCGCGCGACGACGAGCCCAGCGCCGGGCGGCGTGCCCCCGCGGTGCACGACAAGACGTCTGGAGCGCAACTCCAGGACGAGCTGCCGGCCATCGACGAGTCGCGCCTGCGACAGACAGGTGATGCGGGGGATCGCTTCGCCGGAGGCCAGTGTGTAGCGGAGTGCAACCGACTGGCCCGCCGCCAGCCGCCACGAAGCGCGCAGCGCAACGCGGCGGCGCGGGAAGCGCAGCAGATGCTCGAGCTCGACGGCGCCCTGCCCCACCGCGCGCACCTCCAGCTCCACCTCGAGCCACTCGCCGGGCGCCAACGCCACCGGTGTGCCGTGGACGAGCTGCCAGCCGCGCCCGTCGACCACGAAGCGCGCGTCTCCGACGAGGGCCAGGGCCAGCTCCGGCTCGTCGGTGCCCGGCCCGCTCGCCGCCGCGACGTCCAGCGCGAGAGTCTCGAGCTCGGGACGCCGCGCCAGGGACCGCAACGTCGGCGCGAACATGCGACCGCTGAAGGCATCGAAGCCCGCGCAGTCAGCACCACCCTCGCTGCAATGCAAGAGGTAGCCGTCCGGCGCGAGTGCGCTCAGCGTGCGCAGGTTCACGTTGCCGAAGAACAGGTGGCGCCCGACGGCATAGCGGCGAAACAGGCTGCGCCCGTGCAAGCCATCGGCGGCAGCGGCCAACCCCAGGTAGTCGAGCACCGAGAGGGCGACGTCCGACTGCGCGTGGGGAACGTCGATCCGCTCGCGCTCACGCTCGGGCAACAACGCCGCGAGAAAGCCCCAGTTCTGGGTCAACTCCGCCGTCACGGTGTCCGACGTTCCGGGCCACAGGCCGGCCGCCTCGTCCGAGGTAATCAACACGAGCGTATCGTCACGCACACCGGCGCCTTCGAGCCAGACCAGGAACTCGCCGATGGCGCCATCGAGGCTGTCGAAGGCCGCTCCCGCGCCACCTCCGCCACCAGCCGTCGCCGGCACGACGTAGGGATGGTGCGTGCCGACGCTGAGCAGCGTCAGGAACCAGGGATCCGGCTCCGCGCGGAGCGCCTCGATCAGGCGCGTGGCACCCGCGAAGAACGAGCGATCGTCGACCCCCCAGAGCGTGCGCAGGGTGTAGTGCTCGAACCAGTCGGTGCCCAGCACCTGCTGGAAGCCAGCACGGGGCAAGAACTGATCCTTGGCCATGAAGGACAGGGGCGCCGCTTGCAGGTAGAGCGTCCGGTAGCCGCGTTCGCGCAGCCGTTCCGGCAGACAGCGCCGCCCGAGACCGCGCGAAGCTACCGTCATCTTGGGCAGACCCTGGATGAGACTCGGCATCTCGCCGCACAAGAGCGCATAGAGGCCGCGATCCGTGCGCCGGTTGTGATTCAGGAAAGTGGCGTAGCCGACGTTCTCGGCAAAGATCGCGTCGAGTCGCGGCAGGGGATGCGCGGCGCGCCGTCCGTGCGCCCGCGCCGCGGTCGCGAGGTCCGCTCCGGAGACCCCTTCCAGCACCACGAGCAGGACGTTGCGGCCCTCGCTGCCCAGCGCGAAGCGCGGCTCGCCGGAGAGATCGCCCAGCAGAGCGGGGTGGCGGGCGGCCAACCCACCGTCCTCCGCACCCGGAGCCGTGCGGCGGTTCGCGAGCCAGACCGCGTTCTGCGAGATCGCGTTGACCTGTCGCCAGGTCGCGATGCGCGCATCGCTCGCCGGGAGCGACGCGCCGCCGAGAAAGAGGAGGCTTGCGCCAACGATCGCCGCGACCGCGCGCGGACCCAGACCCGAGAACCCGTACCACGCCGCAACCCCACCGGCGCCCGTCAACGCGACCCATAGCAACGGACGCATTGGCGCCAGCACCGAGCCGCCAAAGAAGGTGGCGTCGCCGAGAAAGCCGGCATCTGCGAAGTTCACGACCGCGCGCAGCGCCCGCACCGTCTCGTAGTTCGCATAGTGAACACCCGTCAGCAGCACCACGCCCAGCAATGCAACGCTCCGGAGCCGCCGCGCCGGCCACCACAGGGCGCCGAGACACAGACCGGCCACGCCGACATCCGCCGCCAGGCCGCGCAAGTCGCCCCAGCCTGGCTCCGCTTCCACGTCGATGAGAGCGATGCCGCGCAACACCAGCGGAGCGGCCAGCAACGCCAGCCATGCGAGCGCCGCGGTTCCAACCGGCCGGTGCCCCTCGCGTGCCTGCCGTGCTGCCACTGCGCGCGAGGATACCGCGCGCCTCAGCGCACGTACCCCAGCTCCCGCAGCGAACGTTCGACGTCCGGGTCCATCTCGCCGCGCGGCGGCGGCAGCTCGGTGAGCGCAGTGCCGTGCTCCTCCAGGAGCGCGTTCAGTCTGCGCTCCAGCGCCTTCGCGACTTCGGGCTCGTCCGCCACGAGATTGCGCGTCTCGCGGGGATCGGCGACGACATCGTAGAGCTCGTGTCGCCCGTCGGAGCCCCAGATGAGCTTGTGCGGCCCGACCCGCAGCGAGCGGATGAGGCGGAGATACGGCGCCAGCGACGCGCCTTTGCGCGCCTCTTCGGGGAAGTAGGCGATGAACTGCTTCGGGTAGTAGTACTCGCCCACCACCGGGCGGTCCTGCGGCAGCGCCGCGGCCAGGAGATCGCTGCCCACGCCCGGGGCGCTCACCCCCGCGGCTGCAGCAACCGTCGCAAACACGTCGGTCAGCTGCACCGGCTCACTCCGACGCGTCCCGGCGCCCGCCCCACCGGGCGGGCGAATCGCCAGCGGTACCCGCAGCGTCGAGTCGTAGAGAACGAACGAGTGCCCCTGGTGGTCATTGTCGCCCAGGTTCTCGCCGTGATCCGAAACGGCAACGACGAGGCTCGCATCTTCGAGCCCGCGATCGCGCAGCATCCGCAACAGATTGCCCAAAGCCTGATCGACGGTCGCCACCTCGGCGTGATACAGGCGCTGGCGCAGCGGCAGGAGGCTCTCGTCGATCGAGTCGCGGTCGATGTACCAGTCAATCACACCGAAGTTCGCCTCTCCGCGCTCGGCCTTCGAGACGTCCGCCGAGACGAAACGCGCCTGCATCGACGCTGGCGCGTCGTAGGGCCAGTGCGGTTCGATGTAATTCACGAAGAGGAAGAACGGTCGCTCGTCCTGGCGCGCATCCAACCAGAGCTCAATGGCCTTGTTCGTGCGCGCCGCCTGCCCCGGTCCAGGCAGACGCCAGGCCTCCGCGACGTTCTCGAAACCCTGCGTCAGGTTCGCGCGATCTCCGACCCATGCGTTGTTCGAGAATGCGACGGTCTCGTAACCGGCGTCACCGAGCAGCTCGGCCAACGTCTCGTGTTCGCCGGCCAGATACTGACTCACCTGATTGGCACCGTGAGTCATCGGATACAGGCCCGTGAAGAGCGACGCATGGGAGGGCACCGTCCAGCTCGAGGTGGCGAACGCATTCTCGAAGAGCACGCCGCTCGCCGCCAGGGCGTCGAAGTGCGGAGTCTTCGCCTCGGCGTAGCCGTAGGCCGAGAAGTGATCCGCACGCGTCGTGTCGAACACCACCATCACGACGTGAGGCCGCGCCGGAGCCCCACTGCAGCCCAGCGCCGCAGCCAGCCCCAGGACACAGGCCGCTTCGCCCCAGCGCATCACGGAGCCATCCCGCGCACGAAGGGAAAGCCCGCGCCGCCGGTGGCCAGCAGATCGACGAGCAGCGGAAGATCCCGCGCCCAGGCGAGAAGCAGCCAAGCGGCCGTCGCCACGCAGAGACCCGCGGCCTGGTGATCGCACCGCAGGCGCTCGAGCGCGGCTTGGCGGCTCGTCACGAGCCATGCGCAGCCGAGCAGGAAGAACGGCCGCAGCGGCACGGCGTAACGCGAGAGCGAGTACGTGAGGCCGAAGAGCACGACGGCGTGCAGCAGCGCCATGAGCGCGATGCCACGGAGCGGCGAGGCTGGCTGGAGAATCAGGCCCGCGCTCCCGCCGGCGTAGAGCAACGCAGTCCACAGGACACACCACACGGTGAGCAGCGCCGTCAGGGAGGGAGAAGATGCCACGCCGTACCAGTCGTTGCGCAGATGCCGCAGCACGAAGTTGTCGAGAGTGAAGAGGTGCACCGCCTCCCACAGAGACTTCCGCACGAAGCGGCCCGGCGCTTCGGCGATGCGCCGCCCGGCGCGGCGCAGCGCCAGGCGCTGTGCCGCGCCGGGGTCGCGCTCGGCGGCCACCATGTAGTGAAGATTGCCGATGGCAGCCCAGGCCGGGCTCCAGCGGTCGTCCTTGTCGACGCGATGCGCTCCCGGCTCGGTGCCGACCAGCACGTTGTAGGGCCCGTTGGTATCGACCAGAAAGAATGCGCCGGTCTGCCGCGCATTGCGCAACGACCAGGGCAACACCACGGCACAGGTCGAGCAGGTCAGGGCGACGAAGGCGATCGCAGCCGGGCGCAGCTGAGCCGTTCCGCGCCGGCGGGCCACGAGCCAGGCCCAGGGCAGCAGCAGCGGCAAGAAAGTCAGGAGCTGCGGGCGCGCCAGAGCAGCCAGGCCAAAACACAAGCCGCCGACAGCCCAATGTGCCGGGCGCACGCGCCGTGCATCGAAGACGAGCGCGGCAATGCCGCCCAGCAAGAGCGCGATGTAGAGAGTCTCGGACCAGAGCAGGTGAGAGAAGCCGATCAGCACCGGGTCGAGAGCGAAGCCGAAGCCCGCGACCCTCGCCGCCACGCGACCCGAGAGCCGCTCTGCAAGCCATGCGATCGCAAAGACCGAAAGCGCGCCCAGCAGCGCCTGCACGGCTCGTACGGCGACCGCCCCGGGACCTAGCTCCACGAAGAACGACATGAACGCCGGATGCAGCGGCGGACGAAAATTCGACCCGAAGCCCTCCCCCCGCGCCAGTCCTTCCGCGAGTCGCCAGTAGTCGATCTCGTCGTTGACCGGCGTCGGGTCGGGGAACCACGCGACGAGACCGCCGCGCAGCAGCAGAGCGAGGCCGAACGCCCCGAGGATCCAGGGATCGCGCAGACAACTCGGATTGGCGGGACTCTCGACCGGCATGATGGGCACCGCCATGGTAGCCGGCCCGCCGCGGCACAAGGGCTCTGGTATGATCGCCGACTCGACCGCACGAGGAGATGAGGGCGTTGCCCGGCCTGCACGATTTCACGGCTCAGCGAAACGACGGCGATCTGCAGTCGCTCGGCGGCTGTGCCGGCAAGGTCTGCCCGATGGGGAAGGTCGCCTCGACGTTCCCGCTCGATGGACCGGCAGCCGCCGTGACGCGCTTCGAACCACCGGCGGAGCCCGGGGCGTCGGAGTTGCTGGCTGCCATCGAGTCCGCGCTCGGGTGAGCGGGCGCCGTCGCGCGCGACCATGCCGGCGCGTCGCCTCGCCCCCTGGCTCGCTCTCGCGCTGCTCGCAGGAAGCGTGCGCTGGGGCGCATTCGAAACGGCGCAGCCCGTCGCGCTGCTGGGCGACGAGAACTACTACGTCGAGGTCGCCGACAATCTGGCGCGAGGACGCGGTCACCTCTACGTCGGCCAGCTGGAAGGCGAGGCGCGGGCCTGGCGCCCACCCGGCCACGCATGGTTGCTCTCGCTCGGCATCGACACGCAACGGCCGGCGCGAGAGGCGCCGGAGCTGGACACGGCCGTCGTCGCACGACTGCAGCGCTCGCAAATCTGGCTCGGCACCGCGCTGGTACTGCTCACCGCCGCGCTCGGCCGCTCGCTCTTCGACGCGCGCAGCGGCTGGCTGGCCGGCGGCCTGGCGGCGCTCTATCCGGCCCTGATTGCCCACAGCCACTATCTCTGGTCGGAAACCTGGTTCTCGGTTCAGCTGCTCGCTGCGCTGTGGGCGGCCGTCAAGACGGCGGAGCGGCCGGGCCCGGCGGGTGTGGTGGCCACGGGCCTCGCATTCGGTGTGGCGGCGCTGACCCGCGAGCAGGCGCTGGTGGCGGCGGCAGCCTGCGGGCTCTGGTGGCTCAGCGAAGCGGACGGGCGCCGCGCCGCACTCGTCCGCGCAACGGCCATGCTGGCTCTGGCCTTCGCGGTGACCCTGCCGTGGATGGCGCGCAATCACACGAGCTTCGGGCGCTGGATCGGCATCTCGACGGTCGGCTGGTTTGCGGCGGCCGAGGGCAACAGCCTCGAGTCACCCGAGTGGTGGCGGCGCCGCGGCCCGGTGCAGGGCCAGTTTCACGCCGACTACTTCTCGACGCGGAACGAGGGCGAGCGGCTCGACCTGGCACGCGAGCACGCTATCGCACGCATCGTGGCAGAGCAGCCGGCGTGGCTCTTCAAGAAGAGCGTCCGCAATCTGGCGCTTCTCGCGAACCCCGACTCCGTCGTTCGCACCAAGGTTCGCAACGGAGCCTACGGGGACCGCCCGGCAGCCCCGGCGCGCTGGCTCCTGGCCGCAAGCACGCCGGCCTGGCTCGCCCTGGCGAGCTGCGCGGCGCTCGGGATCGCCGCGTCCCGGGCGGGAGGACGTCGGCTCTTGGCAGTGCTGCTGCTGGGTGCGGTGGCCGCGCTTCACATTGCCACCAACGCCACACCACGCTTTCGCGTGCCGTGGCTGCCGCTGCTGTGCGTCTACGCCGCACACGCCGTCTGGCTGGGTCGCGGGCTCTTCGCCCGCCTCGACCGCCGGGGGCTCGCGGGCGCGGGCATCGCCCTCGTCTTCCTCTTCGGCGTCGCCCTGCCCTACTACTGGATGTGGGGCGGTCGGCCCTGAGTGCCGATCGTCACTCGCCGCGCAGGTGCGCCGTCTCGTTCAAGCTCAACACGCTGCGCTCCCCCGAGCTGGCAGCCAGGTAGCGACTCACACTCGTGTATACCGGCTCGAAGAGAAAGAGGCGCTCGAGCCCGAGCAGGTGCGAAGTCCAGGCGTTGATGACGCCCCCGTGGCAGACCACAGCGACGCGAACACCCGGATGGGCAGCGATGATCCGCTCGAGCGCTGCGACCACGGTCGCGCGGAACGTCTCGGCTTCTCCTTCGAGATAGAAGCCGCTGCTGACGAGAGCCTTCCAACGCGCAGGGTCCTGCGCCTTCAGCTCTTCCAGCGGCACGTAGTGATCCGCCGCCGCATCGAACTCCGTCACCCCCACCTCGATACGCGCGTCGAGCCCGTGCACCGCCGCGACGGGCTGCGCGGTCTCGCGCGCACGTCGCAGGGGACTCGCGTAGAGCGCATCGATGGGCTCGCCGCCGAGCCAGCGACCGAGCGCCGCCGCCTGGGAGCGACCCCGCGCCGACAGCGGCGGATCGGCGGCACTGCCATCGTCCGTGACCCGCCGGACGGGCAGGCCGTGGCGGATGAGGCAGAGCTGCACTCCCGATCCCGGCGCTCAGTCGAGGTACATGCCGCCGTTGGCGGCGAAGACCTGTCCCGTCGTAAAACCGAAGAGCTTCGGGTCCGAGATCGCACAGATGGTGGCGGCGATCTCCTCGGGCTGCGCGATGCGCCCGACCAGGGTCATGCGCTCAAAGGCCCTGCGACCCTCTTCGGGAACCTGCGCGAGCATCGGCGTATCCACCGGCCCCGGCGCAATCGCGTTGACGCGCGCGCCGTAGCCGGAGAACTCGCGAGCGGTCGTGCGGGTGACTGCTTCGATGGCACCCTTGGCGGCGGTGTAATCGACTTGTCCGATGTTGCCGTTGCGCGCGCTCACCGACGAGAAATTCATGATGCAGCGGTTGACGCCATCGTCGAGCCGCTGGTTGCCATTCGCCTTGAAGAGCGGGTGCCAGTGCTGGTTCGCAACCTCTCGGGTGAACAGGAACGTGCCGTGCAGGTGCACCGCCACGACGGCCTTGAAGTCGTCGAGGGTCTTCTTCGTGATGCGCGCGTCGCGGGTAATGCCCGCCACATTGACGAGGCCATTGATGCAGCCACTGGCCTCCATCACCGTGCCGACGGCGCGCACCACATCCGCCTCTTCAGTGACGTTGGCCGCAACGGCCAGCGGCTCGACGGCGCCCTGGGCCTTGATCTCGTCGCGCACCTCCGCGACCCGGCCGGCGTCGAGATCGATCACTGCCACCTGGGCGCCGTGGGCGGCCAGCGCGGTCGCAACGCAGAGACCGATGCCCTGTCCGGCCCCCGTCACGATGTGGGTCTCGCCCTCGAAAGCTCCATCGCGCAGCCACCGCTCCATACACGCTCTCCTCTCCAGCCCGTCGCCGCGGGCGGGGGCGAAACATCGCGGATGAGGACCGCACACACAAGCCGCACACCGCGCGGCGAGCGCGCTGGGCCGCCCTCCCCCTGGGGGGAGCGGCGTCCATCGGGGTCCGCCGGGTTTGGGCTCCAGCGGCGCGCTATTCATTGGCTCCATTGCATCCCGGGCGGGGGAGCCGGTGGATGCGGCGGTGTGAGTTCCGAACGATGCGATCCGCACGCCAATCTCGTCCTTCTCGCGGGCGGCGCTTCGCCGAGCGACTGCTCGCCGTGCTCGTCGCGTTGGATGCGGCCTTCGTGGTGTGGATCTGGCTGCACGGCCCGTTCAAGCTCGACGTCGGCAGGCTGCCGTTCGGGATCGAGCAGGCGAACCCGCTGCACGTGCTCCCCGTGCTGGGGCTCGCATGGTGCGCGCTCACCTGGCGCAACCGGCGAAGCTGGCTTGGCCTGGCTCCCGAACACACCTTGCATCTGCGCGGCGTCCACCCGTTGGCATGGCTGATCCTGCCTCTGTCTGCGGCATTGCTCGGCGCCCAGCTGCTCGCGCCGCTGGTTCGAGGCCTCGTACAGCGCCCCTCACCGGAGCCGGTCGTCGTGTGGATCGACGACCTCGATCGCCGCGGCCATTCGGCGGCGTTCTACCTCTATCCGAGACTCATGTTGATGGAGCCCGCACAGCGACGCTGGACGCTCCAGCAGCGCATGACGGTACGCGGCGGCCCCAATCCGCACTTCCGGATCGGACACCGACCGTCGGAAGCCCGCTCCCGGGCCTTCGCCAAGGAACGCGGAGCCGAGCTCGTATTCGCAAAACGCGCGGGCGGGCAGCAAGCCAGTCCATGAGCGATAGCTGGGCACTGGGTCTCCTGATGTTCGCGATCCCCGCCGCGGGGTGGGCACTGCTCTGCCTGCTGCGCTGTCGCATCACCTCAGTGCCTCTGGGCTGGGCGCTGGCCGTGGCCGCGGGCTTCGCGGCGATCGCACTGTCTTCGTATCTGCCGTTCGTGGCAACGGGCAGAGTGACCTTCTGGCCCGCACTCGCAGTGGTCGCCGGCGGCGCCGTATGGACGCTCGGCAGCGCCATCGGCAGCTGGCGCCGCAGCGCGGCGCTGCTGCGCAACCCCTTCTGGGTCGGTCTGGCGGTGCTTGGCGTCGTTCTCGTTTTCTGTGCGCGCACAGCGCCCTTTTGGGGGTACGACGCCAAAGCCATCTACGGCATCAAGGCCAAGGCCCTGCTGCACGAGCGCAACCTGGAGGGGCCGATATTCCAGGATTCCGACGTAATCCACTATCACGCCGACTACCCGCTGGGTCTGCCACTCATCATGGCGTTCTCGGGCTGGGTGACGGCGGGCGATCCCGAGGACCCGACGGGCGCCGAGCCCGCGCTGACGATCGCCGGGTGGCTCCGGCGTCACGGCTCGGTAAGCGCGTATTCGAGTGTCGCGTGCCTCTGGATCCTCGGGTTGCTGGGCTTCGTCGTCCACTGGGCCCGTGAGTGGACGAGCGGTCGCGTCCCCATCATCGCACTCAGCGCCATCGCGCTCCCCATCGCCGTCGTGTTTCCGTGGGTCGGGGGTCGCAGCTGGAGCCTCGAGGGCGCGGACATGCCGCTGGCGCTGACACTCGGCGCCTGCGCCTTCCTGCTGCTGGAAAACCTGCGCACCGCGAACCGCGGCGCCCTCGTAGCCGGCGTGGGTCTCGCAGCGGCCGCGATGTTGCTCAAGAGCGAAGCGTCGATCGCGCTGGGTACCTTGCTCGCCGCGGCCGCCCTCTGCCACGGTCCGCGCAAGCTGTGGCGGCCGGCGCTGGCGGTGGTGCTGGGCGCCGGACTCGCCGGACTCGTCGCCGCGAGCCTCGCGGCGACGACGGCGGGCGCACCGTTCGATGAGCACTACGTCGCGGCCCTGGCCGACATGGACATGGCCCGACTGACACAGCGCGTGCCGCTGCTGCTGCAGTCCACCCGCAGCGTGCTCGAAAAGCGCGAGATGCTGCCTTATTGGGTCTTCGTATTGTGCGTGGCAGTGCCGTGGTGCCTACGCTTCGGGGGCACCACGCGCGTCTGGGCGCTCTGGGTGCTGGGCCACTTATTCGCGACGCTGGCGGTCTTTCTCGTGACCCCGAACAGCGTCACCTGGCACGTCACCACAGCCTTGCCGCGCCTTTGGTGCCACGTGGCGGTCCCCGCCTCGGCCATCGTCGTCTGCACGGTCGCGAGCGCCTGGAGCCAGCTGGTGCGGGTCGCCGAGCCGCCGGCGCGCCCGAGCTAGCGGGCTGCTGAAATAGCTCGTCGCGCTTGGCCATGGTCGGGGGCGAAGGCGGTGTCGTGCTCATGCGCCGGAGTCAGAGCTCGCCTTCCGGATCCAACTCCTCTTCGTCGCGGAATCCCTTCTCGACCCGCCGCTGGAGATAGCCGGCGTGGTTCTCGATGGGCGTCACCGTGTACTGCATCCGCACCGGAGCGGAGGGAGGCGGATCCATCTCGATCCGGGCGAGCTGGATACCCTGGGGTGGGCGATCGCCGGCACGCTTGATCTCGAAGCGACGTTTGCGGAAGATGAGCTCCGCCTCACCCGGCTCGGCCAGCTTTGCACGAGTGCGCACGCTCGACCGCGTAACCGGAATGTCACTGGCCAGCGTGTAACGCAGCTTGAAGACCTGCTGCGGTTCGAGGTGGATCCACGACGTCAGCACGAACCGCTGCTTGCCAACATTCACGCGATGGTTCAAGACGACGGGAGTCGGCCCGCGGGACTCTACCTCGATGTCGACCTCGACCCACTCGTCGGGTTCGATCGCGAGCTGGGAGACACTCTGGACCCAGAGCCATTCCGGCTGAGGCACGGTGACCACGCGCTGCGCGATGAGCGGCACCTGCAGAGCCGCACTGGCGGTGGGCGGCAGGCTGCGTTGCCCCATGTCACGGACCGTCTCCGCAAAGCGCTCGTCGTCGTGGATCCGGCGCAGACGCGGACCGAAGATCTTGCCACCCGGTGCCTGGTAGTGCGCACAGCGCCGCCCCTCCTGCTTGCATTGTACGAGCGTACCGTCGGGCTTGAGCCCCCCCACCATGCGATCATTCAGATTGCCATAGAACAGGACGCGCCCGCGATCGTACGTGCGGAAGATGCTGCGCCCGAAGAAATCCAGGCCCCGGTGATCGATCCCGAGGTAGTCGACCACGGACAGCGCAACGTCGCTCTGAGCGAACGGCTCTCCGACGACGCGCCGCTCGCGTTCCGGCAGCATGGCCACGAGAAAACCCCAGTTCTGACTCAGCAGGGCCGCGGTGCCATCCTCGAGTTCGCCAAAACTGCCACGCGACTCGTCCGAGGTGACGAGAATCAACGTGTCTTCGCGCAGCCCCCGCGCGTCCAATGCCTGGAAGAATCTCATCAACGCATCGTCGAGATAGGAGAACGCGCGGCGCACGTCCGTGCGGTACGGCGACTCGTAGGAAGGCGGAACGACGAACGGATGGTGCGTGCCCGCATTCAACAGGGTGAGGAACCACGGCTCGTCGCGTGCCTCGAGCTCGTCGAGCTTCGTGAGTGCCTGCTCGAAAAAGGCGCGATCGTCGACGCCCCACTCCGTGCGATGATAGGCGCGTTGAAACCATCCATCGCCGAGCGTCTCGTCGAAACCTATCGCCGGCATGAAGCTGTCCTTCTGCATGAAACCGAGCGGAGCCGTCTGGAGATAAACGGTGTGGTAGCCGTGTGCGGCCAGCACGCCGGGCAGGCAACGGCGCCAGGGCCGGCCCGCCGCCACGGCCATCTTCGGCGTGCCCGCCAGCAGCCGCGGATACTCGCCACAGAGAAGCGAGTACAGGCCGCGATTGGTGCGGCGGTTGTGCGTGAAGAAGGTGGCATAGCCGACGTTCTGGGCGAAGCGTTGATCGAGCAGGGGCATCCGATTGCGGGGGCTGCGCCCTTGATACTTCGCTGCCGTATCCAGGTAATTGCCCGACACCGACTCGAGCACGATCAGCAGCACGTTCTTTCCCCGACCGTCGACCGGAAAGGCGCGTGGCGCATCGAGATCGGCGCCGACAGCGGGAACCAGGTCACGCATCGCCGACACCGACGTGGCGAAATCGTTGGCATCGCTGCGCCCGGCCAGCCAGTCGGTGTTGTAGGCAATGACGTTCTCCTGACGCCATGTGGAGCGCGTCACGTCCACTGGCCACAGCAGCACGCCCCCGAGCAGAAAACCGCCCAGCAAGAGCGGAGCCACGGCATCCCGGAGCGCCGCCGTTCTCAGACCCCAGGCTGCCAGCCCGAACGAGGCGAGCACCCCGGCAGCGAGTGCCAGCGGGTGCATCAGGGCGAGCGCCGAGCCTCGCACGAACGTCGGGGCGTCGAAGTACTTGAGGTCCAGAGGCGAAGCGATCATCCCCAGGGCCTGAACCGTTTCAAAGTTCGCGTAGTAGCCGAGTGCGAGCAACGCGGCGCACACCGCCGCCGGCCAGCGCGAGATGCGCCCCAACGACAAGAGGAACGCGAGCGTCAGCGCTGCGATCGCCGCATCGGCAACGAAACCCCGCAAGTCCGCCACGCCGACGACCGCTGACACTTCGGCCATGGCGAGCGCGCGGTAGGCCCAGGGCGCGAGCAGCACCGCAAGAACGGCTGCAGCGCGGCGCTTCGTCCTGCGTTCGTTCGGTCCGGGCGCCACGCGGTCACGATAGCACCCGATGGGAAGAGCAAGCCCACGCCAAACGTGCGCTCCGACATCGTGCGACACGATGGTGCCAGCGTTACCCTCCGACCGCATGCAGGGCTGGGTTTCCGACGACGCGGCAGAGAGCGAGGCCGCACAGCAGCGGCTGCGGACGGCCATCCGCACGAACCGATGGATCATCGCCGCCCTCGTGGTGGCTGTGGCGTCGCCGCTCTTCATTCACTACACGGGCTTCAAACCGGCGAAAGAACTCTCGGGACTCACCTACCCGAAGATCTTCAAGTACTCGTATCGCACGACGCCGGGCCGGGCGCCGCATCACGGCATCGACTTCAGCCAGATCTGGCTTTCGGCGGGCAGGCTGTCGGCGGGCCAGCCGGTCTACCATCCGGTCGACAAAGCGAAATGGCGACGGAGGTGGAGCTCCACCTACCACCCGGTCATCCACTGGCTCTACGTACCACTGGGCAGGGTCGCTTTTCCAACAGCTCTCGTCGTACACAACCTGGCGGGGATCGGACTGCTGTTGCTGGTTTCCGCCCTGGCGTTGCGCCGCGCCGGCTGCACGCAGGCAATCCCGAGCGTCCTCGTGGCAATCCTGGCGGCGATGTACCTGACCCCGGTTGGGCTCTTCCACCTGGAACGCGGGCAGCTGGACGTGTTCGTCGCTGCCTCCATCGTCTGTGTGGTGACCGCTTTCGTGCGTGGCGGTTCGGCCTGGGCGATCGCGGCTGGCGCGATCTCGATGCTCAAGGTACAGGCCTGGATCTTCGTGGGCTTTTTCTGGCTGGTGGCCGCCGCGCTCTGGGGTTTGCGCGATCGCAATGTCTGGTGGGTACCTGCCACCATCCTCGGCCTCAACCTGATCTTCCTGTATCAGGTGATCGACTGGGTGCCGTCGTTTCTCTACGTTGCGAACAATACGTCCTACTTCGGTCCGACTTTCACGCGGATCCTTCCCAGATGGTTCGCGTTCGGCCTGCCGTTCGTCAGCACGGCCCTCGTGGGAGTGTGCGCCTACGCCGCGCTTGCGGCGCGCGGACAGCTCGCGGACACAGATGCGCGCCGACAGCTGCTGGCGCGCATCTCATTTCCCTTCGCCGCGGCGCTGACGTTGCAGACCGTCTGCGGCACACCCGTCACTCACGACTACCGCCTGATCGCATTGCTCGGCCTACTGCCGGTACTGGCAACCTGGTGCGCCCGAGGCGAAGGAGTGCCCGCGTGGTTGAGGCGCGCGAGCTGCATCGGATTCGGGTTGATGCTGATGTTCGCCCTGCGCGTCGCCCCACTGACGACACTCTCGTTTCTCAACGTCGCGCAGCTCCTGCTGGCCTTCTCGCTGTTGTTCTTGCTCGCGACGTTGACTCTGGCGGTCCGGCGCGGCACCACTTCTGCCTGATACGAGGCGCAGCATCGCCGCGGCCCAGCCCCGAGGCATCCGCGCTACACTGCGTGCCCTCCACCGGCGGCGCGCCGGCCAACGAGAATCAGGAGCAGCAGATGGCGAAGCCGCGGAAGCCGGCGGTCGAAGGTTGGTTCACGATGGACGAGGCAGCGCCCGAGCTGATCGGCGTGCGCGGCAAGCAGACCGGGAGCTACTTCTTCCCGCCCAGCGGCGCCATCGCCGCCGACCCCAGCGCTCCGTTCGAAGAGCGCGAAGAGGTGAAGCTCTCGCGTCGCGGCCGGGTCTGGTCCTGGACCACGGGCAACTACAAGCCGCCGGCGCCCTATATCGCGCCGGAGCCCTTCGAGCCCTACTCCGTGGTGGCCGTCGAACTCAATGAAGAGAAGATGGTGATTCTCGGGCAGCTCGCCGACGGCTACAGCCCGGACGACATCTCGCTCGGCCAGGAGATGGAGCTGGTGCTCGGCACGCTCTTCGAGGACGACGAGAACGAGTACCTGATCTGGAAGTGGCGCCCGGCCGACGCGGCGACCGCCTGAGACGAGCCCGCCCATGAGCGGCGACGACTTCCTGTTGGAGCGCCACCCGGGCTTTGCCGGTGTCGAGGGCCCGGTGGTCGTCTGCGTGATGGACGGCGTCGGCATCGGCCGGCGCGACACGGGCGATGCGGTGTGGCAGGCGCGCACGCCGCACCTGGACTGGTTGGCTGCCAACGCGCCGACGACGGCACTCGCGGCGCACGGCATCGCCGTCGGCATGCCCAGCAACGACGACATGGGCAACAGCGAGGTCGGCCACAATGCCATCGGCGCCGGCCGCATCTTCGACCAGGGTGCGAAGCTCGTGCAGCAGGCGATCCGCGCGGAGACGCTCTTCGAAGGTGAAACCGGGGCGGTGTGGCAAGCGCTGACGGAGCGGGTGCGCGAGAGCGGCGAAGCCTTCCACTTCATCGGACTGCTCTCGGACGGCAACGTGCACAGCCATATCCAGCACTTGTTCGCCCTGCTCCAGCGCTGCGACCGGGAAGAGGTGCGCAAGGTCCGCGTGCACATCCTGATGGACGGCCGCGACGTTCCCGAAACCAGTGGGCTGGACTACATCGACGCGCTCGAGGCGCAGCTCGACACGCTGAACGAGAAGGGCGACCGCGACTACCGCATCGCTTCGGGCGGCGGGCGCATGGTCGTGACCATGGATCGCTACGAGGCGGATTGGGCCGTCGTGGAGCGCGGCTGGCAGACCCACGTCCACGGTCAGGCCCGCGGCTTTGCCAGCGCACGCCAGGCGATCCAGACCCTGCGCAGCGAAGAGCCGGGCATCGGCGACCAGAACCTGCCGCCCTTCGTGATCGACGGCGACGACGGCAAGCCGCTCGGGCCGATCGGCGACGGGGCCTCGGTGGTGCTCTTCAACTTCCGCGGCGACCGCGCCATCGAAATCAGCCGCGCCTTCGAAGCAGACGACTTCGACGGCTTCGACCGCGGCACCCGCCCGAAGGTCGGCTACGCCGGCATGATGGAGTACGACGGCGACCTGCAGGTGCCGAGCCAGTATCTGGTGGCCCCGCCGGCGATCGACCGAACCCTCGGAGAGCACCTGGCCCGCAATGGCATTCACCAACTCGCCATCAGCGAGACGCAGAAGTACGGCCACGTCACCTATTTCTGGAACGGCAACCGCAGCAGCAGCTTCGACGACGACCTCGAGCGCTACATCGAAGTGCCGAGCGACACCCTGCCCTTCGAGGAACGGCCGTGGATGAAGGCCGCCGAGATCACGGACCGGCTGCTCACCGAGCTCGCGACCGGAGGCTACCGCCACGCACGCGTCAACTTCGCGAACGGTGACATGGTGGGGCACACGGGGCGCTACGAAGCCTCGATCCAGGCGGTGGAAGCCGTCGACCTGCAGCTCGGTCGGCTGCTCCCGGCGATCCGAGCGCTGAACGGCGCGTTGCTGGTGACGGCGGACCACGGAAACGCGGACGAGATGTTCGAGCTCGACCAGCGGGGAGCGCCCAAGCTCGACGCCGAGGGCCAGCCGAGGTGCCGCACCAGTCACACGCTGAACGCGGTGCCGCTTCACGTGTTCGCGCCGGGACACGACCTGCGGCTGAAGCCGGGCCGGAAGGTGGGGCTCGCGAATCTCGCCGCGACCGTTCTCCAGCTGCTCGGCTATGCGGCCCCCGCGGACTATCACGCCTCGCTGCTGGAGGACTGACGCTTCAGTAGACCCGAACCTCCGCAACCGCCGGTCCACGGCTGCGCACGAAGAGCACCAGGGCGATCGCCACCACCGCGAGCCCACCGGCCAGCCCCCACCAGATGCCGGCCAGCCCCCAACCCCGGCGCAGCGCCAGCCAACCCCCGATCGGCAGTCCGAGCACCCAGTACCCGAGCAGGTTGAAGAGCGCGGCCGGACGCACCCGCCCCATGCCGCGCAGGATTCCACAACCCACCACCTGGGTGCCGTCGAAGATCTGGAAGGCGGCCGCGATCGGCAGGACGGCCGCACAGGCGGCAATCACGTCGAGCTCGCTCGTGTACAGACGCGGCAGCCACTCCCGCAGCACGACGAAGAGCAGTGCCGAGAGGCACATCACGCCGGCCCCCATTGCAAACGAAACCCAGGCCGCGCGCTGCGCCGCCGCCGGCTCGCCGGCGCCGAGCAGGTTGCCCACCCGTGTGGCTGCACCCTGGGAGATCCCCAGCGGCAACATGAACGCCAACGCGGCCATGTTCAACGCAACCGTATGCGCGGCCAGCGCCACCGCGCCCAAGCGTCCCGCCAGCAACGCCGCTGCCCCAAACGCCCACATTTCGAGTGACATCTGCACCGCGACGGGGAAACCGATCGCAGCCAGCGCGCCGAGTGCACGCGGGCTCAGCGCAGACCGGCTCCACGCCACCCACGCACCGTCGTGAAGGCGAAAGATCCGCACGTACGCGATCAGCCCGATGCAGGAAAAGATGCGCGTGATCGTCGTCGCGATGCCGGCACCGAGCAGACCCAGCGCGGGGCTGCCCAGATGCCCGAAGATCAGCGCCCAGTTGGCGACCACGTTCAGGACATTGGCCACCAGGATCACCCACATGGCGGGCCGCATGTGCTCCCGCGCCTGCAGATACTGGCGCAGCGCGCTGTACACGAGGAAGAAAGGAATCCCCGGAATCTGGACGAAGGTGTACTCGGCGGCCATCCGTACGAGCTCTGGATCCTGACCGCTGAGCAACAGGAAGCGCTCGGTTTCCGTCCACAACCAGGCCACCGCGACGCTGAGCAGCAGCGCCATGCCGACGCCCGTCTGCAGCGCGCGGGCGGCCCGCTCTTCGTCCCGCGCCCCGTGGGCCTGGGCGACGATCGGATCGAGCCCGAACAACACGCCGCCCATGAACATCAACGTCCCGAAGATCCAGACGTTGGCCAGGGCCGCCGCCGCCATGGCCTCGACGCTGACGCGGCCGACCATCACGGTGTCGACCACGCCCAGCGCCATCGTGCTGAGCTGGGTCGCTGCCACGGGCAGTGCCAGGGCGGCCATTTTGCGGATTTCCGAGCGCAGGGCAGACACGGCGCGGCTCCTGGTGCGAGCGGCGGAGCTTAGGGCACCGGCGCGCACCGGCGGGGCGGCGGCAGGGAAGATGCAACTCGGGTCGAAGCGCGCGCAGATGCGGGTGGCAGAGCGGGGGAAGGGATCCGATGCGCTCAAGCGGCACTGCAGGTCGCCGATACGTGGGTTTCCCCCCACACACAGTGACGTGCGGCCCGGGGAAGGGAGACGCACATGATGAATCGGTTCTTGCTGCTGCTCGTCGTCTTCGCACCGCTGGCGTGCAGCTCACCGACCCCGAACCCCGACGCCCTGACCGGGATCCGAAGCCAGGATCGCGTGATCGTGGCGCCGCTCAACCTGGCGCTGCGCATGCCCGCCGAGGTCGACGGCATGGAGGAGCCGGTCTGGCACGCACTCCTCGATCACTTCGAGACGCGAGGACGCGCGGTGCAGCGGATCGAAGCCGCCGACGCGCGCAGCCTCTGGCACAGCGTCGTGAGCGAGATGGGCGAATCGCGCGAACTCGCTGGCGCGACGAGCAACTTCGCACGCCAGCTGGCCGCACACAGCGAGTTCGACTTGCTGGTGATGCCCGCCGTCGTGATGCGCCGGGCGGCGCTGCGCGGGCACCACGCCTACTGGGACGGCGTGCGACGCCGCGTGAGGGTAGACGGGGCCTGGGACGGCCCGATCGATGAAATCGGCGGGCCCGGGGATCTGACATACGTGCGGGGATTGAACGGTCAGCTGGCCGGTGCCTCGCTCTACGTCGCCGTACTGACCCCGGATGGCCGCTCCGTCTATCAAGGTCTCGGTGGTCTCGACCTGCTGCAAGAAGCCAAACAAGCACGGCACGCCAAGCGTGGAGTGTGGCGTGTGGTGCTGCGCGAGGCACCCTTCGCGACGCCCCGCCACCTGCAAGAAGGCATCGGCTTGGCGCTCGAGCGCGAGCTGCCACGCACTGCACGCGCCTGGTAGCCCGCCGCGCGCCGCGCCCGCGGCGTAGGATCAGCTGCCCGTCAGGCGGCGCGGTGGAACCTGCTCGAGCAGCTCCGCCAGCGTCTCCTCCAGGTGCGGCGCGAACTCGCCCCGCACCTCCCGGCGGTGCTCCGCACTCCAGACGATCTCGCGAGCGAGGGCGTCGCGGATGCCGACCGTCAGGTGCACGTCCTCGTATGCCACATGTTCGATGGTACTCGGCCGGTCGAGGTTGTAGCTCTGCCCACCGCGGCCCCAGGTGCTGTCGAGCGTCTCCCGCGCGTGGGCCTGGGTGCGCAGCTGCTGCGAGGCATTCACGGAGACGTGAAACGTCACGAAGAAATCCGGCAGCTCACTCGCATCGACCTGGACGTAGCCGCGCTCGACGAGGCCCCGGGCGAGAAGTTCCTCGGTCCGTGGCGCCAGCGCGGGATCGCCTGTCGCATCCGGCGATGCCCGAGGCAGCCAGGCCCAGGTGCGGTAGCTGGAAAAGTCGTGATTCTCCGCGGCCTCGATCGAAATGAGTCGGGCGAAGCGTGTCATAGCTTCCCTCCGCGCGGAAACCGTCCAACACAGGATACCGCGTCCGCTCGCGTCCCTCGAACGCCAGCGGGCTGGAGTCGCTCGGGGAGCGCTGCCAGGGCCGGGGGCGGCGGCCGGCGCATGGCCGACGCCGCCGCACGAGGTTCATGGTAAGCCTCCGCGTTGGGTCAGACCCGTAGGTCAGTCTACGCCCATCGCTTGGCTCGGCTGGCGCTGCGCAGCGTGACCTTCAGCGCGCGGCGTGCCGGGCCACGGCGTTGCCAGGAGCACGCGGGGCGCCCAGCTCGGAGTTTCCCGGGCGGAAGGCTCGCGCAAACGCGGCCCGCTCTGGCAGAATCGGGCGTGAGCGGGGAGGCGCGGGAGTCGTTGTTGCGGTTGTGGGGCCCTGTCATTCCAGGAGTGCTGGCTGCGCTCTCGTTCGCTGTCGCGGGGCCCGGGCGCGCGGCGCCCCCCGAAGCACCGGAGGCCGCCGGGCCGCCGGGCGGCGAGCCCGACTACAGCGAGCTCTGGCTCAGTGCCGGCATTCGCTACAACAACAACTTCTCGATCAACCCCGACCGGATCGAGTTCACCAGCTCTCCGGTGCAGGAGCTGGGCGTGGTTGCCTACGACGATCGCGCGCTCTGGGGCTCGCGCTTCCGTAGCAACGGAGCGATCGAGATCTACACCGACCTGGAAGATTCCGGTCGCGACGTCCAGCTGCTGTCGGCGTCTACCGGGCCGGTCTTCGAGCTCGGCGAGAGCTGGCGCCTCCACACCGCGGTGGGCGGCGAGGCCTCGTGGTTCGGCTACGAGTTCTACACCGGCCTGGGTGTGGCGTACTTCACGCTCGAGCGGGAGGGCTCCACGTTGCGCCAGGTGGAGCTCGACGTCGGGGTGGAGGCCTTCGGCAAGGAGTTCGGGGGCGACAACGTGCCGTGGCTCGACCTCTACGTAGACCTGGCGTGGGACAGCCTCCTCTGGCAGGACGACGAGCTCGCCGCGCGAGTCTTCTTCGAGCACTACCACGCCGACGAAGCGAGCTTCCGCTACAGCCAGGTCGCACTGACGCTAGGCCACGACGCGCCCCTGGCGGGCCAGCTCAGCGGGGCGGCTTCGCTGACGGGCTCGCGGCAGTGGTACTATGGCTCGGATCCGGGGGTGTCGGGGGACCGGCGCGACACGACGCTCACCGCCATTGCCTCGTTCACCTGGTCGGGGCTCTTCCTGGAGCCGCTGTCGGCCGAGCTTCGCGGGCTCTACGAACGCGACTGGTCGAACGACGACTTCCAGGACTACGACGGACAGTCGGTGGTCTTCTATCTGCATTGGAGGTTCTGATGGGCGGGAGCCGGACTCTCGCACACCGGGGAGAACCAATGGCGGCGCTGCGGTCTGCACTACTCGGGGCGCTTGTCGCGCTGGGCGTGCTCGGCGCGACGGAGCCAGCCGCTCTCGGCGCCGAGGGCATCTGGATCCTAGACCAGGAGCCGGGCACGAAGGACGACCTGTGGCACTACCGGACGATCCCGCAGGTCTACGGCACCGTGCCGGAGTCGGACTTCGCTGCTCCCCGCGACGTGGCGGTCGCCCCCGACGGCCGCATCTGGGTGCTGGCCGACGCCCCGGGCAGCGCCGAGGACCTCTGGGTGTACGACCCGTCGAACGGCAGCTGGAGCGCGCTCCCCAGCTCCGACTTCATCAATCCCCGAGCCTTCACCTTCGCGCCGGACGGGAGGCTCTGGATCCTCGACGAAGACAGCGGCACGGACGACGAGGTCTGGAGCTACGACTTCGACACCGAATTCTACGAAACGCTGCCCGATTCGTATTTCGTCGACCCCCAGGACATCGTCTTCGGGCCGGACGGGAAGCTCTGGATCCTCGATCGCGAGGCCGGCGCGGTCGACGAGGTCTGGAGCTACGACTTCGGCACGAACTTCTACGAGACCATCGCCGGCTCGTCGTTCGTGGATCCGCGGGAGCTGGCATTCGCTGCCGACGGCCGGCTCTGGATCTTGGACCAGGAGGCGGGTACGACCGAGGACATCTGGGCCTACGAATTCGTGGGCCAGACCTACGCGACGTTGCCCGGCTCGGATTTCCTCGATCCCCGCCACCTCGCATTCGACGCGTCGGGGATGTTGTGGATTCTCGCCCAGGAGGCGGGCAGCAACGACGACCTCTGGCGCTACGACTTCGGAACGGAAACGTACGAGACCCTGGCCGGCTCCGGCTTCGTCGACCCCCGGGCGTTTGGCTTCAGCACGGCCTTCGTGCCGCCGGTACCGGCGCTCGGCCCCGGGGGCGGAGCTCTCCTGGCGGGTCTGCTTGCGCTCGCTGGTGCGCGCCGGAGACGGGCAGTCAGGCGACGCGTGGGACGCAGCGGCGCTGCCAGCGGGGACCGCGCGCCTGTGGGTCGAGGTCCCGCGGGGAAGCACCATCGAGCAATGCCGCTTGTCGCGTGACACCCACGTGGTGCATCATTAGTGCACCCCGGCTCGTGTTGGACAGGAGCGGCCCATGCAGCGCCGGCTCGCCAATTTGCCTCCGACCCCCGACGCAGCGGCTCTAGACGAGGAGCCCGGCGGGGCCGCCGATCCGGGTGGAGCCGGCTTGTTGGTCGTACACCGCGAGCGCCTCGATCCGCCGGCTGCAGAAGACGAAGGCGAGGAGCCCACCTGTCCTGCGGACGCCGCCCAGCTCTCGAGCTTCGGTCTCGTCGGCTCGCTGGTGTGGCGGCTGCGCAAGGGCGACCTCTGGGTGCTGGCCCCCGAGAGCGCGTTCCTGTTCACGAACTGCTGGCGCAAAACGCTGCTGCGCGAGGCGTGGATGCTCGAGCGCGAGACGTCTCCGCGGCAGGCCTATGCCGAGGGTGTCGCCACCATGGCGCGCCGCTGGATCACGGGCGAGCCCATGCTCCTCGATCTCTACGAGGCAGGGAGCGACGGGGCCGAGCTCGGCATCAGCTCCGACGAGCTCGGCGGCAACCTCTACGCCACCCGTGTCGATCGCGGGCCTGTCATCTGCCGCAAAGCGGTGCACTTCGGCAGCCAGAAGGGCCTGATGCTGCGGCCCACGAGCCCGTTGCGGGAGCTGTCGCGTGGTGCCTCGTGGGCGGAGACCCTGCACCACCTGAAGCGCGCCGCCTACGGGCCCGGCTGGATCTTCCAGCGTTTCACCCGGCGGGACAGCGACGAGGACACCCTGATCCTCGAGATCGACGGCGACATCTACTACCGCGAGCTCGAAGCCGGCGAGACGCTTCGCACCGACCCGCGCCACTCCTACGCGTGGGACGAATCGGTCTCCTGGAAGCTGGTGCGCTTCGGCAACGTCAGCGATCGCCTGCTGCGCGGAAGCATTCCGTTCCAGATCGAGTTCGAGGGGCCCGGACGCCTCTGGCTCTCGAACATGTCGTTCGGCGACGGCTACCTGGGAAGCGTGTTCACGCCGTCGCATTGGTTCTTCTACGCGCAGCAACTGGTGCTGCGCGTATTGCGCGCACTCAACCCGTTCACCTGGATTTGAGGGGAACCGGGGCGGCTTGCCCCGGACTGTAGAGGGCACCCACTCGGCAGAGGAGGAGGAAAGCATGGCAGCAAGGAAGAAGGCAGCGAAGAAGAAGGCAAGGAAGAAGGCCGTCCGGAAGAAGACCAACTACAAGAAGAAGACCAACTACAAGAAGAAGACGCGCAAGAAGGCCGGCAAGAAGAAGGCCCGCAAGAAGAAGGCGAGGAAGAAGTAGTCGAGTCGTGTCCAGCGCGTACCGGGTCGCTCGACGGCCCGGTGCGCGCTGGACGGCGGCTGAGCCCGGCGCTCTGGGGGCTCAGCGGAGCAGCAGCTGGGTGAGGTTGCTGTAGTCGTCCGTCCAGGGGCGGATCTCGGCGATCTCCCGACGAAGCTCCTCGTCGACCTCGGCGCTCGCGTTCCACACCTCGGGCTGCTCGATCCATGCGGGATCGCGCGAGAGCACGATCCAGTCTGCATCGTAGAGACCACGCTCTGCGTCGGCCGGGCCCTCGAAGAGGGCGGGCTCCACGCCTCTTTCCTCCACCAGCTTCCAGACCAGTGACGTCAGGTCCACGAAGCTGTTCGAGACGTTCACCGCCAAGAGCCCGTCGGGCGCCAGGTGGCTCAGATAGAGGTCGAAGGCCTCTCGTGTGAGCAGATGGGCGGGCGGCGCGTCGCCGCTGAAGGCGTCGAGGATCAGCAGGTCGTAGCCCCGGCCGCGGCCTCCCGAGGCGGCGAGCTCGCGCTCGAGGCTCAGGCGCCCGTCGCCGAGCACCACGTCCCAGCGGGCCGGGGTGTCGGCCAGATAGCTGAAGCGCTCCGTCGCGAGGCGGACCACGAGCGGGTCGATCTCGTAGAAGCGGATCTCGTCCCCCGGCCGGGCATAGACGGCCAGGGCCCCGGCGCCGAGTCCCAGCACGCCGATGCGCCGCGCGGAGTCCGGTTTGTGCAGGCGCGCCGCGAGGCCGGCCCCGGTGTCGGCCCCGTAGTAGGCCACGGCCAGACGCCGATTCTCGTCGGCCTGGTACTGGAAGCCGTGGTCGACGGCGCCGTGCAGCAGCACCCGGGCGTCGTCGCCGAACTCCTCGTCGGGCTCGGTATAGGTGCGCAGGATGCCGTAGAAGTTGCGGTCGACGGTGTCGTAGCCGTCGGTGGCATAACGGATGACCTGCCAGTTTCCGGCGACGTAGAGCGCCGTCAACGCAAGCAGCGCCGTCCATGCCAGGCGTGGCCGGCCGCGGAAGAGAGAGGAGCCGGCGTCGCGCGCGACGCACACCAGGAAGAGCACCACGGTTCCCAACAGGGCGAGGGGAAGCTCGAGGTAGGTATCGAAGAGGCGGGGGGCCACCGCGCCCACGAAGATTCCCCCGAGTGCGCCGCCCAGCGACACGGCCAGATAGAAGGCGGTGAGCGCGGTGGTGGGCGGGCGGAGCCGCACGAGCTCGCCGTGGCAGAGCATGCAGCAGCCGAAGAGGCTCAGGCAGTAGACGACGGCCTGGGCGACGAAGGGCAACAGGTCGACTGTGTCCATCACCCAGAGCAGGGCCCCCAGACAGAGCGCCGTCGATGGTGCGAAGGCGGCCCGGTGGTAGGCGCGGTCGTCGGCAAACGTGACGATGAACGAGATCAGGTAGAGGGAGAGCGGCAATACCCAGAGCAAGGGCACCACCGCCACGTCCTGGCAGAGCTGGTTCGTCGTCGCCAGCAGAAGCGCGGACGCACAGGCCGGCAGCAGCACCCAGAGCAGTGCGTCCGAGCGGGAGAAGGGCGTGGGGGAGAGCGGCTCGGCTGTGCCGGCGGCCGTGGGGGCCGCGGCTTCCTCCGAAGCAGCGCTCGACGCAGACGGCGCCCCGGCTGGAACGGCTCGCCAGAGCAGTGCCCCGCAGCCGGCGAACCCTAACGCGTAGAGGCCGAAGCCTCCGGACCAGAGCCACGCCTGGCTCTGCAGCCGGAGCCATGGCTCGATCACGAACGGGTAGCTCAGGAGCCCCACCAGCGAGCCCGCGTTCGAGAGCGCGTAGAGGCGGTAGGGCGAGGTCGTGGGGAACGCACGCGCGAACCACGCCTGCAGCAGCGGCGACGTCGTGGCCAGCACGAAGTAGGGAAGGCCCACCACGGCGCCGAGCAGCAGCAGGATGCGCAGCGTGGGGTTGTCCTCGGCGTCGGGCTTCCAGCCCGCGTCCGGCACGATGGGCAGCACTGCCAAGGCAGCGAGGAGTAGCATCCCCTGCGCGATCACCTGGCGCCGTGCCGAGAGCCGCCGCGCACTCCAGTCGGCCCACGCGTAGCCCACCAGCAGCAGCATCTGGAAGAAGAGCATGCAGCTGGTCCAGACCGCCGGAGCGCCGCCGAACCACGGCAGGATGAAGCGCGCGATCAGCGGCTGCACCTGGAAGAGCAGGAAGGCCCCAATCAGGATCGTCAGCGCGTAGGGCAGCATGTCTTAGCGCGCGGAGGTCGCGCGGACTGGGAAGTTGCTCATCCGCCGCATTGTCTCACGTTCGGTGGCAGACGCGCGGCGCAACGTCATGGGCAACACAGGCTCGCGCCCCGCGCCGAAGGGCCTGCGCTCATCAAGCGCCGAGCGTCGGCTCACCGGTCAGCGTGGGACGTGGGCGGCTCAGCTTTGCCGCCGCGCGTCGCGCGCCGCCGCGAAGGTCTTCGGCGATCACCATCGCTGCCGGCACCAGAAACAGCGTGAAGGCCGTGGCGACCAGCACGCCGAAAGCCAACGAGACCGCCATCGGCTTCACGAACTGCGCCTGGGTGCTGCGCTCGAGCATGATGGGCGTGAGCCCGGCAAAGGTGGTCAGCGAGGTGAGCATGATGGCACGAAAGCGCGACTGACCGGCCTGCACCGCCGCGGCTTCGAGCTCCATGCCACCCGCGCGCAATCGATTCAGGAAGGTGACCAGGACCAGGCTGTCGTTCACCACGACGCCGGCGCAGGCCATGACTCCCGTCGCCGACAGGAAGCTCATCTGCACGCCGGTCAGAAAGTGCCCGAGTACGGCCCCCACGTAGCCGAACGGAATCACCAGCATGATGATCACGGCCTGAAGGTAGGAGCGCAGCGGCACGGCCAGCAGCGTGAAGATCGAGAGCAGCGCCACGAGGAAGCCAATGCGCAGGCCGGCGTAGGCCTCGCGGCTCTGCTTCTGCTCGCCCTGGAGCGAATACTGGACCCCGGGGAACTCCCGCATGAGCGCCGGCAGATCCTTCTCTTCGAGGCTGGTCACCACTTCATTGGCATTGGCGACGCCGTCGTCGATGTCGGCGATCACGTTGACCCGGCGGGAGCGATTTCGCCGCCGGATCGAGGCCGCCCCCCGACCGAACTCGGCCTGCGCCACCAAGCGAAACGGCGCCGACGAGCCGTCGGGAAGCCGGATGCGCATGTTCTCGACGTCGGCGAGTGAGCGCCGCTCTTCGAGAGGCCGGCGCACCATCACCTTCAACTCGTCGGCTCCACGCTGAATGCGCTGGGCCTCGGCGCCGTAGAAAGCCTGACGCACCTGACGTCCGAGATCCTCGAGAGTCAGCCCCTGGGCCTCGGCCTCGGGCAGGATGCCGAGCTTGAGCTGGCGCTTGCCGTCTCGATTCGAGTCGCGGATGTCGAAGACCCCGGGGTAGGCGGACAGCGCCCCGATCACGGCGTCCGCCGCCGCCTGGAGCTCGTCGAGGTCGTCGCCCCCCAGCTCGACGTTGATCGGATCGCCGAAGCGTTTGAATGCGCCGACGAAGGTGATCTCTTCGACGCCCGGGATCGAGCCGGTGAGCTCGCGCCAGCGATCCGCGATGTCCGAGGCCCGCGATGTCCGAGGCTGTCAGGCTGCGCTCCTCGCTGGCACTCAGCTCCAGGGTGACCTGACCCAGGTGCGTCCGCCCCGTCGCAACGCGCCGGCCGCTCGCGACGCTGGTACCGTGGTGCTGCCCCAGCGTCGTGAGCGTGTGCAGCAGCATCGATGGCTCTTCCGGCTCGCTCATCTCGTCGAGCTCCCGAGTGAGCCGCACCGCCGCGGCCTCGAGCTGGGCGACCGCGCCCTCGGTCTGCTCGGTGGGCGTGCCGAGGGGCATGGTGAGCTGCGCCCGCACGCTGTCGGCCTGCATGGTCGGCGCCATCGACGACTTCACATGCCCGCTCTGGGCCAGACTCAGACACACGATGAAGCAGCCGAACGACACCGCCGCGGTGAGGTAGCGCCACTCCACGCAGGCGCGCACCGCCGGACCGTAGACACCCTCGGTAAAGGCGCGCAGCCGCTTCGCGACGCGCGACTGAAAGCGCGCCCAGGCCTTCGAGATCCGTCGCCGTGGCGGCGGCCCGCCGCCGAAGTGCGCCAGGTGCGACGGCAGCACCAGCTTCGACTCGACCAGCGAGAAGCCGAGAGCCACCATCATCACACCGCTGATGCCGAGCGCCATGAAGCGCGCGTGGCCACCCACCATGGTGAAGGGCGCGAAGGCGGCGATGGTGGTGAGCACGCCGAAGACCACCGGCGTTGCGACCTCCTGCGTGCCGCGAATCGACGCTCCCAACGGGTCGCCGGGTTGGCGTTCCTGGTGGGTGTAGATGTTCTCGCCGGTGACGATGGCATCGTCGACCAGGATGCCGAGCGCCATGATGAAGGAGAAGACCGTGAGGATGTTGATGTCGATGCCCAGCGGCGACATCAACGCCAGCGCTCCACACACCGAGACCGGCACGCCCATCGCCACCCAGAACGCGACTCGCAGCTTCAAGAAGACCGCCAGCAACACGAGCACCAGCACGAAGCCTCCGGCGGCGTTGCGCAGCATCATGCCGATGCGGTCGGCCAGGTAGAGGGAGTCGTCGTCCCAGACCGTGAGGGTGATGCCCGCGGGCAGCCAGAGCCGCGCCGTCTCGATGTAGGCCCGCACCCGGGCCGCGATCTCCAGGGCCTGCTGGTCGCCAACCCGGAAGACCTGCACGAAGACCGCCGGCTGGCCGTCGAAGCGCGCGTACTTGCCGGTCTCCTCGAAACCGTCCTTCACTTCGGCCACATCACCGACCGTCACCCGCGAGCCGTCTCTCGCGGTGAGCAGCGGAATGCGCTCGAACTCGACACGGCGATAGGCCTGGCCTTCCGTGCGCAGCAGGATCTCGCCAGCCTGCGTCTTGACCGATCCGCCGGGAAGGTCGAGCGAGGAGCGTCGGATCGCGAGCACCACGTCGTCGAAGCGCAGGCCACGACGCTGAAGCTCCCTCTCCGACACCTCGATCGAGATCTCGTAGGGGCGCACGGCGGCCAGCTCGACGTTGGTCACGCCGGGCAACTTGGCGATGTCGTCTCGCACCTTCTGCCCGATGCGCGTGAGCGTGCGCTCATCCGCGGCGCCGTAGATCGCGATGTCGAGCACCTGGCCCGAGAACTTGACATCCGAGACGACCGGCTCCTCGGTCTCCTTCGGCAGCGTGGTGATGCCGTCGATGCGCGCCTCGATATGGTCGAGGGCGCGGCCCAGGTCCGCGCCGTCTTCGAGTTCGACGCTGACGTTGGTGGCTCCCTCGTTCGCGGAAGACGTCACATCGACGATGCCCTCGACGCCCTCGATCTCCTCCTCGATGCGGATCGTCACGGACTTCTCCACGTCTTCGGGCGAAGCGCCGGGATACACAACGGTGGCGGAGACGTAGTTGATCTCGAAATCCGGCCAGACGGACTGCTTGATGTAAGGAGCGGAGAGGAGCCCCGCGATGATGATCGCCATCATCAGCAGGTTGGCGGCGACGTGGTTCTCGGCGAACCACGCGATGGCCCGGTTCACGGCGCCCCGCTGGCGGCGGCGCGCAGCTGCATGCCCTCGATGGCGAAGCGCATCGGCGAGACGACCACGCGATCGGCGGGCTCGAGGCCCCCGGCGATGATGACCTGGTCGCGCTCCCGTCGCACCAGCTGGACCGGGCGGATCAGGAGCTTGTCGGCCGCGTCGAGCAAATAGACCCGATCGCCCTCGCGCAGTGCGATCGACGGCAGCACGTACACCCCTTCGAGCTCCCTGCCGGCGATCTCTCCGCGTACGAAGAGCCCCGCCGGCAGGGGCAGGTGGTCGCTGCCCTGGCGCGCGTACGGATCGTCCACTCGCGCCACCACGTGCAACATGCGCGTGCGCTCGTCGATCTCGCCCTCCGTGCGCACCAGCCGCGCAGGCCACTCCTGCTCGCGGCCCGCGAGGCGGGCGGTCAGGCGCACGGGGGCGCCGGTCGCGACATCGCCGACGCCGAGCGGCAGCTCGAGCAGCGCCAGATCGTCGCTCTCGAGGGGCAGGCGCACCTCCGCGAAGTCGACCGCGTAGATGCGCGCGAGCTTGGCACCGAGATTCACGAACTGGCCGACGTCGACGCTGCGTTCGCGCACGCGGCCGGCAAACGGCGCGCGCAGCACGGTGCGCTCGAGGTCGAGCTGGGCCTGGGCCAGCAGGGCGCGGGCTTCGTCGAGGGATGCGGACGCTCCGAGCGCCTTCGCCTCGAATTGTTCGAGATCAGCGGCGCTGGCGGCACCGCGCTCGGCCAGCGCCCCGCGACGCTCGGCATCCGCGCGCGCGAGCCTGGCCTCGCTGCGGCGCAGCTGCACGGCGGCCCGCGCGCGATCCACGGAGATCCGATGCTCCCGCCCATCCAGCCGCAGCAGCTCGTGGCCCTCCGCAAAGAAGCCTCCGGCCACCAGTGCGGGCGACACCCAGGTGACGCGACCGTGCACCTCGGCCACGAGATCACTCTCGGTGCGCGGGGACACCGTGCCGTGGGCGACGATCTGCACGCGCAGTGTCTGGGGCTGCGCCTCCAGAACGCGCACCAGCGGAATCAGCGGCTCCGGCTCGACCCGCACCGCCGTGGGCCGCGTCGCGAAGAGCAGAAACGAGATGGCTGCGGCCGTGGCCAGGGCGGCCAACGGGAGCAACCTCCTGAGGCGCCGCAGGCGCTTGTCCGGCACCCGACCCTCGAGCGCGCCCAACGCCGGCTGGGCCTCGTCACGCGCCTCGGCCGACAGCGGATCGCTGCTCATCGTCTGCCTCCCGCACCGCTCCCGACGACAGCGCGCCCGAACCGGGGCCCGCGGCACGCCGCGTACTGCGATCGTGTGCGTCGTTCGAACTCGCGGGACGAACGGCGGGCCGTCCCGGCTCCAGGGGCGCCCCGACATGATACGCCTCGAACCCCGGGGGGTCCAACAGCGGGGTGGCCCGACGCCCTCTGCCCGGCCGGCCGAACGCGGCCCGCCCCACCGCGTCGGCTCAGTGGCCCTGGCTGGGATCGTGGACGACGTGGATCACGCTCAGCCTGCCGCTGTAGCGGTTGCGCGCGAACACCACGCGGCCCCGGCTGTCGTAGACCCAGTCCGTGCGAGCGGTATCCGACCCGTAATAGAATGGGTTCCAGCCCTTCCATGTCTGGTAGGAGCGCGAGCTGTCGGGTTCGCCGAGCACTTCGCGCACGTCGACTTCGTTCATCCCGCGGTCGATCTTCGCGAGCGGGCTGCCGGCCGGCCCCAGCTGCGCGCTGGCAGCGCCATCGGACGCACACGCGGCGAGCGCCACCGCCAGCAGGAGCAGCACGCCCAGGAGAGCGCCGCGCTTCGACCCGACCCGCATTCTCTCGACCTCCCGACACCGAGCGCTCTGCGCGGGAGCGCGGCAGCTGGCCTCCGGCAGCCGCGCAAGCGCGGGGCCGCCACGGAATCGCAAGAGCTGAGAGAGCCCCATCGCACGCAGCTTATCAGCATTCGCGCAGCAGACTCCCGTAGGCTGCACGGCGACCCCGCAGGAGGTCCCGGTGCACGCCATCCTGGAAGTCCAGATCCACTCCATGCTCTGGCTGCAGCAGTTCCACACCCACGCCATCGACGAATTCTTCGAGGTGTTCAGCTTCTTCGGAGGCCAGGGCTACTCACTGCTGATCCCGCTGGTGCTGTGGTGCGCGGACTACCGGACGGGTCTCAAGATCACCGGGATCATGGCCATGACGCTCTTCGTCAACACCACGCTCAAGAACTGGGTACAGGCGCCGCGCCCCTTCCAGGTCGACCCGCGCATCCTCTCGCCCGGCGAGCAGGGCTACAGCTTTCCCAGCGGCCACGCGATGCTGGTGGTGGCCTACTGGGGAACCCTCGGCGCCTGGGTGCAACGCAGGGCATTCTGGTGGCTCGCCTGCGCCGTGATGTTGCTGATGGCCACCTCGCGCGTGCACCTGGGCGTACACTTCCCCCTCGACGTGACCGTCGGACTGCTGCTCGGGGGCATCACGCTGTGGGCCTTCCTGCGCCACCAGCAGGCACTGGAGGCGTGGCTGGCGGCGCACCCGCTGGCGCAAAAGATCAGCGTGGCCTTCGCCCTCGGCGCGGTGCTCTTCGTCTTCAACGCGCTCTGCGTCCCCGACCCGCTGCACGAACAACTGAACGTCGGCGCCGCGGGCTTTCTGGCGGGGGCCGGCGCCGGCGCCGCGCTTGGCCTGCAGCACCTCTCCTTCACTGGCCGCGGGGTGTGGTGGAAGCGCGCGCTGCGATTCGTCGTCGGCGCGGTGCTGAGCAGAGGCGTTCTCGCCGGCATGCGCAAGCTCGGCATTTCAGAAGGCCTCATCGGCGACGTGCTGACCGCGCTCACCCTCGCCGTCTTCGGGCTGTGGATCACCTTCGCAATGCCCTGGCTCTTCGAACGCATCCACCTGTCCGACTGACGCGCTACACCAGTACGCCATGGCTCTTCATCGCACCAGCGGGCGGCGCGGACTCGGCGCCGCCCTCGCCTCCACGACCATGCTCCTGTGGGGCGTGCTCCCCCTTGCACTGGAGGCGACGCTCGTCGAGATCGACGCGCTGACACTCACCTGGGCGCGCTTCGCGGGCTCCGCGCTGGTGCTCTTCGCCGTGCTCGCGGCTCGACGGAACCTGCCATCCCTGCGCGGCCTCGAGCGCGGTCACATCGCACTGGTTCTGGTCGCGACGCTATTTCTCGCGCTCAACTACGCCGCCTACATCATCGGTCTCGAGCGCACGAGTGCCGCCGACGCACAGGTGGTGATCCAGCTGGCGCCCGTGTTGCTGGCCGTGGCGGGCGTCTTCGTGTTTCGGGAGCCCTTCACCCGCTTGCAGTGGACGGGCCTCGGGGTGTTGATCGGCGGGCTCGCTCTATTCGTCGCCGGGCGTGGGGGAGATGCCGGCGCCAACCCCACGCTTCCGGTCGGCCAGGCCATCATCGTCTTCGCCGCGCTCACCTGGGTCGTCTACGGCCTGGCCCAGAAGCAGCTGCTCCACGGCTGGAGCTCGTTCCACATCACGCTCTATATCTACGTGGGCTGCACACTGGCCTTCACGCCGTTCGCCGAATTCGGCCGTCTGGCCGGGCTCGAGGCGCCAGGCTGGTGGCTGCTCGCCTTCTGCGCCGCAAATACCATCGTGGGCTACGGCGCCTTTGCCGAGGCCCTCGAGCACTGGGAGGCCTCGCGGGTGGGAGCCGTGCTGGCGCTGGTGCCGCTCGTGACCCTCGGCTGCTCGGCACTGCTCTCGTCGCACTGGCCAGGGAGCGTGCCGCCCCAAACTCTCTCTGCCAGCAGCTGGGCGGGCGCCCTGCTCGTCGTGGCAGGAGCCCTCGTCGCCGCACTCGCGGCACGCAACGAGGCGGCGTAACGGGGACGGTGTTGCCTTCTTGCCTTTTTCAGGACCTGCTTGCTAACGCCACCGCTCAGCTGAAAAAGGCAAGAAGGCAACACCGTCCCCGCTTGGTTGGGGGGAGGGGGCGTCGGCGTCTGGCGTCGCGTCAGTTTTGGGGCAGGCTGCTGCCAACGCGGTAGCGATCCGCAGCGGCGTGGGCCTGCTGCAAGAGATCGGTCCCGAGGTTCTCGAACGCAAGCCCGCGGTCGCGCTCGAACTGCTGGAGCAGCGCGTCTGCAACGTTCGAGAGCTGCGTCTCGCCACACTCGCCCTCGACGCTGCCGAAGCTGGCCGGATCGAGATCGAGATCGAGCGCTGCGTACACCGTGACCAGCACGTCGCGCACCGCCGCAGCCTCGCGCACCAGCAGTACGCCGCCCACGTGAGCGGCGCCGCGCACGACCCTCTGCCCGACCCCCATCAGCTTGACGCGACCGCGCGCGTTCACGCTGAAGTCGCCGGGACAGAATTCACCGGCGACCTCACCCACCCGCGCATCGACACCGAGCTTCACCAGCGCTGCAACCACCCGCCGCGCGAGATCCGCAAAACGCGCCTCGATGCCGCTCCGGGCATTCGGCGCGGGCTGGGTCCAGACGAAGGCAAGCAGGGACGGCGCATAGACGGCGGCGTGGCCACCCGCCAGGCGCAGGAACGGCTCGAAGCCCAGCGCACGCGCCGCCGCGGCGGCGTTGGGAAAGCCCGGCCGCGTGCGGTCGATGGCCGAGAACGCGAGGGCCGCGTCGGGCTGCCACAGCCGCAGGCATTCGCCCCGCACACCGCTCGCCACCTCGTCGAGGAGCAGCCGCGAAACGGCGGTGTCGACGGCGGGCCCGCCGGCCACGGACTCCCGCAGCACGCTGAGAGGCGCTTTCATGGCAACAGCGTAGCCAGTCGCGTCAGGGATACAGACGCGCGAGGAGCGGGCCAATGCTGAGCCCCTGCACGAGGATCGAGAAGCACACCACGATGTAGGTGATGGCCACCAGCAGATCGCGCTCCGGACCTTCCGGCAGCGAGAGCGCCAGAGCGACGGAGATGCCGCCACGCAGGCCGGCCCAGGTGAGCGTCTTCACCGCGTGGGGGCTGAACGTGCGCCAGCGGCGCAGCAGCCAAACCATCGCGCCGACACTGCTGCCGCGCGCCGCCAGGACCAAGGGGATCACCAGCAAGCCGACCGCGATCCAACGCAATTCGAAATCCAGGATCAGGACTTCGAGCCCGATCAACACGAAGAGGATCGCATTCAAGAACTCGTCGACCAGCTCCCAGAACGCGTCGAGGCGTTCGCGGGTGCGCTCGCTCATGGCGAGGCGGCGACCGTGGTTGCCGATCAGGAGCCCTGCCACCACCATCGCCAGCGGCCCGGAGACATGCAGCGCGTGGGCCGCCGAATAGCCGCCGGTGACGATGGCCAGGGTGATCAGGGTCTCGACCTGGTACTGATCGACGCTGCGCAGCATGCGATAGGCGAGCCAGCCGAGACCCAGCCCGAATGCGACGCCACCCGCCACCTCGACCACGAGCAGCTCGAGAACGTCGCCAATGGCCGGCGCACCGCCCCGTCGGGCAACTTCGAGCAGCACCAGGAAGACCACCACCGAGACACCGTCGTTGAAGAGCGACTCGCCGGCGATCTTGATCTCCAGACTGCGCGGCACCCGCAGGTGCTTCAGAATGCCGAGCACGGCGATCGGATCCGTGGGCGAGATCAGCGCGCCGAAGAGCAGGCACGTGACGAGCGATAGCGGGAGACCCAACGCTCCGAACAGGGCCCAGGCGCCGAAGCCAACCAGCGCCGTCGAGAGCAGTGTGCCGCCGCTCGCGAGCAGCGCGATCAACCCCTTCTGCGATGCCAGCTCGTTGAGATTCAGGTGCAGCGCACCGACGAAGAGCAGGGCTCCGAGCATGCCGTGAAGCAGTGCCTCGTCGAAATCCACCGCCCGCAGCAGCACTTCGACGCCCGCGCCCAGGTGTATTCCGAGCGCGCCGAGCGCCACCAGGCCCAGCGAGAAGAGCAGCGCGAGCAGCATCACGCCGATGCTGGGCGGCAGCCGGACATAGCGGTGATTGAGCCACGCAAAGAGCGCCGCCAGCGTGGTCAACACCGAGAGAATCTCGAACACGTCCATGCGTGGCTTCGTCACTAGCACAGGGTGAGTGCCGGGAGCCTGCCCGCGGCACGCGACGGCCGGTGCTCAGTTGCGCTGGCCGCCCAGCAGCCCTTCGAGACCTTGACGCAGCAGCTCGCTGCCGACCTCTTCCGGCGTCGGCGCCCGCTCGGGCGTGGGCGCCGGCTCGGGCTCCCGCTCGGGCTCGGCGGCCGGCGGCTGCGGGGCGGGCTCCTGCCCCAGCGCTTCGCCCAGGATGCCGCCGAGCAGCCCGCCGGGCTGGGCCGGCGCAGGCGCACCCGCGCCCTCCGGTCTCGCGGGTTCGACGCCGAGGGCATCGCCGAGCACGTCCATCAGTGCCTCCCGCGCCACGTTGCCCGCCAGCTTCGAAACGTCCGGCACCACGGCCACCTTCGGCGGCGCGCCGCGCAGCGCTACCGGCAGCGCGACGCGGCCATCGCGGTTGCGGATGTAACGCAGGCCCGGCTCTGCGGCGAGTAGCTCCTGACTCAGCTGCTCGCCGAAGACCAGCGCCATCTTGAAATCGAGCTCTCCGGCCAGCGAGTAGCGGCCCGCTCCGTTCAACACGTACTGCGTCGTGCGCACCACCAGCTCGCGCACCTGCAACCAGCCCTGGCGAATCTCGAAGTGCGAAACGAGATCGTCGATGCGGGTGTCTCCCCTGCCGAGTAGCTCGGGGTGCGCCTCGAGCACGCGGCCGATGCCGCTTCCGCCAACCCCGGGAATCACCATCAAGGCGCGCAGCGTGTCACCCGCGGGATTGAAGTCCTTGAGCACGCCATCCGAAAGCCTGAGCTCGCCAGCACCGGTGATCACCTGCCGGATCTGCTCCCAGCCATTGCCGGAGCCGTTCAGATCGACTCGGGCGTCGATGTTGCCGTTCAGCAGCCGCGCCGCGCGGCCGGCCACCATCTCCAGCAGCGATTCGATGCGCATGCCCGAGAGCTGGGTGTCGAAGTCGAAGCGCGGAGCTGCATCGGGGCGCAACTCGACACGGCCGCTGCCGCGCAGCGTCCCGTCGAAAGCGTTCGCGGTGAGGCTCTCGATCTCATAGCGTTGACCGCGCAGCTTCACATCCACCGCGAAGCTCGTGTAGTCGGCCCCCCGGACGCGGCCGTCCGGTGAGCGCAGCACGATGCTGCCATGCGGGCCCGACTCCGGTAGCGTCACCTCAGCCTTCACCGAGAGCTTGCGAACCACGTCGCCAGCTTCCCCGGCGCCGAACGCCGCCAGCTCGACGGCGTCCGAGCCGAGATCGCAGACGACCCGAGTGGGCTCGCCGAGTACGACGTCGGCCGAGCCCGACACACGCGTGTCATCGAGCGTCACGTGCAGAGACGGGATGGCGACGCGATCGCCCCGCTTCGTCCCTTCGAGGGCCACCTCGAGGCGCGTGCCCGCCGGCTTGTCGATGCTCTCGCCGAGGCTGAGCGCGGCGCCGGAGGCATCGACGCGGGCGGCGAAGGTCAGATCGGCGAGCGTGCCGCCGGCCTCCACATCGACACTCAGCCGGCCGCTGGCGGCGAGATCCTCGGGCAGCAGCGCCCGCAGAAACGGCACGCGCAGAACCTGCTCCAGCGCTGCCAGGTCGAGGGCCAGGTCGACGTCGAGCTGCGGGGCGTCGGAGGCGAGAGGGCCAAGCGTGCCCGACACCGTGAGGTTCTGGTCCGGTGCGCCGAAGAGAGCCGCCGACAGGTCGAAGTCGACCGGCTCGACAACCCCGAGCTCCGATGCGCGCACGTCGAGCTGCTCGATTTCGAGCGTCACCGCCGGCTCCACCGTGCGATCGACGAAGCGCAGCGCTCCGTCGCGCAGATTCAGCAGTGCGATGCCGAGGGCGGGCGGTGCCCCGCCAGTTTCACTCTCGGCGGCCGGCGCACCGCCGCCCAGGCTGTCGGTCGAGAGGCCCGAGGGGGTCTGTGTCACGAACACGCGCGGCGCCCGCAGGATGACCCGACCCACCTCCACCCGGCCGAACAGCGCGGGCAGGAGCCCTACCCGCACGTCCACCGCGTCGGCACTGAGGAAATCCTCGTCCGAGAAGGCCGGGTCATCGCCGATCCGCAGCGCTTCCACCCGCACGCCGAAGCCGCCGCTCCACGAGACGGCGACCGACTCGAAGTGAACGTCGCGACCCAGCACGTCCGCCACCTGAGCGGACACCAGCTCCCTGTTTTCAGTGAGGTAGACATCGAGATTGCGAAATGCCACCACCATTGCAGCGGCAAGCCCCACGA
This sequence comes from Deltaproteobacteria bacterium, assembly GCA_019310965.1. Taxonomy (GTDB): domain Bacteria; phylum Myxococcota_A; class UBA9160; order UBA9160; family SMWR01. The sequence continues at coordinate 67,571 of JAFDDG010000030.1, forward strand.
AGAGGAGCAATCCGACAATCAACACCTTGCGCATGAACGCTCGCCCCCCCCGGCTACGGCTTGCGCGACCCCCACCACCCCGACGGCCGCCACCGCGAGTATGTCACGAACCCGGACTCAGCGCGCCGCCTGGAGCACGAGGCAGCCCGCACCACCGGCGACCGTTCGCTAGGCGGGTGCGAGAAAGCTCGCAGGGTCATGCAAAAATCTGGACGGCCCGCGCAGGGCTCGGCGGCGAAAACGGCGAGCTCCACCGGAGCCAGTGCGGCGAGCCATGGGGATGCGCCGCGCATCCAGCGCGAGGCCAGCGAGGATGGGAGACGCCCGGCCGGGGATCCTTTCGCGCTTGCTTGGGCCGAGCTGTCCGCTTACAATCTAGCGAAAATAAGACGAAAGTCCTAAGTCAGAGCTCGAGGGGCCCCATTACCCACCCCAACGCCCTGATCCCAACGACCTGGAGAAGCCCCCCTCGCATGACGCGTCCCTCTGCTCCGCAGTCGACGGCCCGGATGCACCCGGCAGCCGTCCTCGAAAGCGAATCCGCCGACAAGCGCGCTGCCGTGCGGCAGCTGCGCCGCAGCTTCACGCTGCCGGAGAGCCCTGCCCCGCCGACACGCTGGGCGCTCGACGCCGTGGCCGGCACGCTGACCGAAGTGTCCGCCGCGGGCGCGTCGGCCAGCCTGACCCTCGCCTTCGCACTGGTGCTCGACGCGCAGCGGCGCGGCGAGCCGGTGGCGTGGTTCACGGTGCTTGCGCACAGCTTCTTTCCACCCGACGCCGCCGAGAATGGCGCCGATCTCGAGGCCCTGGTGGTGGTGCGGCTGCGCGATGCGCGCCGGCTGGCTCGCGCTGCTGAGCAGCTCGCACGTTCCGGCGCCTTCGGGCTGCTGCTCCTCGACCTCGGCACCACACGCATCCCCGCCGCCCTGCTGATGCGGCTTGCCGGACTCGCGCAGAAACACGGCACGGCCATCGTCTTCCTCACCCACAAGGATGCAGACGCACCCTCTCTCGGCTCACTGATCTCGTTGCGCGGCGAGGTGCGTCGCAAGCGCTGCGCCGAAGGTCGTTTCACCTGCGAGCTGCACGCACTCAAGGACAAGCGGCGCGGCCCGGGCTGGCGTCACAGCGAGGTCTTCCATGGACCGACTGGCCTGCGTTGACGTCCCGGCGCTCCCGCTGCAACTGCTGCTCGCACGCCACCCCGACTGGAAGCGGCACCCAGCCGTCGTCGTCGAGCGCGACCAGCCCCAGGGAAAAATTCTCTGGACGAACGAGCGCGCGCGTCGCCGGCACATCCGCAGCGGCATGCGCTATGCAGCGGGGCTCGCGCTGGCGAAAGACCTGCAGGCGGGGACGGTGCCCGAGAGCGACATCGCGGAAGGCATCGCACGCATCACCGCGGAGCTGCGCGGCTTCAGCCCGAAGATCGAGCCCTCGGATCGGCAACCCGGTGTCTTCTGGCTCGACGCTTCGGGGCTCGGTCGCCTCTACCCGTCACTCACGGATTGGGCGCAACGCATCCAGCGCCGGCTGAATCGCAGCGCGGTGTACGGCCGCGTCGTCATCGGCTTCACGCGCTTCGGCACCTATGCAGTGGCGCGAGCGGGCGGGCACAGCGTGCAGCTCTTCGAGCATCCGGAACACGAGCGATGCGCGGCGCTCCAGGTAGCGCTCGAATGCCTCGATCTCTCGCCGCCGCTGCGCGACCGCCTGGAGCGGCTCGGCATTCGCAACGTCGAGGCGTTCCTGGCGCTGCCGCCCGGTGGAGTACGCCGACGCTTCGGCGCCGAGACGTTCCGCCTGTACGAGTTCGCCCGGGGCAGCCTGTGGACACCACTGCGCCCACAGGCCGAGCCCGTGGTGCACCGCCACCCCATTCAGTTCGAGCCAGCAGAGGCGGACGTGCACCGCCTGCTGTTCCGCGCCAAGCCACCGCTGTGTGAGCTGCTCGACGGCCTGGCGAGCCGTGGCGAAGCACTGACCGAGTTGGAGCTTCACCTGACGCTCGATCGCGGGCCGAGGCACGTGGAGCACATCCGCACCGCAGCCCCCACCCGCGACGAGCGCCAGATCCTGAACCTGGTGCACCTGCGCCTCGAAGACGCGGCGCTCGGCGCCGGCGTCACGGAGCTCGAGCTGGTGCTCCACAGCGTGCGCGAGAACCAGGAGCAACTCGCGCTCTTCACCCACGAGGTGCCCCGCGATCTGCACGCCGGCAATCGCGCGCTGGCGCGGCTGCGCGCGGAATTCGGCGAAGACAGCGTCGTGCACGCGCAGCTCGCCGAAGCTCACCTGCCCGAAGCCAGTTTCCGCTGGGAGCCCCTCGAGCATCTGACACGCCCGAACCCGCGCAACAACACACTGCGGCCGCTGGTGCGACGCCTGTTCGCACGGCCGCGGCGCTTGCCTCCGCGCCCGCGGCGAGAGCCAGACAGCTGGCTGCTGCTCGGCGAACGAGGCGGAGCCGCAACCCACCGCGGCGGCCCGTACGTCGTCTCCGGCGGCTGGTGGGTGGCCCTCGTCCACCGCGAATACCACTTCGTCGAGCTGCAGAGCGGCGAGCTCTGCTGGGTCTACTACGACCGGCGGAGGCAAAAATGGTTGCTCCACGGACAAGTGGGCTGAGGGGGACGGTGTTGCTTTCTTGCCTTTTCAATTGGGGACGCCGCTGCCGCGGAGTGGGGTGCCGGGGTGCTTGGGTCGGAGCCAGGGGCTGATGTCGTACGCGGCTCTTTGGTGCAAGAGCAATTACTCATTCCTGGAGGGAGCTTCGCATCCAGAGGAACTGGTGGAGGAAGCGCACGCGTTGGGGCTGCGCTCGTTGGCACTCACGGATCGGGATGGGGTGTACGGAGCGGTGAGGGCATTCGTGAAGGCGCGGGAGCTGGGGGTACATCTGATCAGCGGCTCCCAGCTGACGCTCACCGACAAATCACTGCTGACATTGCTGGCGATGGATCGCGATGGATACGCAAACCTGTGTCAGTTGATCACGCTCGGCCGGCTGCGCAATCCGAAAGGCGAGTGTAGCGTCACCTGGGAAGAGGTGTGCGAGCGGGCCGGCGGACTGATCGCACTGTGGGGGGGAGAACGCAGCCTGCTCGTCGCCAAGGAGGATCCCACCGCCAGCCTGGCGCTGTTGCGCGAGGCATTCGACGATCGCCTCTACGCACTCGCCACCCGGCATCTACGCGCGGCGGAAGTGCATCAGGAAGAGCGCTTGCGCGAGCGCGCGCGACGCGCCGAGATCCCCTGGGTGGCCGGCACCGAGGTGCTCTACCACACGGCGAATCGGCGCGACCTGCAGGACGTGCTGACCTGCATCCGCCACGGCGTGCCCTTGCGCAGCATCGGGCGTCGCACGCGGCCAAATGCCGAGCACGACCTCAAGACGCCGCGCCGCATGGCAGCGCTCTACGCCGACGCACCGGGCGCACTCGAGCGCAGTCTCGAGGTGGCGTCACGCTGCCACTTTTCGCTCGGCGAGCTGCGCTACCGCTACCCCTCCGAACGCCTGCCCGACGGCAAGACGTCTGCGGACTGGCTGCGCCAGCTCAGCATCGAGGGCGCACGCGAACGCTTTTCCGGCCGCATCCCGCCGGCGGTTCGCGAACAGATCGACAAGGAGCTCGCACTCATTGATGAGCTCGACTACTGCGGCTACTTCCTCACGATGTGGGAGATCGTCCAGTTCTGCCGGCGCAACGGCATCCTGTGCCAGGGGCGCGGCTCCGCCGCCAACTCGGCGGTGTGTTACTGCCTCGGCATCACCGCCGTCGACGTCTCGCGGTTCGATCTGCTCTTCGAACGATTCCTGTCACGGGAGCGCGCCGAGCCCCCGGACATCGACCTCGACATCATGCACGACCGCCGCGAAGAAGTGATCCAATTCGTCTACGCAAAGTACGGCCGCACTCACGCCGCCATGGTGGCCAACGTGATCCGCTATCGCGCACGCTCAGCGGTGCGCGAGGTGGGCAAAGTGCTGGGCTTCCCCGAGACCAGCATCGACCGGCTCGCCAAGCTGCTCTTCCACTACGACCGGCTCGACGCCGAGCCGCTGGCCCAGGCGGGCTTCTCCAGCACGAACCCCGCCCACGCTCACCTGCTGCGCCTGGCCGACGAGATCCAGGATTTCCCGCGCCATCTCTCGATCCACCCGGGCGGCTTCCTGCTCGGTCACGAGCCGTTGGCGCGCCTGGTGCCCATCGAAAACGGCGCCATGGCAGACCGCAGCGTGATCCAGTGGGACAAGTACGACATCGAGAGCCTGGGACTCTTCAAGGTGGATCTGCTGGGCCTCGGCGCACTCACCCAGCTCGACCGCGCTTTCGGGCTGCTCGAACGCCACTACGCTCGCAAGCTCTGCATGCGCGAGATCCCCGACGAGGACCCGGCCACCTTCGAGATGATCTGCAACGCCGACACTGTCGGCGTCTTCCAGATCGAGAGCCGCGCACAGATGGCGATGCTGCCGAGGCTGAAACCGCGCAGCTACTACGATCTGGTGATCGAGGTGAGCATCGTGCGACCGGGTCCCATCACCGGCGGCATGGTTCATCCCTATCTCCGGCGACGCAATGGCGAGGAGGAGATCGAGTACCCGCACGCCTGCCTCGAGCCCGTGCTGCGCAAGACCCTGGGCGTGCCACTCTTTCAGGAGCAGGTGATGCAACTCGCAGTGGTGGCAGCCGACTACACGCCGGGCGAAGCCGATCAATTACGCCGGGACATGGCGGCCTGGCGGCGCAGCGGCCGCATCGAGCGGCATCACGAGCGGCTGGTGAACCGCATGGTCGCCAAGGGCATCGCATCGGAATTCGCCGAACGCATCTTCGAGCAAATTCGCGGCTTCGGCGAGTACGGCTTTCCCGAGAGCCACGCCGCGAGCTTCGCACTCATCGCCTACGCCACCGCGTGGCTCAAGCAACACTACCCAGACGTCTTCACCTGCGCGTTGCTCAACGCACAGCCCATGGGTTTCTACTCCTGCGCAACGATCGTCGAGGACGCGAGGCGCCACGGAGTCGAGGTGCGCCCCATCGACGTTCACCACAGCGACTGGGATTGCACCCTCGAAGCAGCGCCGAGCGGCCCCGACGACACGGCGAGCCCGATTCACGCCATCCGCATGGGGCTGCGTTACGTGAAGGGCCTCTCCGAGGAGCGCGACTACGCACCCCTTTCCCGCGCCCGGGCCGAGCACCGCTTCGTCTCCCTCGACGATCTCGTCGCCCGCACCGGCCTCGACGAGCGAGTTCTGACGCAGCTTGCCGAAGCCGGCGCCCTCGCCGGCTTCGGCTCCGGACGGCGCGGCGCGCTCTGGGACGCCATCGGCCAGGCAGCGAGCCGCAACGACCGGCTCGGCATGCCGAGCCAGGAAGTCGCGCCAAGCTTCGCTGAGTTGAGCAGCGCCGAGACCATCAACTGGGACGTCCGGACCAGCGCGCACAGCACCCATGGGCACCCGCTCGAACCCTGCCGCGAAGAGCTCTCGGCCCAGGGCTTGCCGGACGCGCGCAGCATCGCCCACATGGAAGATGGCGCACGCGTGCGTTACGCGGGTCTCGTCATCTGCCGGCAACGCCCGGACACGGCCTCCGGTGTCACCTTCATGACCCTCGAAGACGAGAGCGGGTTCGTGAACCTGATCCTCTGGAAGAGCATCTTCGACAAATACCGGCTGCTCGCCAAGACGGCTTCCTGCCTAGGGGTTTCGGGCACGCTGCAGCGACAGGGTCGAGTGGTGCACCTGATCGCCAATTCCCTCTGGGCCCCGCAGCTGCGCGAGCATTGCCCGGAACGCGTCTCCAGCCGCGACTTCCGCTGAGCCGCGCGGCGCGTGGACTAACGTCCTTCGAGATCCTCGAAGCGCACCACCTCGGTACGAATCGCCGGATATTCCTTTGCCCCCACGTAGCGGAAGAGCATCGCTCCCTCCGAGTGATCGCAGGTCTCGAGCCAGTTCGGCCAGCTCGAACCCGGATCTCGATGGGCGAGCACGATCTTCACCGAGCCATCGGACGCCACGTCGGCCGTGAACTTGTTCAGGTGAACGCGGTGATACCGGTAGTCGAGCGACTCCATCCAGAAGTTGCCGATCTGCAGATTCCAGGTCGCGCACTCCGGGGGCGTCGCCTCGATCACGAGCGCCTCGTTCGGCGCGAGCCGCCAGCGGCTGTTGTGGTAGTAGATGTTCGCGTCGCCACCGGCCCGATGGCACATTTCCTGATCGTTGGGTGGAAGCGCATTCGTGTGCATCTCGAACTTCCCCATCCAATCGACGAACAGGCTCGCCGTCATCCCCACGAAGTCGGTCGCACTTTTCAGCGCCGGCCCGATCGCCTCGGGCCGAAGCGAGTCCCCCGCATCCGGGTTCAGACATTCGATGCGGTAGCTCGCCGGCTCTTCCCTCTCCCGATGCTCGAAGGTCTGGCGCACGATGATGGCGTTGCTCGCGTCCTCGAGCGGCAACCAGTTCCCGGACTTGCGTTCGCGCGCCACGCTGATTTCGAACGAGCCGTCCGGCGCGAACTCCATGTTCTCGAGGTTCAGCTGACCCGTTGGGGTCATGGTGCCATCGCTCTCGTAGCCGCCGCCCTTGCTCCCGAAGGTGAGGTACGGAACCGTGCCTCGTTTCCCGACGATCCGATACTCGTACGCAGAGCTCACGCGCGCGTTGTGATAGATGTTGTCCGGATTGTCGTTTCCGATCTTGATCGTCTCGTTCGAGAGCTGGAAGAAGCGCGGATGACACGGGTCCGACGACTCGACGAAGCTGTCGAGACCGGCCCGCAACAGGCGCGTCAGGTAACGCAGCCCCTCGGCACGATCGAGAGGGGACACGGGCGTGCGGTCGCTGAAGACCACCTGCCCCGCCGCCTCGAGGTCGCGACAGAAATCGCGCCAGGTGCTGCCATCCACAACACGTCGCTCTTCAGGGGTCACAGCGTCACCTCCGCGCGGCCACGCACACGGGCCGCCTCCAAGCGCTCGCCGACACCCGGTTCGGGCAGCGGCACATCACACACCCGGGTCTCCTGCGGTTTCACCGGTCGAAATGTGCACATCGTCACGAGCGGCTTCCTCTGCCAGCGATTCTACACCATGCGGACACCGCCGATCCGGTGGACGCCATCGCGGTGGGCGTGAGAGGATGCCGAGCCGTGCGCCAGGAGGAAGAGAGTGAGCAGTGAATTGGCCGGACCCGCCACGCATTCGCCGGCGGTCCTGATCACCGGGACGTCGACCGGTATCGGCCTCAGCACCGCCCGCCTGCTCGACCGCGAGGGCTGGCGCGTATTCGCCGGCCTGCGCCGCGACGCCGATGCGGAGGTGCTGCGCTCCGAATGCTCCGAGCGCGTCACGCCCTTGCTGCTCGACATCACTCGTCAGAGCCAGATCGACCAGGCCGTGAAGCAGGTCTCCGACACCCTGGGCGACGCACCCCTGGCCGCCATCGTGAACAACGCGGGCATCAGCTTCGGCGGCCCGCTCGAGTACTGCAACCTGGACGAGACGCGCAGCGGCTTCGAGGTGAACGTCTTCGGCCCGTTGGCCGTGACCCGCGCCTTTCTACCCCTCCTGCGCCGTGGGTCCGGCGGGCGGATCGTAAACGTGAGCTCGGCAGCAGGGCTCGCCGCAACGCCGCTGCTCGGGGGCTACTCGGCCTCGAAAGCCGCGACGGAAGCCCTGTCCGACGCCCTGCGCGTCGAGCTGCGCAAGAGCGGCATCTTCGTCTGCGTCGTCGAACCCGGCTTCATCGAGACTCCCATGCATGGCAAGGCGCTCGACCAGATCGACGGCGTCCGCGCAACGCTGCCACCCGAAGGTCGTGCGACCTACAGCGATGCGATCGACAGGTTTCGCGAGAGCCTCGAACGCCTCAGCGCCAACGCGTCGCCCCCCGAGAAGGTCGCCTCGGCGATCCTCGACGCATTGACGGCTGCGCGTCCCCGGCCGCGAACGGCGGTCGGCATGGACGCGAAGTTCGTTGCGGGAGTGGCCAGCCGGTTGCCGGCCCGCCTGCGCGACTTCCTCTTCGGCCGGATGGTCGGACTCTGAGTGCACCGCCGGCTCCCGGCGTTCGCGTCGCGGGCGTGACTCTGCTCGAGGCCGCGGAGCCCCACCGGGGTCTGCTTCTCCCCAGCGGGCCAGGCACGGGGCGCAGCGCTCCTGCTGGTTGGCGTTGACGCGACGCGCTCAACAGGTCTCGGCGGGCACGGGGAGCCGGGATCAGGCGCGCTGGCAGATCACCGTCCAGCTGTAGCCGCGGTTGTGATGAATCGAGATGTCTCCCCATGCCTGCTGCGCAAAGAGCGCCGTCACCTCGTCGCGCTTGTAGTAATGCGCGATGTCCGGCAACAGCTGATCGAAGACGATCTTGTGCAGGTGCGCAAAGGGGAAGCGCGCCACGGCGTCGAGGTAGCTCGAGCCGCCGAGCCGCAGCCAGCGGTGCACGCCGAGCTTCAAACCCGTGAAGATCGGCAGCGACACGAGATAGGCGAGAGCGTGCACCAGTGACGGCGGCAGGCGTTTGAGTAGCGGGTGCAGCACGCGGAAGAAGCGCACCCACGCCTCGTTGCCCTCGTAGCCGTAGAGCCAGACCACCAAGCGTCCACCGGGGCGCAACGCACGGTGGAGACGTGCAACGGCGCGCTCGGGAAACTCCAGATGGTGAATGACCCCGATCGAGAAGCACAGGTCGAACGCCTGGCTGCGATCGAGGTCGTAGAGGCTCTGGCGCTCGACCGCGACGTTTGGGAGGTCGGCCAGCCCCGCGCGCGCTGCATTCACCGCCAGCTCGGCGTAGTCGACCGCGAGCACGCTGCGCGCACCGTACTTCGCCGCCCAGCGGCTGTTGCGGCCCATGCCGCAGCCGGCGTCCAGAACGTCACGGCCTGCGAAATCCGCCGGTTCGAGGGGTGCCACCCAGCCCAGGAACTGCTCCTCGTAATGCGGATACAGGTCGCGGTAGCGATCCCACTCGAAGCCAAAGCGCTTCGACGTGTCCAGGACGGGTTCGGGGCTGGCGGAAGCGGTCGCTGCCATCGGGGACTCCGGCCGCCAAGACCGCGGCCAGCATCCCGAATCGGCCAGTCAATGGGTTGAGCGGCAGTCCTGCGCGCGAGCGGCGGGCAGCAGGGCGGTCGAGCTCCCGGCACAGCGCCCAATGGCCCCTCCTCGAGCAGCAACGACCGCATCGAACTGGCCCTCGGGAGCCGAGACCGCTGCGCTGGCTGGTGCATCGCCCGGGCGGGCTCACCGGCGTCGCGCCGGTCGGCGACGCCCCGCGGGGCAAAATCTTTTCACGAATGCGCATGACACAACGCCGGCTCGCTCACCACACAACCCCGACGAAATGGGCCCGAA
>JAFDDG010000095.1 GCA_019310965.1 Deltaproteobacteria bacterium
CCCACCCTCCGGTGCCCGAAGGGCAGACGATGCGCGACGTGCTCGTCTCGCGGATTCGTGACCACCTCGCGACCCTGGGGTCACGTTATGCCGATCTCGATGACGGTCAGATCATCGACGATGATCACTACCACATCTTCCCGAATTCCGTCTTCAACGTCTTTCCCGGCTGGTACGGGCTGATCCGCATGCGGCCGGGCCCGACGCCCGACGAGAGCTTCGTCGATATGTGGAATTTCGATCTGCGGGCGGAGGACGATCCGGAGAGCCACCCGCGTCCGGTGGAGAGCCTTCAGAGCATTGAAGATCTCTCTGTCTTCGGAAGTGTGCTCCCCCAGGACCTCGATGTTCTCGCCAACGTTCAGAAGGGTCTCCACCAGCCGGGCTTCGATACTCTGCAGTTGACCCCGGCCGAGGTGCGCATCGGGCGCATGCACGAGATCCTCGATCGCTATCTGGATCCGCCGGCAGATCAGCGCTTGCCCGATTGAGTGGGGCCGCCAGCGGGGTCGGCTCTGGGAGGAGCCCGTGGTGAACTTGAAGCGGCGATACCACGAAATCAATCGTGCAGAAATTTCATCCTTGCCCGGCCATAGGATTTCGATCTCTTGCCGGGTAGGCGGAGAGGTACGCGATGTCGAATGAGGTCCCTGCCGTGGTCGTGGCCAAGAGAGATGGCGCCGTAGTGGCTCAGAACGCCCCGGCGCGACGGCTCATGGGAGCGGGGCGCGGCAAGCATTGCTGGGATGTGGTTGGCGGCCTCGAGAATGCAGAGGGCCTCCCGTGTCAGCGTGATTGTGTCGTGGGCTTGCTCGCGTCGGGAATGGAACGTTCCCAGCACACACGTCCCAAGCTTGCCGGTCAGCGACATCATCTCACCTGCATCCCGGTCGACGACGTCGTCGTGTGCACCCTGGGCCGCGGTGCGAGAGAGTGGCCAGAGAAGTGGCAGTCTCTGACTTCCCGGGAGCGAGAAGTACTGCAGTTGCTCGCGGAGGGCGAGACGACAGCCGGCGCGGCGTCCCTCCTGGGAGTCAGTGAGTCCACTCTCCGGACCCATGTGGAGAAGATGCGCAACAAGCTTGGGGTCAACACACGGGCAGCGCTCGTCGCCGAGGGTTTTCGGCTCGGCTATCTCGGCTAGAGGGCAGCGCAAGACCACGAGCCCCTCGTTCCTTCACCAAGGATGCAAGGCGCCTGCGTTGGGGCACCTCTGCTTCCGCGCGCCACCGCCTTCGCACCCGGCCCTGGCAGCGCTCGCCGCGCTATTGCGGCAACCTGCTAGTGCTCGGGTCGGAAGTCGAAGCGGAGCCTGAACCAGGGCGTCGGGTCGGCGGTCGGGTCCGACAGATCGTCGCCATTGTGGTCCTCCAGATCCAGCTCCTGCCACGCGAGGACACCGGCCGTTGTCGTGACCCGCAGCCACGGAAGCACATTCCAGCGAAGGCCCAGGCCCGCCGGGATGCGGGTGATCCGGATTCGCCCCTTGCCCACGCCGCCGGGGCGGTCGTCGAGCCGGTAGCTGCGGCTGTGGCGGCGACCGAGGGCAAAGACGGTCAGACCGTCCCTCAACAGGTACTCGAGCTGGGCACCGGCGCCGTTGCTCTTCAGCATCCAGCGGTCGCTGATCTTCCATTTGAATTCGACCACGGGCGACACGCCCACGCCAGAGCTCAAGAGTTTCGACGAGACCTGGACGCCCAGCGCCAGCTCCAGCCGTCCCGGAATCTGGTAGCCGACCGCCAGGGTTCCGCCTCCCCGGCTGCCGCTGCCCAGATCGGCCCCGGCTTCCCAGCGTCCCTTCCAGAACCCCTCGCCCAGCAGCGACCATCGCTCGTCGTCCGCCAGGAGGGCGCAGCAGTCCTCGAAGAGATAGGCGCCCTGGAGACGAAATGTCGATGCGTGAAGCTCGTCGAAGGGGTCTGAAGAGGTCGGACCCAGCCCGAAGAGGTTCGAGGTTCCATCGAAATCGAAGACCTCGACGGAATGGCCTGCGATGATGCGCAGACCCATCTGGCTCGAAACCGGCACGGTGATCTTGAGTCTGGCTTCGGGCCGGTACTCGTCGATGGAGAAGCTGCCGAAGTCCGAGTCCGGTGCGAACTCGGACTGCAGCTTCAGGCGCATCTTGACCTGATCGACGAGGTCGAGCTCGGGCGTTTCGCGCGCCAGGTCGGACAGGTCGCGTTCCGGGGTCTCCTGTGCGTTGGCAACGCCTGCCGCGGCAGAGATCGCGACGACGAGAATCAGCCAGCAGCTGTCGCGAAGCATGGAACGACCCCGTCGCTCAATTCGAGGCTGCCTTCCGCCACGGCCTCGACCAGGGCTTCCCACTGTGGCGCGATGCCGTGCGCCCGCGTGCCGAGGCCGCCGCAGCAGGAATTCCCTGATCGAGACCACGGGCCGGATCACGCGTCTCGGCCGGGACCGCTGAGCGCGGGAGTCTCTCCGTGGTGCTCGAGAATCTCGACCTGATAGCCGTCGGGGTCGCTGACGAACGCGGCGGTAACGGGCCAGTCCTTGAGCTGCTCCGGCGCCGAGATCGACTCGGCGCCCGCGTCCATACAACGCTGATACAGGCCCTTGCAATCGTCTGTGTTCAGGTAGAGCTTCCAGAAGCCGTTGCCGTGGTCGATCGGGCCCTTCTGGTCGTGGTGACGGGCGAGCTGGATCCGACCGCCAGTGGCTCCCTGAAGCACCACCTCGGTGAATCCGGGGGTTTCGATGCGGTGAGTAGCCTCGAGTCCGAGCACCGTCTCGTAGAAGTGAACGGATTTCTCGAGGTCGGTCACGTTGATGCAGTACTGGTCGACACTTGTCTTCATGGGGCACTGTCCTTTTTGATGGGAACGTTGGCTGGTGTCTAGAATGCCACGGGATCGGTCGACAACGATCGATTTTTCCCGGGAAGAGGCATTCTCCACACGGGCTTGGCCCGGCGCCCGGGCTCGACATCGCGCTCTTGCAACGGAATTGCGCCAAAACTCCCTGTGCTCTAAGCGTTGGTCTCAGAGTCTGCTGTGACTCGCCTGATGGCCAGGAGGCTGAGCCACAACCCGACGATGGCCAGTCCACCGGTCTCGTTGCCGGCTGGATTGGTCTCGTTGTAGAAGATGGTGCCGCCCCATTCGATCGAGCGCATCCGTACGATCGAAGCGGCGAAGGCTGTGCCCGCGCCCGCCAGGTAGAGCGCGCGCGGAAGTGCGCGCCGCGCGGAGATGAGGGAGACCAACGCGACGCTGCCGTAGGCCGCGACCCAGCCGTACCAGAATTGTGTTCCGTACTGCTCGAGGTCGTTGAATTGCCAATAGGTGAATTGAGCGAAAACCGCCGTGGCGAGATAGCAGGCAATTATCACCGTGTGCCTCCCCCCGAATCCGAAGTGACCCCGAGGCCGACGCTCCCGATCCGCGGCTGAGGCAGAGCGTAGAGCCCCCTCCCAAGGCGCACAACTAACTGAGCTGGAACAGCTATTCGGCCGCCCGTCGCTGCAGGCCGCGGACGGAATCGGCGAGGAGCCGCGCGAAGCCACGGCAACCGAGACGCTCCAGGCGGTCGGCGTCGAAGACCTCGACAGTCAGCGGCGCCTGGCAGCCGATGCGCCCGAGCGTCCTCAACAGCCCCACCAGATCCATCGCCCCTTCGCCGGGCACGAGGCGCTGGTGGCGCGTCGCGAAGGCGAGGTCGACCGGTGGCTCGCTGGGTGCATCGTTGAGCTGGACCCCGGTCACGAGCGTGCCGGGAATGTCAGCGAGATCGGCGAACGAGCCCGGACCGAAATGGACGTGCCAGGCGTCGACCAGGAGCCCGGTGTCGTCCCGGCCGGTGGCGCGCACGACTTCGGCCGCCGCCGGAATGGCGCGCACCACACGGTTGCGGCTGAACTCCATGTGAGCGCGCAGTCCGTGCGCGGCGGCGCGCTCGCACACGCCCGAGAGCACCGCCGCAGCGGCATCCACCGGGGCCTCCCCCCGACCGTGCAGGAGTACGTTGACGTAGCGGGATGAGAGCTCCGCCGCGAGCTCGAAGAGCACGGCCTCCGGAGATTCCTCCAGATAGGGCGGTCCTGGATCGTCCGGGCCGACCCAGGCAACGACGGCGTCGACGTCCCACAGAACCAGGCCGTTGTCGGCGAGCATGGATCGCATGTCGCGGTACGACACTCCCGGTCGACGGCCGGGCGTGTAGGCGCCCGGCCAGAGCGAGATGCCCTTGTAGCCGCCGGCGACCGCCGCTGCGACGACGTCTGCGAACGGCGGGTTCGAGAGCGCGCCCGAGCTCAGGACGAGGTCCGAGGGTCCCAGCGTTTGTGCGTCCATGCGCGTACGATAGTGGTTTCGATCGGGTGGGGGCGCGCGTGCGGGGCAACGACGAGAAGGCCCCAGATGGCACGCCGATCGACGGCCGCAGCGTCGCGCTCGGCGCGAGAATGGCCGGATCCACGAGGCCCGCATTCCCCAGAAGTATGGGGATTTCATCCATTTCTTCCCTCTCCGCCGGGCTTCGGGCCTTGATCCGGGGAGAGGGGGGCTCAATACTCCCGAACCGCGCGAGCGGTGCGCGGGTCAAAACGCCAGCGACCGGCCCGAGCCATTTCTACGAGGGAAGACCATGTCGGACACTTCAGCACAGCTCTCCGAACAACAGGTGCAGCTGTGTGGCGATCTCAGCAGCGAGGTTGCCAAGGTCCTCGTGGGCCAGGAGGCGATGGTTTCACGGCTGCTGATCGGTCTGCTGACCGGCGGACACGTGTTGCTCGAAGGGGTTCCCGGGCTCGCCAAGACGCTGACGGTGCGGGTGTTCGCGCAGGCGATCAGCACCGGCTTCTCGCGGATCCAGTTCACGCCCGATATGTTGCCGGCGGACGTACTCGGAACCGAGGTCTTCAACCCCCGCGACGCGACCTACAGCATCAAGAAGGGCCCCATTTTCTCGAACCTGATCCTCGCCGATGAGATCAACCGAGCCCCAGCGAAGGTGCAGTCTGCCCTGCTCGAGGCGATGCAGGAGCGTCAGGTGACGATCGGCGACGAGACGATGCCGCTCGACGATCCCTTTCTCGTGCTCGCGACCCAGAACCCGATCGAGCAGGAAGGCACCTACCCGCTGCCGGAAGCCCAGGTCGACCGTTTCATGCTGAAGGTGAAGGTCGGCTACCCGACGCGGGAGGAAGAGCGCAAGGTGGTGGAGCGGATGGCGGGCGGGCAGCCCGAGCCGCAGGTGCGCGCGGTCGCGACCGTGGACGACATTCTTGCAGCCAGGCAGAGCATCGACGCTGTTTTCATCGACGACAAGGTCCTGGGCTATGTGATCGATCTGGTCCATGCGACCCGCGATCCGGCCGCGGCGGGCCTCAGCGATCTGGACGGCATGATCGAGATGGGGGCCAGCCCGCGAGCGTCGATCTTTCTGACGAAGGCCGCCAAAGCACACGCATTCCTGCAGGGCCGCGCCTACGCGACACCGCACGACGTCAAGAACGTCGCGCCGGACGTCCTCCGGCATCGGGTCGTCTTGACCTACGAGGCCGAGGCCGAAGGCAAGAGCGCAGACGACATCGTCGAGCGGGTGTTGCTGGGCATCCTCGTTCCCTGAGGCGGGGTGCTGCGGAATGCTGGCACGAGAAATCCTGCAACGGGTTCGCGAGATCCAGGTTCGGACCGGACGTCAGGTCGCGGATGTGTTGGCCGGCGAGTACGTGTCGGTCTTCAAGGGCCGCGGCATGGAATTCGAAGAGGTGCGCCCATACATCCCCGGCGACGATGTGCGCACGATCGACTGGAACGTCACGGCCCGAACCGGCACTCCCTATGTGAAGCGCTACGTCGAAGAGCGCCAGCTTACCCTGATGCTGATGGCGGATGTTTCCGCGTCGCAGGACTTCGGGTCGGCCGAGCGATCCAAGCGTGAGGTGACTGCAGAGCTATGCGCATTGCTGGCATTCTCCGCGACGCGCAACGACGACAAGGTGGGGTTGACCCTCTTTCACGGCGGCATCGAGCAGTACATCCCGCCCCGCAAGGGCCAGAAACACGCATTGAGGGTCGTGCGCGAGGTCTTGGCGCACGGAGCAGAGTCGCCCGATGGGGGCGAGCGCGCCGGTGGGCGGGCCAGCTGGTTTGCGCGCTGGAGGCGGCCCCGGGAGCCGCGCGAAGCCACCGATATCGCCAATGCGATGGAGTTCCTGCTGTCGGTCACGTCGCGCAAGACGATCTGTTTTGTCGTCAGCGACTTCCTCGACGAGGGCTTCGAGCGGGCGTTGGTGAGCGCCAATCAGAAACACGACGTGATTGGGGTGTTGGTCACCGACCCCAAGGAATTTGCGCTGCCCTCCGTGGGCCTGGTGGCCCTGCGCGATGCAGAAACCGGTGAGGCGCGCGTTTACGACACCGGGTCGGCGGCCTTCCGCGGGCAGATCGCCGAAGCTGCGTCGGCACGGGTGAAGGGCCTCGAACACCGGCTCCGCTCGGCCGGGATCGATTTCATCCACATCGACGCGGCGGGCTCGGTCGTCGATCCACTGGTCAGGTTCTTTCGGATGCGCGAGCGCAGGAGCCGGCGTTGAAGCGCTGGGTCGCCGTCGTGCTAATGGGGGTCGCGCTGTCGGCCTCTGCTGAGCCGATCGAGACGCGGGTCGAGAGCGGTCCCGTTTCGGCGCGGCTCCAGCTCTCTCCCGGCGAACCGACGATCGGCGATCCACTGCTCGTGGAACTCGAGGTGCGCGCAGAATCTGGAGTCGAGTTGTTGATGCCGGAATTCGGCGAAGCGCTGGATCACTTTGCGATCGTCGATTTCTCGCAACGCGAATCTGCGGACGAGGATGGCGGTACGGTTGCGCAGCAGAGCTATCGCCTGAATCCGTCACGCTCGGGCAAGCAGTCGATTCCGGCATTGCTGGTCGAGTTCATCGATCGACGGCCGGGCCGTGCGCCCGCCCCGGAAGGCGAGGATGCCTACGAGCTCCTCACCGAAGTGATCGACTTCGAGGTCGCCAGCGTGTTGCCCGACGATGCGCCTCTGGAATTTCGCGCCGCTCTCGGAGAGCTCGGCCCACGCGAGACGAGCGGTGTGAATGGCTGGGCGGTCGGCTTGGGGGCTGCCGCCGCGTTGGTGATCGCCGCGCTGCTCGGGTATCGCGGGTGGATCGTGTGGCGTGCCCGGGCGCGTCGCCACAGCGCGTACGACATCGCACGCGGTGAACTCGACGGGCTCTTGATGGCTCCACGTCCGGGCGCCGCGGATATGGATGCGTTCTTCGTGAAGCTCTCCGGCGTGATTCGGCGCTATCTGGAGGATCGCTTTGCGCTGCGCTCTCCGGAGCTCACGACCGAGGAATTTCTCGAAGAGCTCGCGGCGTCGCCGGAGTTTCTGCGCTCGCAGCGGAGAGTGCTGCGCGATTTTCTGCGCCGCGCCGATCTCGTGAAGTTTGCCCACCACGTGCCGAGTGCACCTGATGTCGAGGAGTCGCTCGACACTGCCCGACGATTCCTGGAGACCACGCGCGACGACGAAGCCATGGGGGCGGGCCGTGCTTGAGCTACGCGATCCGCTCTTTCTGGCGGTCGGGCTGCTGGCGCCCCTCGTGTACTGGCTGGCGGCACGCTTGCCCGCATCGATCACCTACTCGAGCCTCGTACTCGTCGATGCGGCGCCGCGTTCTCTGCGTACGCGGATCGAGAAGCTTCCGGCGCTGCTCTTTGCAGCCGCGGTGCTGGTGCTGGCGGTCGCTCTGGCCGGGCCGCGGACGGGCGACGCGACGTCGCGGCTGCACCGCGAGGGCATCGCGATTGCGATGGTCGTCGACCACTCTGGCTCCATGCAAGCGAGGGATTTCGTGCGCGGCGACACGAGCACCAGTCGGCTCGACGTCGTGAAGGAAGTTTTTCGCAACTTCGTTGCCGGGGGCGACGGAAGCGCCGGGCGGAGCGATGATCTGGTGGGCCTGGTGAGCTTTGCACGCTACGCGGACGGCTTGTGTCCGCTGACGCTCGACCACGGCAACCTGCTGTCGATTCTGGCCGATGTGGAGATCGCCACGGATCCGAGTGAAGACGGGACTGCGGTGGGGGAGGGGCTCGCGCTCGCGGTCGAGCGCCTGCGGCGCGCGGAGGTCGCCTCGAAAGTTGCGATCCTGCTGACCGACGGAGTCAACAACGCCGGGGACATCGATCCCTTGCACGCGGCGGAACTCGCGGCGCAGCACGGCATCCGCGTCTATGCGATTGGAGCCGGAACGTCTGGCCTCGCGCCGGTTCCAGTCACGCTGCCGGGCGGGCGCGTGGTGCTGCGCCAGGCCTACGTCGAGGTCGATGAGGAGACACTGCGGCGGATCGCCGATCGCACGGGCGGTCGCTACTTCAACGCCGCCAACGCTGGCGCGCTCGGCGAAGTCATCGCGGAGATCGATCGGTTGGAGCGCAGCGAAGTGACCGAGGTGCGTTACCTGACCTACGAGTACCACTACGCGGGCTGGGTGGGCTCGGGCGCCGCCCTGATCGCCGTGGCGGCTCTGTTGTCGGGCACTGTGCTCCGGAGGCTGCCGTGAGCGATTTCCGTTTTGCGCAGCCGCAATTCGTGCACGCAATCTGGGCCGTGATCGCATTCGTTTCGCTGCTGTTCTGGCTCGAGCGGCGCAGCGGCGGCGCGCTCGATCGAATCGTCGGCTCTGGACTGCAGTCCCGGCTGGTGCGGCGACCGAATTCGTGGCGGCGTTACGCGCGCATCGTGTTGCTCGGGCTGTCGGCCGCGTGTCTGGTCGGCGCGCTGATGCGTCCGCAGCTCGGGGTACGTTACGTGGCTGCGCAGCGCGTTGGCGCGGAGATCATGATTGCGCTCGACGTATCGAAGTCGATGCTCGCCGAGGACGTGGCGCCCAATCGCCTGGAGCGCGCGAAGGCGGAGATCGTCGATCTTCTCTCCTACCTGGATGGCGACCAGGTCGGTCTGATTGCCTTTGCGGGGCGCGCCACGGTGCTCGCGCCCTTGACGCCGGACTTCAGTTTCTTGCGTCTCGTTCTGGAGGGTGCCGGCCCACACACTGTTGCGCGCGGCGGCACGAAATTGGAGGAGCCGATTCGCAAGGCCGTGAACGGTTTTGGGGAGATCGGGGATGCCTCGCGTGCTCTGCTCCTCATCACCGATGGGGAAGACCACGACTCTTTCCCACTCGATGCCGCCGCTGCGGCCGCAGAAGCCGGCGTGATCATCATCGCGATCGGTTTCGGCGACGAGAACGGCAGCGAGGTCTACATTACAGATCCCGACACTGGCGCGAGGGAGCTGATGCGAGACGGTGGCGGCCGTCCGGTGCGCAGTCGGCTCGACGGCGACCTTCTGCGCGACATGGCGCTGGCGACCGGGGGTGCGTATGTGCCTGCCGGCACCGGCGTGCTGGATCTGGAGTCGATCTACCGACAACACATCGCGAGCCTGACGACGGGGCAGCTGGATCCCCGCGGGCGCACGGTCCGCGACGAGGTCTACCAGTGGGCTGTGCTGCTGGCGCTGGTCTTTCTGGTGAGCGGTGTTGCCGTGTCCAGCGCGACCGGAGCCGTAGCGGTGATCGCGCTGCTCTTCGTGGTCACGGGGCGATCGGATCTGGCAGCCGCCGGCGATGCCGTGAGTGCGGATGCGAATGCGTCCGGGGCGCCCTCTGAGCGGTCGGAGCCCGAACCGCAGACTCCGCGCGCGTTTTTTAACCGCGGCGTGGCGGCGCTCACGGCAGGCGAGTTTCAGGAGGCGCTGCGCCGCCTCGAGCGAGCGCGACGCGACGCGGCGGGTGATTCCGAGCTGCGCTTTCGCGCTGCGTACGACCTGGGTCTGGCTTCGGCGAGCCTGGCCGAGCAGCTCGAGGTCGATTCGCCCCAGGAAGCGCTGAACTCGCTGTACACGGCCGCGGACTGGTTTCGCGACGCCGTTGGACAGCGTCCCGACGACGAGGACTCGCGCGTCAATCTCGAAATCGCGCTGCGCCGAGCGCTGCTGCTCGCCGATCGCCTGGCCACCAGGCCGGAGGGTCTCGAGGCCGAGCTGAAGCAACTTGCCTCGCGCCAGCGTGAAGTCGTCGGTGACCTCGCGGGTCTGTTGCAGCTGCTGTCCGACGATCCGGAGCTCTTTGCCGAGGACCGTTTGCGGCGCGAGTTCCGCGCTCGTGCGGCCTCTCAGCGTGCGCTCTTGAGCGATGGCGACCGCCTTGCGCGTGAGATCGATACGGAACGCGAGTCACTCGCGTCGAGGCCCGAAGAGGATCGCTCGCCTGAAGAACAGATGCGTGTCGCGCAGCTCGGCGGTGTGCTTCACTACCTGCACCGCGCGCGCGAGAAGATGGGGCAAACCCGTCGGCAACTTCGCCAGCGGCAGGGCGACCGCGCCTATCGCCGCGGCTCCGGCGCATTGGCGGAGCTGAAGCGGGCGATCGACCAGCTGAGCGATCCGGTAGCGCTGATCGATGTATTGCTTCGCGATGCAGGAGAAGTCGCGAAGGGCACTGCAATGCTCGAAACGGCGCGGCGTGCAGATCTGGCCGGTGCGGGTGATGCTCCCCGTGCCCCTGTATGGCTCAGCAGCGAGTCGCTGGCGGGCGACCAGCGCCAGGTTGTGGAGCGCGTCGGTGAGCTGGACGAGCGTCTTCGGGCCGGTCTGGAGCAGGATCCCGGCCCAGATCCCCAGGCGCGCGAGTTGATTGCATCGGTCGCGCAGGCCCAGCCCTTCGTCGCGAGCGCGCAGGAGAAGCTCGCTTCCGCCGCTACGTCGCTGGACTCGGACGAGCCCGGTGCGGCGCTGCCGCCGCAGGCCGGGGCCATCTCGGCGCTCGCGGAAGCTCGCGAGCGTTTTCTCGATCTGCGCGGCCTGATCGAAGCGACCTACGCAGACGAACAGCGCATCGCGGAGGTGCTCGAGGCCGGTATCGAATGGAGCGAGCAAGAACGCAAGGAGTTCTTGCCGGCGCTGGTCGAGTTCCAGCGGCGCAACATCGATCGGGCGGAGCGGCTCGAGGCAAAGCTTGCTGCCCGGGCAGCGTTTCCACCCGTGCCGGGGCCTGCTGGCGATGCGCCGGATGCGGAAGCCGAAGCCATCCGGCAACGGAGGTTCGAGCTGGCCGGTCAGCTGCTGACCTTGACACTCGGAGGCATGGACGAGGTGCACAGCTCCCTCGGTGGGGAGGCTCCGAAAAGACTGTCGTGGTCGGATGCCCAGCAGGCCGGATCGGCCGCAGTGGGACACCTCGAGATGTTGCGGCGCCTGTTTCTGTCGATCGCGGAACAGCTTCGAGACGCACTGCGGCAACAGATCGATCTGGTCGATACGACGCAGGACGCGGCCGCCTTGGGCGATCCCGCTTCCTCGACCGCACCGCAGTCGAGCCTTCGCGATTGGCCCACTCTGAGCACGCGCCAGGCGGAGCTGGCTACACGTGCGGGAGAGCTTTCGATCGCTCTCGAGGAGCAGTCGAATCAATCGGGTGGGGTGCTGGAAGAGGAATCCGACGGGTTCGAAACCAGTCGCCGGTTGCGGGTGGCGGGCGAACACGTGCTGGTGGCCCAGACCGAGATGGAGGGCGCTGCGAAGGGGCTGGGGGGCGAGCCGCCGCCGCTCGAAGACGTGCGCATTCGCCAGGACGCGGCCGTGAGCGAACTCGAGCTGGCGCTCGCGGAGCTCGTTCCACCCGAGGAGCGCGAAGAGGAGCAGCAGCAGGATGCCTCGGACGAGAGCGAGCAACCGGACGAGAAAGAGGAACAGGAGCAGGGGCAAGGGGCCGATCCACAGCAGGCCCAGCAGCCAGCAGGGCCCCAGACCGTCGATCCCGCACAGCTGCTGCAAGAAGTGCGCGACCGCGAGGCGCAACGGCGGCGCGAGCGGGAAGGGCGCGGCTCGACGAAGTACGAGACCGTGGAGAGGGATTGGTGAGCGCGGCATTGCTCTTCGAGTGGAGACGGGCCCGCGAACATCCGCGCCGCGCGTCGCGTCTGCGCGAGAAACGCTTTGCGCTTGCCTCGATGGCTGCCTTTCTTTGCTGCTGGGTCGGGGTTGCGACCGCGCAGACCGTACAGGTGCAGCTTCCACCGCTACCTCATTATGTCGGTGATGCGATCGACTTGCGGATCGTCGCCGAGGGTTTTTCCGAAGACCCTACGCCGACCGTCGAAGCGCCGGATGCGGGAAATGCCGAGCTCGAGTACCTGGGAGTGTCGCCCAACATCAGCACGACGATTTCGATCAATGGTGGACGGATTCGACGCTCGAAGGAGGTCCAGTTCGTCTTCTCCTATCGGTTCCGGGCGGCCCAGCCCGGTTCCACGGTGCTGGGTCCATTTACTGTTGCGCAGGGGGCGATTCGCCGGGTCACTCGCCCGGCCCACCTCGACGTGCGGCCGATTCCGACCAACGATCGCCTGGGCGTTCAGCTGATTCTTCCCGATGCGCCCGTGTTTCTGGGAGAGCGGGTGCCGGTCACGGTGCGCTTCAGCCTGCGGGGTTCGCTTCGCACCAACCTGCACCGCTACACGCTTCGCGTGCCCTTCTTCGATCTGACCGATTCCTTCCGCTTTCTGGAGGCGCCGGATTCGGGTGATACGGAGGTCACGATCGAAACCGCGGCCGGCGGGCTGAAGCTGAAGGGAAATGCGCAGGTCGTGGACCGAGACGGCGAGGAAGTGCTCGTCGTCTCGGTGATGCGGATCGCGGTGCCGCTGCGAGACGGGGCGCTGGAGGTTCCGCCGGCGGTGCTGGATGTGGAAGAGGGCACGAACTTCCGGCGGGATCTATTCGGCGGGCGCCAGCCCACGCAGGTGCGAAAGTGGCGCGCGACGGATCGCAAGCAGCACTTTGCCGTCGACCGCATCCCGAGCACTGCCCACACGCCTCCCGGCTTTGCGGGTGCCGTCGGCACGGGCTTCTCCTTACGCGTGACGGCTGACCGGACGGTGGTCCAGCTCGGAGAGCCGATCGCGCTGACATTCGAGCTGCGCGGCGACGGCAACCTCGAAACGGCGTCACTGCCGAGGCTCGATGCGCCGGGGATGTTGCCCGCATCGCAGTTCCGTGTGCCCGAGGGTGAGCTCGCGGGCCGGCTCGAAGCAGGTGCGAAGAAGTTCAGCGCGATGGTGCGCGTCGTGGATTCGAAGGTGAGCGAGATTCCGGCGCTGGCCTATGCGTGGTTCGATCCGCAAACAAGGAAGTTTCAGACCACCGAATCGCGGCCGATCGCACTGTCCGTGCGTGACGCACAGGTGATCGGTGCCGCTCAGGTTCAACGCGAACCGGCTCTCGACACCTCCGATGTCCCTGGGGCCGAGCCCGGCGCCACGACCTCCGATGCCGTGGCGGTGGCACCGCGCGGCCCGACCGTGCTGACCGGAGCAGACCTCGCCATCGAGCGGGATGTCGCCCTTCTGACCCGGGTTGGATCCGGCGGTCGCGGGACCCCAGGGCTGGTCTGGGGGCTCTACGCGATGTCCATGGCGTTGCTGCTGCTCGCCTTCCTGGACAGGCGCCGCCGCGATGTGGACCCGCTGCTCGTCGATCGGCGTCGGCGTGTGAGTGAACACCTTCGCGGGGTGCATGCGGCCGAGTCGCTACCGGCGCGTGACGCGGCCTCGGCGATCGCCGCGTCGCTGCGGGCTCTGATTGCCGAACGTCCGGAAGCGAACACGCCCGAGGCGGACGCACTGCTGGGCGAGTGCGACTCGCGAAGCTACGCACCAGGCTCCGACCGCGACCGAGCGCCGATCGACACAGCCCTGCATCGGCGCGCGGTGGAGCTCGCCGAGCGGATCGCAGAGGGCGTCGGATGAGGCAGCGGGCAGCGGGCGCGGTTTGGATCACGTGTGCGCTCCTGTGGTGCGCTCCAGCACTGGCGGACGCCGAGACTGCGCCCGAGGAGCTCGCGCAGCTGGCGATCGAGAGCTATGCGGCTGCGCTCGACGCCGAAGATCGGTCGCTGCGGCTCGAGGGGTTCCGGCGCGCGGAACGCCTGTTCGGCCGGGTTGCAGCTGGAGGCGACAATCCGGAGCTCCTGACGAATTGGGGCAACGCCGCGTTGCAGGCCGAGCATCTGGGTGTGGCGGTGCTCGCGTATCGTCGGGCACTTGCGATCGATCCCGATCATCCGCGTGCCGTTCAGAACCTCGAATTTGCGCGGACGCTGTTGCCTGAGTGGGTGCCGCGGCCCGAGAGCGGCGGTTTGCTCGATTCGTTCTTCTTCTGGCACCGCACGTTGGCGCGCCCCGATCGCGCGTTGCGCGCGGCGATGGCCTTCGCGCTTGCGGCCATTCTGGCCGCTGCAGGCCTGCGATTCGGTCAGACCGCTCTGCGAAATTCCGCGATCCTCCCGGCACTCGTCTGGGCCGCCTTGTTGGGATCGGTTGCGATCGATTCCGGCAAGTCTGCGACCGACCAGGCCGTGCTGCTGGCCGACGAGACTCTCGCTCGTGCCGCCGACTCCGCACTGGCGCCGGGAGCGCTGCCTGCACCGCTGCCCGCCGGCGCCGAGGTGGAGATCGTGGAGCGTCGCTCGCCGTGGTTGCGTATCCGGCTGGCGAACGGCCGCGACGCCTGGATCACCGAGTCGGCAGCCGCCCCGATCGCCCCCTGACCAGGCTTCCAGCTGCCAACCCCGCGCCGAGCGGGCGGAAGCTGCGGTCAGGGGGGTTCTTCGATCCGAGTAGGGCGCTGGGCGCTCGTGTGCAGCCGGCGTGCGATCAGGCGAGTTTCTTTGGGCCGCCCCGCACTCCGGGCCAACGCGACCCGCCGATCACGTCGGCGTACGGCCAGAAGGCGTCGGGATCGAGCGCGCCTTCGAGAGTGATCTCGCGGCTCTTGTGGATGCCGGTCACCAGGTTCGCCGAGAGCTGCTCGCGCAGAGGCAGGTAGTGGGCGATGGGGTCCCAGGGGCTCGGATTGAGCCTCACCGTGCCATCGAGGTTCTCCATGAAGGCCGTTCCGCCCGTCGAGTGGACACGAACGACGTGCGGCGGGAAATCGTAGCTCTTCTCTGCCGAGCCGACGGCACGCGACACCTTGATCCACCACTCGTTGGACTCGTGGTCCGGCGGATTCTCGGCGACACCCGTCACCTTGCCGGAGAACTCGATGAACGAGTGGCCCTGGTGGGTGCACTGCGCCTCGACCCGGTCAGCGTCGCGGAAGTAGCGAATCTGGCAGGGATACTTCGGCTGACCGTTGAGCTCCTGGCTGATGAAGATGGCGGCTTCCTGGTCGATCCCGTAGCCAAGCGCGTATTGGCCCTCGGTTCCGCGATACGATGCGTTCACCTTGACGACCGCGCCGTACTCGGGCTCGCCTAGCACCGGGACGTTGTAGATCGAGAGGTGGACGTTGGGCTCCGCACCCGGCTCGATGCCGGGGGGTAGAAGCTCGGCGATCCCCGAAGCATCGGTGCGGTACTCGATGCGCAGAATCGGCCATGAAGCGATGTCGGCGGGCTTGATGAGCGGCCCGGTGTTGGGATTGGTCACGATGGTTCTCCTTCTTCTCTCGACAAGTTTCTTGATGACTCCGGATCAGGCCGCCGAACAGGCGGTGACCCACGATTCTTCGTGGAGCGCGGACGCCCCGCGGACGGGAAGGTTCCGCTGCCCCGTCAGTCGATTTCCATCCCGTAGAGCGCGACTGCATTGTCGCAGACGATGCGTTTTCGCACCGCATCGGGCACCCCGGTGAAATTCTTCTCGATGAACGCCCGGGATTCGGGGAACGTCGAGTCCGAGTGCGGGAAATCCGACGCCCACATGTAGTTCTCGGCCCCGAAGATGTCGTGCATCCGAGACCCGATGGGATCGTCCTGGAAGGTGGCCCAGACCTGGCGGCGCACGTACTCGCTCGGTCGCAGCGGGATGTCGTCTTTCCACATATTTCCCCACTTCTCGTGGGCGTGGTCCATGCGGAAGAGGAAGTGCGGGAACCAGCCGATGTCGTTCTCTGCCGAGACGATCCGAAGCTTCGGAAAACGCGCCAGCACACCGCCGAAGACCAGCATGGCGAGTGAGTCCTGGATCTCGTGCAGCACCGTCGTGTACCAGATCCCCGGATTCGAGACGACGCCCGCAATCGTCGTGTTGCCGGGGCCTACGGTGCTCCGGCCCCGGCTCGCGATGATGTGGAGCGAGAGCGGCAGCTTCGCTTCCGACGCAGCCTGCCAGAAGGGGTCGTACGAACGGTCGTTGTAGGGGCGCTCGTCGGGCGCGGCTCCCCAGATCATTGCGCCCCGCATGCCCTGTTTCGCGCAGGCCTCGACGTCCTGCACCGCCGTGTCGATGTCTTCGAGCGAGATCAGCCCGAGGCCGTAGAGCCGCTTCGGGTCGTAGCGGCAGTACTCCGCCACCCAATCGTTGTACACCTGGAAGCACGCGCGCTGCAGCTGCGCGTCGGCCGTCGAAAAGATCGGCATGCCCAGGGTGGGATAGATGACCTCGGCATCGATGCCGTCGATCTCCTGATCCTTCATGCGCTCGGCGGGATCCCAGCCGCTGGGTCGCGCCCCCTCGTAGCCCTGGCTCATGAAATCCTTCAGAGCATCGCCGGAACGCCCGGCGGCGAAGCCCCCGGCGATCGGGAAGGGCGAAGCACCCTCCACCACGAAGAGCCAGCGGGGCCCCTCGCCGGCCGGGTTCTCGATCACGTGCGGTGCGCGGTCGCGGAAGGCTCTGGGCAGGCGCTCCTGCCAGAGATCG
>JAFDDG010000031.1 GCA_019310965.1 Deltaproteobacteria bacterium
ACTCCATCGCCTCGGCCGTGAGCGGCACGCCGAGATCGACCCAGCGCTGAACCTCGTCGCCGAGCCGTCCGAGCCAGCGCACGAGCCGGCCGTCGACGGAGAGGCGTGGGGTCCGGTTGCCGGTGAGCCCGTCGAGCCGAGTGCACACCTGCGCCCAGGTGAGGTACTGCCCAGCGGTGACGTGGCGTTCCGGTGCGGGGTCGGCCTCGAGCAGCGCGACGTGGATCGCGGCGAGGTCGCGTACGTCGATTGCCTGCATTCCGCCGGCAGAGGGGATGAGCCGCGGGAGCTCCATGAGCATCTTCAGGCCCTGATTGCCCTCGGAGAGACCCGGGTCGCGGGGGCCGATCACCTGCAGCGGGTAGACCGTGCGCACGCACACGCCGGCTTCCTGGAGGCCGCGAACGAAGAGCTCACACTGGCTCTTGGACAACCCATACGCGCTGCCGGCGCTGGGTGCGACGGGGTGGGTCGGACGGATCGGTCCGCGAGCCGGATCGAAGAGCACGGCTGCGGTGGACACGTAGACGATGCGTTCGACGCCCATCTGGCGCGCGGTGCCCAGCACGAGCTCGGTGCCGCGCAGGTTCGTGTCGATCGCCTGGCGTGCGCGCGCGCGTTCGAGGGCGACGAGTGCCGCGGCGTGAACGACGCCGTCGCAGCCCTCGAGGGCGCGCCGCACGGCGTGGGCGTCCGTCATGTCCCCGCGCGTGTACTCGCAGCGCGGGAGATCGTGTTTGCTGCAGAGGTTCTCGAGCTTGCCGGGATCGCGGACGAGCAGGTGCGGCTCGTGTCCCGCGGCGACCAGCGCCGCCACAGTGTGGGATCCGACAAAGCCCGTGCCGCCGGTCACGAGTACGCGCACGGGAGCACGGTAGCAAGCTGCAGACGATGGTCCGGATGCCCTCGTTCGCTCGCGCTTCCCCGCGTTGTTGTTGATTTTTCAGAGGCCGTGGCTCACGATCGTCTGCAAGACAAAGGGAGGACAAGTCTTGAACTGTCTTCATCCGAGAAGCTGGTGGCTCGTGTGGCTCGCAGGAACGATCGGCTTCTGCGCGGCCGGGAGCGCTCTCGCCGCAGAGCAGGCGGCGATGGACGCTGCGACTCGGAAGCTGGCCGACCGCGGTCGGGTCGTCTACACGGAACGCTGCGCCAGCTGCCACGATCATCCGCGAGAGCGCATTCCTCATCGGGAAGCGCTGCGCTATCGCACGTCGTCGGCGGTGGTCCGCGCGCTCACGCGAGGCGTCATGCACCCCATGGCCGAGGGCGTCACGGCCGACGACATCCCGGCGCTGGCGACCTTCCTGACAGGCGCGATCCCCGAGCCCGAGCCCGAGCCGGCCGCCAATCGCTGCAGCGATCCCGGAGGCCCGGTCGCAATCGGCCCCGGCGACTGGCCGGTCACGGGTGGAGACGTGCGGAACACGCGTCATCAGGCGCAACCCGGGTTCCGGGCCGCCGACGTGCCGCGCTTGAAGAAGAAGTGGGCGTTTGCCTACCCGGGTGGGGCCTCGGGCCCCGTGGTGGTCGCCGGCGGTCGCGTCTTCCTCGCCAGCGGCACGGGCGAGGTCTTCTCGCTGGACGCCGAGACCGGCTGCGCCCATTGGGTCCACGACAGCCAGGGGCTGGTGCGGAGTGCGACGGTCGGGACGCTCTCCACGGGCAGGACCGCCGTCTTCTTCGGCGACGCGCGGGGCGTCGTGACCGCCCTCGATGCGCAGACCGGCACCGAGCTGTGGCATACGTGGGTCGAGAAGCACGCGCTCGCGAAGCTCACGGCCGCGCCGACCTTCTACGAAGACCGCGTCTACGTCCCGATGTCCTCGATCGAGGATCCACTGCAGCACGAGCCCTCCTACGAGTGCTGCACGTTCCGGGGCAGCGTCGCGTCGCTCGACGCGCTCACGGGCGAATTGGTCTGGAAGACCTTCACGATCGTGGAGCCGCCCAAACCCCTGCCGCGAGCGACGCAGGAAGGGCCGCAGCTCTACGGCCCGGCGGGTGGTGCGGTCTGGACGCCGCTCACGATCGACGCCAAGCGCAAGCTGGTCTACGCGGCCACGGGCGAGTCCTATGACGACGGCAACCCGCTCGACGCGCACGCGATCGTCGCATACGACCTCGCGACGGGCGTTCGCCGCTGGAGCCGGCAGTTCAAGCCGCCGGAGCTCGTTGGCGAGTGTCGCGAGGCGGGCGACAGCGACTGCCGCAACCAGTTCGAATTCGGCGCGCCGGTCGTGCTACAGCGGCTCCCCAGCGGGAAGGAGATCCTGCTCGCCGGGCAGAAATCCGGCTTCGCCCACGGCATCGATCCGGATGCCCGCGGCAGCGTCCTCTGGAGCAAGCGCGTGTCGCTCGGCGGCGACATGGGCGGGCTGATGTACGGCTACGCCGTGGATGGAGCCACGGCCTACTTCCCGATCTCCGACATGTACGCCAGGCCCCCGAGCGTGCCGGGCGGCATGGTCGCCCTCGACGCAGCGTCGGGGGCGTTGGGCTGGCGCCGGCAGGGGCTCGAGCCGGTCTGCAGTTGGGGCGAGGAGAGTTGCCTCGGAGCGAGCGTGGCCGCCGCGACATCGATCCCCGGGGCCGTCTTCCAGGGCACCGCCGACGGGCACATTCGCGCATTTGCCGCGGAGGACGGCGCGCTCCTGTGGGACTTCGACACGGGGCGAGTCTTCGCTGCAGTCAACGGCATCGAGGCGCGTGGCGGGCACGTCAACGGCTATCCGGCGGTGCCCGTCGGCGGGGCGCTCTACGTGACGTCGGGTGCGAGCACGCAGGGCTGGCCCGGCAATGCGCTGCTGGTCTTCAGCGTCGACGGCAAGTGAGCGGCCGGGTTCAGGTCCCGATCGGCCCGCGAGATCTCGGGGGCGAGGATCTCCTGGGGCCCCGCGCCTAGCCCGCCGAGGACGGCGGCACGAACTTGCCGATGTAATCGGCAAAGCGTCTCTCGATGTCCGCCTCGTCGATTCCGAAATCAGCGGCACTGTAGCTGTGCCCGCCGTCCTTGCCGCGCGGATGCTGCGTCATGTACTCCCGCATGCGCGCATGGGCCTCGGCGCTCGGCTCCATGTCGAAATACTCGTAGATGCGCTGGACCATGCCCAGCTCGTCGGTCATGAACTGGCCGAACTCCACGTCGAAGATCTGCTGCTCGAATTCGGGATGCTTGCGGCGGAAGCGCAGGGTGTGATCGACGCCGCGCTGCCACACTGCGCTCTGTTGCTGGCCGACCTCTTGTCTGCTGGTCTTCAGAACCGTGCTCTGGATCATGTAGGCGAGGCTCGACATGGAAGCCAGCACCGTGAACGGGTGGCGGTGGGTCTGGATCACCCTGGCATCCGGGTACTCGCGAAACAGCGCCTCGATGCTGAACAGGTGCTGGGGGCTCTTGAGGAGCCAGCGCTTCCGCGGGTGGGTGGATTGCAGGATCTGCAGCGATTGCCGGTGCACGCGATAGCTGTGCCCCTTGTCGCAGCCTTCGTACCAGAGTTGGTAGTCCGGCAGATCGAAGAATACGGGCAAGTGGATGGATGCCAGCGCGGCGTCGAAGAGCATCACGCACTCATCCGGCATGGTGGCGCTCAGCTTGTGGATGCCCTGCATGCCTGGAATCGACTGGCTGAATTCCTCCGACTCAGCCGCTCTCAACTCGATGCGCGGATCGCTGTGATAGGTCTCGGGCGTCGACGGCGGCACCGGGTAGAAGGTCTCCCAGTTGAGCGGTGAGCGCAGCTCCGGGTCGCAGTGCATCAGGCCGTGCAGGACGGTCGTGCCGGTTCTGGGCAGGCCGATGATGAAGATCGGCTGCCGGATCTCTTCGGCCTCCAGCTCGGGATGGGCCTTCCAGTAGTCGACCAGCCGGAGTCGCGTGACGAGGCAACGGACGAGCTTCTCTCGCGCCAGTGCGGCGCCTTCTGGATTGATTACGCCCTGTTCCACCGCCGTGCAGATCGATTCCGCGAGCTTCGAGAAAGCGTCGAGATGCTCGTCGCTGCCGAAATCGTCGAAGCCGGTTTCGCGGGTCGCCTCTTCGCAGGCTTCTCGTTGATAGCGTCGGACCGCGGTCGGCATCTGGCAACCATTCTTGGAGTAGGTCGTGCGAGGCGCACCCTCTGGAACGAGCCGAGGAACGTAGCAGCTTTCCCGACGCTGCCGGCGCGCCACCCGTTTCGCAGCGCGGTGGACTGTGGACCGAGGGAGTCGTTGCGGGGGATGCGGACCGAGTGCCGGAGGTGTAGGTCGTCAGAAGTTCCGGGACACTTGGACCGGACTCCCGCTCCCGTTTGCGGCTAAGCCGCGTTGCGTAGATTCTCCTTCTCCCTGCGACTGAGGATCGTTCGCTGACGGCCGTGGTACATGTCGTCCGGGGTCACGTTACCAATGGCACCGTGAAGCCATTCGTGGTTGTAGTACGCGACGAAACTCGATAGGACAAGGTTAGTTGGAACCACCTGCCCAGCGCTCGACGGCTTCCCGCGTTACATCATCCTCTTTATCAAATGTGGGGACACCCTCGGGTACGACGTGAAAGATTCTCTTGTCGCAAAGAAATATGGCCATGTCGGGCATTCCGAAGAGGTCTGGCTCATCCAGTGTGCCAACCCTGAGCATTACCATGGAGGGCATCGGTGGCACCCGAATCAGGACGTGTGTTCCGCACTTGGCGCAGAACTCGCGGGTCACGGCCACATCGAGGTCGTCACGAGTGTGGCCCGTTGGCTTGCCCCTGGTGTAGGTAAAGCCTTCACTGGGCATCGCCATGATCATATTGGGCGACCCACCCGACGAGTATTGGCACTCTCGGCAGTGGCATTGGCCTCTACCGAGAACCTCGCCTTCAGATCGGTAGCGCAAGTTTCCGCAGTAGCACCCACCTTCGAATATCATGTCTCGTCCTCCTTTGGATCGTCTATGCGATAGCTGTTGTGCGTCGTCAGAAGCTCTGGGAGAATTCGGCCGGTCTTCTTGGAGAGGGTACTGGCTCCCGTTTGCGGCTAAGCCGCGTTGCGTAGATTCTCTTTCTTCCTGCGTTCCAACGTCAAGCGTTTGATCTTCTGTCGGCGGGTCACGATCTCGCGCTGTCGCCCCTCGTGCCTGTCGTTTGGCGTCCCATTGCCGATGGCTTCGTGGAGTCACTCCTCGAGGTAATCCGCCAGGCCCTTGGCGACGGTGCAAGGACCGTTGTCGCTCAGCAGCCACAGCCTGTGCTCGACTCGGACCCGATCCATGCCGGTGGCGGCGCGCGCCAGGTCCAGCGTCTCGGTCACGTCCTCCACCCGCATCGTGGCACTCAGCTTCCAGGCCAGGGTCTTGCGCCCGATGTCTCGGACCGCCTTCTCAGCCGGTTCTTTCTTGGTCATGGGTTCCTTCTCCTCTCGGAGCCCGGAACCCTCTCTTGGATCATCGACCAATCTGTCCAAACTCGGCTGACGGTTTACACCGGAGGCAGTAGAATGAAACGCTCACCCCCGATCGGAGGCCCCCTTGGCCGGCATCGTTCGCTACGGCAGCTACGTCCCCTATTTCCGCCTCACCCGCGCCGCGCTCGGCCGCGGCAGCGGCGAGCGCGCCATTGCCAGCTACGACGAGGATGCGGTGTCGATGGGCGTCGAGGCCGCGCGCGAGGCACTGCGCAGCGAAGCCGGGTCGGTCGCCGGAGTCATCGACACCCTGCTCTATGCGACGACCTCGCCCGCTTACGCCGAGAAGCTCGACGCCGGCATCGTCCACGCGGCTTGCTCGCTGCCGGCGGGCACGACCGCGCTCGATCTCGGGGGCTCGACGCGTGCGGGGCTCACGAGTCTGCTCGCCGGTCTCGACCTGGCCAGCGCCGGGCGCCGCGGTCTGCTCGTCGAGAGCGAGGTCGTGGTGGGCGCGCCCGAGGGCGAGCGCGAGCGCAACGGAGGCGATGCGGCCGCGGCCTTCGTGCTCGGCCCCGATGCGCAGTCCGTCGTAGTCGAGAGCGCGCGCGCATCGCGCACCCACGAACTCCTCGACGTGTGGCGCGCGCCCGACGAGCGTTTCTCGCGGCAGTGGGAGGCTCGTTTCGGTGCCGAGACGCTGCTGCCGCTGCTGTGCGAAGTGGCGACCGAGGCGTTGCAGCGGGCCGGCTTGCAGCCCGCAGATCTCGCGACCGTCGTCGTCGACAGCACGAACGCGCGGGTCGTGCGGGGCCTGCCCGCCGCGCTGGGGCTGAAGCCCGAGCAGGTCGCGGACTCGCTCGCCGGGAGCGTGGGCCGCACGGGCAGCGCGCACGCGGGGCTGCTGCTCGCGCGCGCTCTCGACGTGGCGAAACCCGGTGACCGCATCGCTGTCCTCGTCGCGGCCGACGGCGCCGATGCGCTGATCCTCGAGGTGACGGACCGCATCGCTATCGGGCGACCGCGCCACGCTGTCGACGACTGGATCGCCTCGAGTTGCAACGACGTGACGCACCACGCCTACCTGAAGTGGCGCGGCGTGCTGCCCTTCGAGCCGCCGCGGCGCCCCGATCCCGATCGTCCGGCGGCACCGCCCATGCACCGGGCCGCGCGCTGGAAGTACGCGTTCGAGGGCATGCGCTGCAGCGCGTGCGGCAAGGCCAATTTGCCGCCGCAGCGCGTATGCGTGATCTGCGGGGCGGTGGACCAGATGAAGCCGGAGTCCTTCGCGGATGCGACCTGTCGCATCGCGACCTATGCAATCGACCGGCTGGCGTACTCGCTGCAGCCGCCCGTCGTGGCCGCCATCGTCGACTTCGATCCCGATGGTCGCTTCCAGAGCGAGCTGACCGATGTCGATCCGGAAAAGGTCGCGATCGGCGACGAGCTGGAGATGACCTTCCGCCGTTACTTCACGGCGGACTCCGTCCACAACTACTTCTGGAAGGCGCGCCCTCGGCGCTGAGGAGAGACGAGCAATGGCGAGCAACGGCATCCGAGATCGCGTGGCCATCGTCGGCATGGGCTGCACGGCCTTTGGCGAGCACTGGGACAAGAGTACCGCCGACATGCTCGTCGAGTCGGCGGGTGATGCGTATCGCAGCGCCCAGGTCGACCCCGAGCAGGTGGATGCCTATTGGCTGGGCACGATGGGCAGCGGGCTCTCGGGCCTCGTGCTCTCCGAGGCGCTCAAGATCCAGTACAAGCCCGTGACCCACGTCGAAAACTTCTGCGCGACGGGCAGCGAGGCGCTGCGAAACGCCTGCTATGCGGTGGCCTGCGGTGCCTACGACCTCGTGATGGCGATCGGTGTCGAGAAGCTCAAGGACTCGGGCTTCTCGGGGCTCGTGGTGGGCTCGCCGGCGCACGACGGCGCGCGCGCCGACATCACGGCGCCCGCCATCTTCTCGATGCTCGTGCCCGCCTACTGCAAGAAGTACGGAGTGGATGAGGAGACGCTCAAGGATGTGATTTCACGCATCGCGTGGAAGAACCACGCCAACGGTGCGAAGAATCCGAAGGCCCAGTTCCGCAACGAGGTGCCGCTCGAGATGATCAAGGCGTCCCCCAGCATCGCGGGCATGCTCGGGCTCTTCGATTGCTCGGGGGTGGCGGACGGCTCGGCGGCGGCCATCGTGTGCCGCGCCGAGGATGCGCACAAGTACACGGACACGCCACTCTTCGTGAAGGCCCTGTCTTTCGTGGCCGGCCCCTCGGAGGGCAACAAGCGCCAGGACTACGACTTCACCACCTTCACCGAGGTCGTGGCGAGTGCCGAAGACGCCTATAAGCAGGCGGGCATCACGAACCCGCGCGAAGAGATCTCGATGGCCGAGGTGCACGACTGCTTCACGCCCACCGAGCTGGTGCTGCTCGAGGATCTCGGCTTCTCGGCGCGCGGCGAGGGCTGGAAGGACGTGCTCGACGGACGATTCGATCTGGACGGGCCGCAGCCGATCAACCCGGACGGCGGCCTCAAGAGCTTCGGCCACCCGATCGGGGCCAGTGGTCTGCGCATGATGTACGAGATGTGGCTGCAGTTTCGCGGCGAGGCCGGCGAGCGCCAGCTGGCAGCTCCGAAGCTCGGGCTCACCCACAACCTGGGTGGAGGGCCGGGCAGCTGCGTGTCCTTCGTATCCGTCGTCGGCAAGTAGCGGGGCAGGGCGCGAGTCGCGAGATCTCGAGCGGAGTCGCCTGATCGGAGCGGCCCCTTGCTCCGAAGCGGGGTGTGAAGGACGAGCGTCGGGAGGCGGGGTCGTTCAGCGAACGGAGCCCGAGCCGCCGTCGACCCACATCGTCTGTCCCGTCACGTAGGCTGCGTCGTCGCTGGCCAGGAAGGCCACCACGCGACCCACGTCCTCGTGGCAGTCCCCGATGCGACGCAGCGGAATCTGCGCGACCGCCGCCTCGAAGCTCGCGGGATCGCCTTTGGACCACGCGATCATGCCCGGTGAATTTGCGAACGGACAGACGATGTTCACGCGGATGCCGTCCGGGCCCCACTCGCGGGAGGCGACTCGCGAGAGTCCCCGAATGCCTTCTTTGGCGGCCGCGTAGGCTCCTTGGCTCTCGGTGCCCCGCGTTCCCGAGCCGCTGGCGAAGTTGATGATCGAGCCTTTCCCGCGGCGAATGAAATGGGGATGGGCGGCTTGCATGCACCAGAAGGTTGCCCAGAGATTGGTCTCCAGGACTCGTCCGAAGGTCGCGTCGTCGAACTCGAGAAGCGAGAGCCCGGGAGTCGGCGTCCAGGCGGCGTTGTTGACGAGAATGTCGAGATCGCCGAAGGCCTCGACGGCCGCCGCCACGGCTGCCTCGCAGTTGGCCCGGGTCCCGACATCGGCCTGGGTTGCTCGCGCCCGCGCCCCTTGCGCCTCCAGCAGCGCTGCGGTCTCGCTCGCGCCGTCTGCGTCGATGTCGGCCACCGCGACGGCGGCACCCTCCTGCGCAAGCGCGAGCGCCACGCCACGACCGATCCCGCGTCCCGCACCCGTGACGAGCGCCACTCTTCCCTCGAGCCTCGACATGCGGCCCTCCTGGTTGGACGAGCCAGTCTACGCAGCTTTCTCGAGCGACGCTCTTTGCTGCTCGAATTGCCTATGGTTCCCAGTCGTTGGATCGCCCCACTCGGCCACCGGGGTTCCCGGACGTTCGGAGACCCCGAGATCCCGCTTGTATTACACATCCGCTCGTGGAGAGCGGCGTCGAACGCGCCCGGGCCACAGCGAGCAGAGAGGTCCTCTTTCCCATGCAGCAGGTCACCGTCGTCGGACCGAATGATGTACAGCTGGTCGAGACCCGCGAGCCGAAGCCGGGCCCTCGCGACGTCGTCGTGAAGGTTGCGGCGTGCGGAATCTGCGGCAGCGACCTGGGCTACATCGCGATGGGCGGCATGCCCGTCTCCAGTGGGGGGCCCCTGGCGCTGGGCCACGAGATCTCGGGGGTCATCCACGCCGTAGGCGAAGCGGTGGAGGGGCTGAAGGTCGGCCAGCGCGTTGCGGTGAACGCCGAGGGCGCGGGCAACCACATCGGCGGCGGCGGTCCCAGCGGGGGCTTCGCTCCCTACCTTCTGGTGCGCAACGCCAGCGAGGACGCCTGCCTCCATCCCTTGCCGGAATCGCTTCCGCTGCACCAGGGCGCTCTCGTGGAGCCGCTGGGAGTCGGCATGCACGCCGTCCACCGCTCGGAGCTGCGGCCGGCGGACAAGGTCGTCGTGTTCGGTGCGGGGCCGATTGGTCTGGCATCGATCGTGTGTCTCCGATACCGGGGCGCGACGGACATCGTCGCGGTCGATCTGTCGGACACGCGCCTCGCCATCGCCGAACGTCTCGGCGCGCGCGTGGTGTGCAACCCCGCCAGTGCAGAGACCTGGGAGGTCATCCGAGAAGCCCACGGGCGCGAGTCGGTCCACGGCATGCCCGCGGTCGGAACCGATGTGTATGTCGAGACGACGGGAGCCCCGCAGGTCGTGCGCGACGTGTTCGGCAACGCCAAGCTGGGGACGCGGCTGGTCGTGGTGGCCGTCTACAAGCAGGAGATTTCCCTGCCGTTTCTGGACGTCATGGCCAAGGAGCTGACGATCCGGGGCTCCATCGCCCTCGGGCACGAATTCGCGGAAGTGATCGAGATGCTCGCATCCGGCGAGGTGGACGTTTCCCCCATGGTCACCCACGAGCTCGG
Source organism: Deltaproteobacteria bacterium (assembly GCA_019310965.1). GTDB lineage: Bacteria > Myxococcota_A > UBA9160 > UBA9160 > SMWR01. The sequence continues at coordinate 10,107 of JAFDDG010000031.1, forward strand.
CTTCGAGCGCTTCATGGAGGCGCTCGAGACCGCCCGGCAGACGGATCGGGCCGGCAAGGTGCTCGTGACCTTCCCGAGCTAGACGGCCGTTGCCAATCCGCCGTGGCCTCCTGCCGAATTCCCGGCCCATGAGAAGCTGGGTACTTTCAGGGCGCAGCCTCCGGCCGGACGGTTAGTCCACTTGCGGCTCCATATGGCCTCGCCCGATCTCTTCGAACAGGGTGATCGGGGTCGTTCAGGCCGGACTACTGCGCCGTGTAGCCGCCATCCACGAGCATGGCGTGCCCCGTGCAGAAGGAGGCGGCATCGGAGCAGAGCCAGAGCACGGCGGCGGCAATTTCGGAGGGCTGAGCCAGCCGACCCACGGGCGTGCCTGCGAGCAGCTGTTCGTAGATCTCCGGCTGGCTCTCCTCGATCTGGTCGAGCAAGGGGGTCCGCGTATTCCCGGGGCACATGGCGTTGATGCGGATCCCATCCGTGGCGTACTGCAAGGCCACCGATTTCGTGAGCCCCACGACACCGTGCTTGCTGGCCACGTAGGGGCAGCTCCCCGGCGTGCCCACGACTCCCTGTGTCGATGCAATGTTAACGATGGCTCCACTCCCCTGCTTCAACATCTGGGAGATCTCGGATTTCATGCACAAGAACACACCCGTGAGATTTGCCGTGAGGACGCGATCCCAGTTCTCCAGCGAGCACTCGGTGATGCGGGATACGTCGCCATCGATTCCGGCGTTGTTGACCGCGCAGTCGAGCCGGCCATAGGTCTCGACCGTCTTGGCGACGAGAGCTTCGACCTCGGCCGCGTCTCCCACATCGGCTCTGACGAAGGTGGCTTCCCCACCAGCATCCCCGATCTTGCCGACCGTCTCCTGGCCACCCGCGATCGCGATGTCGGAGACCACGACCTTGGCGCCTTCTTCGGCAAGAGCCGAGGCGATGGCAGATCCAATGCCCGAGCCTGCCCCGGTAACCAGGGCCACTTTCCCGGAGAATTTTTCCGCCACTGCTGCGAGCCTCCTGTCGGATGATGTCGCCTGCGGTTCCGTCGGCTTCGGATTCCCCGAGGACATACCATAATAGGGGGCATGGCAGCAGGATGAGGCAGCGATGAGCGGGCTGGTGACGGCCGTCAGCAGCTTGCCGGCGCACGAGCTGAGCAAGCTGAATCGGGAATGGATTCGGCTGATCGCCGGCCTCGGCGTCGAGGGCGATGCCCACCACGGCGAGAGGGTGCAACACCGCTCGCGCGCGGCGCGCGACCCCACTCAGCCAAATCTGCGCCAGGTGCACCTCCTTCACGCGGAGCTCCACGACGAGCTGCGTGCGGGTGGCTTCGAGCTGGCGCCCGGGCAGATGGGCGAGAACGTCACGACGCGCGGCATCGACCTGCTGGGTCTTCCGACCGGTGCGCGGCTCCAGCTGGGCGCGACCGCGGTCGTCGAGGTGACCGGCCTGCGCAACCCCTGCGTGCAGCTCGACGCGTTCCAGCCCGGCCTGCTGGCCGCGACGCTGGACCGGGACGAAGAGGGCAACCTCGTCCGCAAGGCGGGCATCATGGGCATCGTGCTGGTGGGCGGGGAGGTGAGGGCCGGAGACGAGATCCAGATCGAGCTGCCCGTGCCGCCACACCGTCCGCTCGAGCCCGTCTGAGCTCAGCGCAAGGAGGCGTCCGTTCGAGGGCGCTCTCTACAGCGGCGGCAGGGGAATGCTGATCGGGGAGACGTCCGCGCCTCCGTCCACCTCGAAGACCTTCCCGGTCACCCAGCAGGCGGCCGGCGAGGCCAGGTAGAGCGCGCAGCCGGCAATGTCGTCGACGCTGCCGATGCGCTGCAGGGGAATTCGCGCGGCCACCTGCTGCGCGATCTTCCCCTTGTTGACGGAGCCCGAGCCGGGCGTGTCCACCAGACCTGCAGAAATGCAGTTCACGCGAACCTTGGGGGCGAACTCGGCGGCCGTGATCCGCGTCAGCTGGTTGAGGCCGGCTTTGGCGCTTCCGTAGGCCGCGAGGCCACCGAGCGCCATGCGGCTCGCGCCGGACGAGATGTTCACGACTGCGCCCCCCCCCGCGGTGCTCACCATGTGCGGCACCACGAGTCGGGTGAGCAGAAAGGGGGCGGTCAGGTTGAAGCGCACGACTCTCTCGAAGGTCTTCTCGCTGGTTTCGAGTGCTGGCATCGGCACGCCCCCCCCCGCGTTGTTGACGAGCAGGTCGATGCGGCCGAACTCCTGAAGCGTCGCCGTGACCAGCTTCTCGAGCTGCACGGTCTCCATCACATCACAGGGGACGGCGAGCGCGCGGCGTCCGCACGCGCGGATCTTCTCCGCCGTGTCCTCGATCTCGGCCTGCGTGCGGGCCGCACACACCACGTGGGCCCCGGCGCCCGCGAAGGTGAGGGCAATCGCCTCGCCGATGCCGTGTCCCGCCCCCGTCACGATGGCCACCTTGTCGGAGAGTTCGAACTGATCGAGCTTCATCTTCACTTTCCTCTGACGACATGCGTTCGAGGCAGCGACGGGTCGCTTTCTCCGCCGCGTGGGCTGCCTTGCAACCCCGCATCGGGGCCGGATATACACTGTATCGAACCCGCGCCCGCCCGATTCGCGCGAGTGGAGCCGAGCGCTCGGCGCCGGTCTCGAAGGCGGTCGCATCGTGCGAGAAGGAGGAGGCCGTGCAGCGTTTCGTTCGAGTGCAGTTCCTTGCCGTTGCGCTCTCGATCATCGTGCCCGCAGGCTTCTACGCCTGCGTGATCGCCGGCGTCGTCGACCCTCTGCTGGCCAGCAATGTTGCCGTCTCCGTCCAGGTGATCTGTTGGTTCTTCGTGGTGGTGGCACCCTTCCTCTTCGGCGGCAATGCGCCGCAGGAGGTGAGGCTCGCCGCGCTCATCGTCTTCTGGGGCTTCGTCACCTTCTGGGCGCCGGTGATGTGGGACCTCACCTGGGTCTTCGTGCACCCGCTTGTGGACGGCTCCACCGCCGAGGATCGCTGGCTCTGGTACTGGTGGATGTACGCCGTCGCGGACACGCGCTTTCTGAATAGCGATCCACTGATGCTGATGCTGGAGACCTGGTCCGGCATCCTGGGCTTCGCGCACCTCTACGCGCTCACCCGCTTCTGCAAAGGAGAGGTGCGCCGCGCCTTCTACGTGGCGGCGTCGGCCAGCATGGTGCAGTTCTACGGCACGACCGCCTTCTTCGGGGTGGAGATCCTGCTCGGCTTCCGCAACATCAGCCCCGACTTCTTCAGCTTCTACGTCAAGTGGTGGGGCATGAATGGGTTCTGGATCGTGATGCCCTTCGTCACGACCGCTGCCTATCTGCGGCTGCTCGCGCTGGAAGATTTCGACGCCCCCGCGGTGCTGCGGCGGCACGTTCTCGGGCGCTGAGGGGGCCGCGGGGTCGCGCGCTGCGCGCGTCGCCGCAGCCGGCGCTCACAGAAGCGATGGAATGGTTGTCTCCCGCTCGTGGAGCAGGAAGCGGTCCAGCAGGCGGAAGACTTCGACATAGTGGGGCGACGCCTGATGCTCGAGCAGCAGGGGAACCAGCTTGGGCACCCAATGCCCCAGCTGTCTGTCGAGGAAGTCTCTCTGCCCGCGCAGGTAGTGGCCCGGCTCCCCGCGCCGATCCTCGATCCTGGCCTCCTGGAGCCACGCGCATTGGGCGCGGCTCAGCGGTTCTCCTCACCAATTCTCGCTGTCTTCGCGATGCGTCGAATCTCACCCGCGAAGGCATCGTCTCGAAACGCCGCGGCCAGCTCGGCCCCGTGGCGCGTCAGCTGCGGGAACTGCCTCCCCGGGAGCAGCTCGAAGTTCGCGCGAATCCTGCGGGCCCTCTCGTCCGGGTCTGCGAGCGCGGGATCCTGTTGCAGGATGGGGCCGAGCATCGCGACGGAGCCCAGCGTGTAGGTCATGAGGTGGTGGAAGACCCGGGCGGCCTCGAACCGGGGAATGCCGCGTTGCGCGAGTCTGGCGAGGACGGCCTCGATGACCCCCAACCCCTGTGGCCCGAGCGAAGCGCGGCTCACGATGAGTGCCAAAGCGCCGCTCTGCGCGAGCAGCGTCACCCGCATGCGCAGGAAGGTCTCGCATAGCCAGTCGAGCCAATCCTCTTCGTCATGGGCCGTGACGTCTGCCTCGCGCATGAGCAGGTCGAGCACGCCGTCGAGGAGGTCGGCCTTGTTTGCCACGTGGCGGTAGATCGCCATGGGCGAAACACCGAGTTCTGCGGCGAGGCGTCGGAGGGTCAGGCGCTCGACGCCCTGGAGGTTGATGATGTCGAGCGCACGGGCGAGAACGGCGTCACGGCTGAGAGGGCCGGGTTCTCCCGGTGCTCGATCCCTCGGCCCGAGCGCTCGTTTCGCTCCGGTCAGCTGCGGCCCCATCAGGGTCCCCCTTCGTTCGCCGTCACACGCCGGCGGGCGAGGCGCCGCCGACGGTTGAAGTATACACTGTAGGCATACAAAGTAGACACTCGCGCTCGAGGTCTGGAGCGGAGGGCTGAACCAGCCCCTCCGCCTCGAGTCGGGGCGTGAAACGCGGGCTGCGGGGCTTGTGGGAGAGGTTGGCCGGAAAAGACCAGACGAGGGACCGGGCTGGACCGGAGTTTCCCCGCGATGGGCCTCTACCTTCTGGGCTATGCAGCGAGAGAAGGACTCGAGGGCGGTAGTCAATTGACAGGAGAAGCCCCCATGGAGCATTCAGCCACCGCTGAGACTCCTGCCGTCGTCGTCGCACAGAGAGACGGCACCGTGGTCGTCCAGAACGATTCCGCACGCCGCCTCCTGGGAGCAGTGACGGGTCGGAGCTGCTGGGATGCCATGGGCGAGCTGAAGTGTGCCGAGGAGCTGCCCTGCGCCCAGGGCTGTGTGCGGGAGCTGCTGGAAGACGGGATGGAGCGGTCGCGCCACACCCGCTTCCAGATCACGGGCCAGCGGCACCACCTCACGTGTGTCCCCGTGGACGACGTCGTCGTGTGCACGCTCAGCCACGCCACCGGTCAGCGACCCGAGAAGTTCGAAGAGTTGACGGCCCGCGAGCGAGAAGTGTTGGAGCTTCTCGCCGAAGGCGAGACGACCTCCTCCGCGGCCCAGCAGCTGGGAATCCGCGAGTCCACCCTGCGCACGCATGTCGAGAAGATGCGCTTCAAGTTCGGGGTGAATACGCGCGCGGCGCTCGTCGCCCTGGGCTTCCAGCGCGGATTCCTCTCCTAGCGGCCTCCGCGGTCGAACGCCGCGCCTGCGGCTCTGGCGTTCGGCTTTGTCCCTGTCGCCGGATCCCACCGAGCTATTTCAGCAGCCCGCCGTAGCGAAGCCCCGCCGGATCACTCGTCGAAGTACAGGTGGATCTTCCACGCTCCCTCTTCGTAGACGAAGTCGTGCACGTAGAGTCGAAGGACCCGGATCCCGTGGCCCTGGTCGACGTGCAGTCCGTCGGGATCCGGACCGAGGACCACCGTCTTGGTGTAGAGGCGCACGTACTCGGGGCCCAATCTCACGAAGACGGGCCCCAACGCCAGATGATGCCTGCGGGTCGCGGGCTCGCTGATCCAGCGCTTCCGGCACGCCTCCTCACCGCCGAGCGAATCGAAGTAGCCGCGCAGTGCGATGCGCACATTCTCGCGCCCGATGACATCCGATCCCTCCAGCGGCGAATACAGGTGGCCGTTCCGGCTGAAGGAGTCGGCCATGCTGTCGGCGCTGCAGGTGGTGTCGAGGGCCAAGGTGAAGCGGCTGTAGATCTCCTGCAGCTCGTTGCGAAGCCTCGGCGAGACGGAGCCTCCCTCGCTGGCCGGCACCTGCGTCGAGAGGTCACCGACGACGGGCGTCGCCGACGCGGGCAGCGCCGGCCAGATGCCATCGGGGCCCTTCGCCACGGGTGATCTGTCGGGCTCGCTCCCGCTGCGGCAACAGCGGTGGCCGGCACCCGTCTGGCAGCCCGACAGCGCCAGGCCGAGCACGAGGATCGCAATTGAGAGCAGGGAGCCGAGCGGCGCGGCCACGGGCCTCTCGCTCTTCGCTGCCGCAAGGGATGTGAGGTGGAACATCGCTCATCTCCTCTGTGCAATGCGGCAGCGTGATGCCGGACCTCATCCATGGTACATCCCGGGCTTCGGCAGGCTCGTCCTCCTCCCCGCGCCTCCAACTTTCCCGGAGCCGGCTCGATGCACCCACGCCGAGGCAGGCCGAGGCCTCTGGCCGGGCGTCCGATCCTCCGATGAGTGGGCATGGTCATCCACCCGCCGGCCTCGCTCCGGCCCTATGCCGTCGGCATGTGCCGATTCTCGGCGGCCTTCGTCTCGGCGATTGTCTGTGGCCTGGGCGGGGTTCTCTTCTTCGGGGATCCGCCGCCCGCCCCAATCGGCGCAGCAGCGCTCGTCTGCTGGCTCACCGCGGCGACGGTGTTGGCGGCCGGGCTGAGCCAGCTGACACTGATCCTCTACCGCGGCCCCCAGGCGCGGCGGCCCGGAGGTGAGAAGGTCGTCGAGAGCGGCGACCGGATGCTCCGCGGACCGTCGCGTTTCGAGTTCGAGCACTCGCCGCTGCATCCCGGCGACACGTTGCGCGGTCGACTCGAGGTGCCCTTCGCCGCGGAGCGGGCGTTGGAGCTCTGCATCGACCTCGAGCTGGGCCGCTCTCAGCCGGGCCCGAGCCCGGACGACCCGCCCGAACAGACCGTGGTCTTCCGTGCGAAGGCGCACACCGTGGCGTCGGTTCCCGTTGCTGCGAATCGATCCTCGGCTCCCGTCGAGATTGCCCTCGACTTCGCATCACCCGGCGATCTGGGCGATCCGAACGTCGTCTATTTCTGGCACATCGAAGTCAGGCCGAGGAACGACGTCGTGTGGTGGAACGCCGTCTTCGAGCCGTCGATCGAGCTCGCATAACCAGATCCGCGGCTCGAAAAGGCAAGGGGCAACTCCGTCCCCGTCGTCCTGTCGCCGAATCCCACTGAGGAGCGTGCCGGGTGCGAAGGCGGTGGCGCGCGGAAGCAGAGGTGCCCCGGCGCAGGCGCTTCGCATCTCTGCTGCAGAACGAGGGGTGCCGGCGCATGAGCACGACACCGCCTTCGCACCCGGCCCTGGCACCGCCCAGCGAACCATCTCGGCCTCCTGCCGGCCGTCGCGAAGTTCCACGAGGGACCGCCTGGAGGCGGTACCCTCCGGACCCGGGCGCTGCGATTCGCCCACGGAGGGATCTGGAAATGTCGGGCCTCGAGACTGCGCACCTCTTCGACCTCGAGTTCGAGCTCGGCGAGATCAATACCGTCGGCAACACACCCCAGGGCCTGCGCGTGATCGGCAATCTGGCGGGCGGCACCTTCGAGGGGCCGCGGCTGCGCGGCAGGGTGCTGCCCAGCGGAGGCGACTGGGGGCTCTTCCGTCCGGATGGGACGCTGAGCGTCGACGGTCGCTGTTGCTTCGAGACCCACGACGGCTCCCTCGTCTATGCGATCTACGCGGGGCGCTGGAAGATATCCCCCGAGCTGCTGGCCCGACTCGGCGATCCCGAGCAGATCGGGACGGTGGATCCTTCGGAGTACTATCTCCGCATCCACTTCGACTTCGAAGCCGCGGCGGAAGGCTACGACTGGCTCAACCACATCATCGCTGTCGGCACAGGCCGGCGCACCGCGGCGGGCATTGCCTACAGCGTCCACCAGATTCTGTAGGGGGATCGCGGCAAGAACGGTCGCATTGGCGGAGCTGCGCGCCGCTGCGCCGCCACACGCGTCCCCACTCGGAGCGGCTGTCCGACCTATGCGTCTCCGCGCCGCTCGAAATCGTAGCTTTGCAGGGGGAACGAGCGGCTCCTGAGCCAGTGCTGGAAGCCCGTGACGGGCCGCAAGCCCGGCGTGTCGCCGTGCTCGTCGAAGTAGTAGCTGTTGGAGCCCGCGCAGTTGCCGCCGAAGGCCACGGTGGTCTGCCGGAGGCGCTGCACCTTCGCGAAGTCGTGATCGTGCGCCGCCTGCTTCACCTCGATGCAGTTGGCGCCGCGTTTGCGCGCCTCGCTCAGGCAGCGCGTCATGTGCTTGCTCTGGGTGTCGATCATCGTGAAATAGGAGGCGCCGGCAGCGGAGTAGGGCCCCATGAAGAGAAAGAAATTCGGGAAGCCGGGGACGGTCGCGCCCTCGTAGGCCTGGAAGCGGTTCTTCTGCCAGAACTCGCCGAGGTTCTTGCCGTTGCGTCCGATCACCTCGTAGCCCGGCATGCACTTGCGATTGAAGACGTTGTAGCCCGTGGCGCAGACGAGTGCGTCGATCTCCCGCTGCGTGCCGTCCGCCGCCACGATGGCGTTCGCCGTCACGCGCTCGATCGGCTCCGTGACGAGCTCGACGTGCGGGCGGTTGAAGCTGGAATAGAAGACGTTGGAGAAGCTGGGACGCTTGCAGAAGAAGCTGTAGTGCGGAATCAGCTTCTCCTGGGTCTCGGGGTCGTGGACCTCGTGTCGGATGTAGTCGACGAGCTTCTTCTCGATGCGGTCGAAGATCCAGGGGAAGCGGCGGTAATGGATGAAGCCCATCCCGAGCACGACCTCGACGAAGAGGTTCGTGAGCCAGCGAGCGAGCGTCTGCAGGAAGGGCGCTGTGCCCAGCGCTCGCTTCCAGCCGCTGCTGAGCTGCGGATTGAGCTTCGGCAGCAGCCAGATGGCCGTTCGTTGATAGATGTCGAGCTGCTTCACCTGGTCGGCGATGGCCGGTATCAGCTGGATCGCGGTTGCGCCGGTCCCGATCACGGCGACGCGCTTGTCCGTCAGGTCGGTGTCGTAGTCCCAGCGCGCCGTGTGGATGAGCTTGCCCTCGAAGTCGTCGATGCCTTTGATGTCCGGCATCTTCGGAATCACCAGCAGCCCGGTCGCACTCACGAGGTAGCGCGAGACGAGCACCTCGCCGCCCTCGAGCTGCGTGCGCCAGACGTTGGCGTCGGCGTCGTACTCGGACTTCACGACGGTCGCTTCGCAACGGACGCGTCGGGGAAGATCGTGCTTCTCGGCGCAGCGCAGCGTGTATTCCTTCATCTCCGCGCCCGTCGGATAGACCTGGCTCCAGTCGGGCTTCATCTCGAAGGGAAAGGAGTAGATGAAGAAGGGCATGTCGACCGTCAGCCCCGGGTAGTCGTTCTGCACCCAGGTGCCGCCGAGCTGGCTCTCGCGCTCCAGGATCACGAAGTCCTGGATGCCCATCTCTTGCAGGGCGACCGCGGCGCCGATCCCGGAGAAGCCGGAGCCGATGATCACGACCTCGTGGTCGAGCGCTGCGGGTCGGGGGCTCGAAGTGGGCTCGTCGGTCATCAGGGGGGCTGTACTCATGGATGTCTTCCTCTGTGGCTGGGAGGGCTGTGCGGTGCCGGGCTGCTTCGCCGCGCTCAGGCCGGCGCCGGGCGCGCGGGGCGCGGATAGGAGGGCGGCCCCAGGGTTGGCCGCGGGAAGGGCCCCGTGTGCCATTGCTTCGCGGTCTCGCGCCGGATGATCTTCCAGTCGTCGCCGACTCGCACCACGGCGTCCTGATAGCGGAGCCCCAGGACGAGATGCTCGAGCGGGCTGTCCTGGGCCTCCATGTGGTAGCCGACGACCCAGGTCTCGACGCGCCCCCGGTCGCCATCGACTTCGATGTACTGGTTGCCCATGAAGTGCATCGTGGCGTCCCATTGGTGCAGTCCTGCCTCGATCCCCTCGAGGTAGTCATCGAGGGAGCCCTCTTCGAGGGTGCCGACCACGACGCATTCGGGGTGGAAGACCGAGCGCACGAGATCGAAGTCGATCGAGTCGACGCCGAAGGCGTAGCGGCGGTAGAGGTTCTTGATCTGCTCGCGATCCCTCAGCCAGCGGACGTTCGCCTCGAGGTCCGTGGCGTCGGGCGGCGCGCTCTCTCGATACTGCATCGCGCGACGCTTCTCGTTCGGAGTGGGTTTCGAAGGCATGCTTTCGCTCCTCGCCCGAATCTCAGGTCGGGCCATTCGCCTCGCGGTGGACGATCACGCCGTGCAGCAGGGTCTCGACGATGGCCTCGAGGAGCTCGGTCTGCCCTGCGTTCATGTCGCCAGCCAGCAGCCGCTCGCCGAATCGAACACAGACCTCAGTGATCACGCCGGCCATGTTGTCGAGGTCGAGATCGGTTCGGACGTCGCCGCCGCGCACGCCGCGTTCGAGCGCTTCGGCCACCACCCGGCGGAGCGTGTCCGTCCCCCGATCGAGTACGTCGCTGTAGCCCGCCAACATCAGCTGGCTCTCGCGCGCCAGCAGGCCGCGCAGGACGTCGCGGCTGCGCGCGAATTCGAGTGAGGCGCGTACGATCAAGCGGAGGCTGTGCGCCGCGCTGGGCGTCGCGCGCGCGCCCTCCGCAGCGATCACGTCGCACCACTCGTCGATGACGCGGTCGACGACGACCTCGAAGAGGTGTTTCTTGGAGCGGAAGTAGCGGTAGATGAGCGGCTTCGAGACGCCCGCCTGGGCTGCGATCTCCTCGACGCTTGCCTTGCGGAAGCCGTGGGCCCCGAACATCGCCTCGGCCGTCTCGAGGATCGCCGTGTACTTGGGCGATCCGGCGGGCGGAGCGCACCGGGGCTGCGGGCGCTGGGTGGCGGGGGGCAGAGACATCACGGGGGAGAGTATACGAAAATATAAGAAAAGTTAAACCATGGATTCCATGAGATCCCCTTCTGCTCCATAAGGCGTCTTTGGCGGATCGAATTGGAATCAGGCGTTACTTAAATTGCATCATTCGTATATCAGCGCGGGATCACGTAGTCCGGCGGCAGGCCGGTCAGGATGGTCTGCTCGCACACCCTGGATTGGATGCGCCAACCGTCCTGCGTTCGCACGAGCTCGTCGTGGTAGTAGCCTGCATTGGTGGTCATCGTCTGACTTCCGTCCGGCTCCTCGCGGCCCATGGGCGCAAGGAAGTAGCAGCTCGACTGCGCTGCATCGCCGTCGATGCGGATGTCGAAGTTGCTGATGAAGTGAAGGTTCAGCGGCCAGGGCTCCAGCGCGCCCGCCAACCACCCGAGGGTTTCGCGATACGGGCCCGCCACGCCCCCGCTCGACGTGTAGTCGACGCGGGCGGCCGGCGCGAAGATCTCGTCCATGCGCTTCCACTCCCGCTTGTCGACCATTTCCGTGTAACGCGTCAAGAGCGCCTGGATCTCGTTCTGATCGATCAGGTTGCGGATCGCGTCCTGCATGCGTCTTCTCCTCGTCAGTGAGATGGGGGTGGGCGGGATCGCGAACCTCTGGCGTCGGCCCGAGCGCGAGAGAACGGTGACTCAGTCGGGAGCCAGCAAGGGTCCTGGATCGCCGGGATCCGGTGCGCCATTGGGCAAGCTGCCGTCGCCATCGACGAATTGGTATTCGTCCGCGAGCTGGCGCGTGGTGAGAACGCGGCCGCTCTTCGCCATCAGGTGATCGTCGCAGAGAAGCTCTGCGATGCCCCGCCCGGTGAAGCGCGGGCTCTCTGCTCCGTCGAGATCGAGCTCCCACTCCTCCGGGTCGAGTGCCAGCATGCGCTCTGTCGTGACGAAGGAGGGCCAGATGGAGACGGTGACGACGCCGTGCGCCTCGAGCTCGTGGCCGCAGTCGCGAGTGATCCGGTCGAGCGCGGCCTTGGCAGCGCCGTACGCGGGGTGCAGGGTGTAGTAGCGCGCTCCCTGTGAGCTCACGTTGGCGATCAGGCCAGAACCCTGCTCGATCATGATCGGGGCGGCGAGCCAGGTTGCGACGTAGGCGGAGCGCGCGCCCACCTGATGCATGTCATCCCAGCAGTCGAGGGAGGACTCCCAGAACGGCACCTTGGGATCCATGTCGTCGGGAATCAGGAATGCGTTGTTTACCAGGAGGTCGAGGCGGCCCTTGTCGCGCGTCACCCGCTCGAACGCCGCAGCGACCTGCTCGTCGTCGCGGTGATCGCAGACGACGCCTTCGATCTGCCCGCCGAGCTCCCGCGCTTCGACACACGTCGATTCGAGGCTGCCGGGCCAGCGGCTGTCGCCCTCGCGCTCGGTGCGCCCCGTGATGGTGACGCTGGCTCCCTGCGCGGCGAGCTCCACCGCGCAGCCTCGACCGACTCCGCGAGTGGCCCCTGTGACGAGGGCCGTCATTCCCTCGAGGCGTCGCATGCCGGCGACCTTGGCGTTGCGGCTCACTCGCTGGCGATCCCCTCGTCGTCGTGACCGGCCAGGCGTCCCCCGTCCGCGATGAACTCGGAACCGGTCGAATAGGAGCTCTCGTCGGAGGCCAGGAAGAGCACCATGCGAGCGATTTCCTGCGGCTGTCCCACGCGTGCAATCGGCTGGGCGGCGTAGGAGCCGTCTTTGTCCACAGCATTGAACTCCGGCGCGCTGATCATGGGCGTGTCGACGCCACCCGGGTGTACGGAGTTGACTCGGATGCCGTAGCGGCCGAGTTCCAACGCGGCCGTCTTCGTCATCCCGCGAACGGCCCACTTGCTCGCCGCGTAGCCGATGACGCCCTGCACCCCCTCCATGCCGGCCGTGGAAGAGATGTTGACGATCGAGCCACCCCCGGCCTCGCGCATGGCCGGCACGACAGCGCGCATCCCGAGAAACACGCCCACCTGGTTGACCCGGACCACGGCCATGTAGTCATCGAGACTGGTGTTCTCGAGTAGTCCCGTCCGGATGATCCCCGCGTTGTTCACGAGCACGTCGAGCTGGCCGAAGGCCTCGAGGGTCGCTCGAATTGCCTGCTCCCAACCCTCCTCGCTCGTGGTGTCGAGGCAGACGGCCCGCGCGTTCTCGCCGATCTCTGCGGCGACTCGGGCGCATTCTTTCTCGAGCACGTCTGCTACGACGACGCGTGCCCCCTCGGCGGCGAACAGGCGTGCCTCAGCCTCTCCCTGGCCGCGTGCCCCCCCGGTGATCAGTGCCACTTTGCCTTCGAGTCTTCCCATGTCGCGCATACTGACATACCGGTGGGCGAGCCGGCGGACGTTTCGAGTGAGATGCCGAAAGAGATGTCGGATTGCGGGCTTGCTACCCTCGCCGGCGCCTCTTGGACGGTGTCGCTTTACGAGGGGCTGCGGCTGCGCGGCCGGCATCGACGATCAGACGCCGCCGTGCCCCCGAGAGAGGATTGGAATGGCGGGGACGAACGTCGACCTCCACGGGCTCGAGCCCGAGGCGTTTCTGGAGGAAGTGCACAGCTTCGAGTTCTGGTTCCAGTCGGTCGAGGGCTATCTCGTGGGTCTCGAGCACGGGCGGCAGCCGCAGACACCCGAGGCCACGCTCTCGGGGCTCGAACGCGAGCGCCTCATCACGGTCTTGTGCAACTACTGCGTTGGGGAGACGGCTGCGCTGGAGGGGGCCGGTGGCCTGATCCAGATTGCGCCGAACCGCGCTGCCAAGATCTTTCTCTCGACCCAGGCCGTCGACGAGGGGCGGCACCTGGAGGTGTTGGTGCGGCGTCTGCGGGAGCTCGGCGTGGAGGAGCCCGAGGCGGAGATCTCGCTGCGCGCCAGCCGCAGCCTGGTGGAGTTCAAGCGCCGGCTGCTCGACCTGGTGCGCGGCCGCGACTGGGCGGCCGCCATCTTTGCCCAGAACGTGATCCTCGAGTCCATGGAGTTCGCCGTCTTCGAGCTCCACGCCCCCCGCGAGCGCCTGGCGGTCATCCGCGAAGACCTCGATCCGCTGGTGCTGCAGAGCTTTCACGAGACGATGGATGCCGTGGGCACTCCGCGGGAGGAGCGCGAAGAGCTCGGGCGCAATTACCTGCGCGCGGTCGAACGGCTGGGCTTCGCGTGAGCTCCGAAGACCCGCTCCAGGAGGCCGATACCCCCTCGGCGCCCCGCCAGCGTTTCGTGCTCGACGACCGCGGCTTCAACGAGGTGCCGAAGAAGTACCGCAAGTTCTACCGGACGTGGGACGGGCCGGAGGACGTGTTGGCGCCGAACGAGGCCCTGTGCCCGGTGTGCAAGATCGTCGTCCGCTCGAGCCGTGAGCTGCGCCCGGGGGATCGCATCTACTGCATGGCCTGCATGACCCGCCTGCAGATCGTGCGCAGCGATGCCGGTCACCTCGAAGCACAGGTCATCTACTAGACCTGATACCAACGAGGTAGCGGGGACGGTGTTGCCTTCTTGCCTTTTTTCGCTGAGCGGTGGCGTCAGCGATCAGGCCCGGAAAAAGCAAGAAGGCAACACCGTCCCCGTGTGCCGCCGGTGTAGTATCCCCGTTCGCCGAAGCAAAGAGGTGTGGCATGCAAGACGCTGCCCTGGCAGGTATGCGTGTGGTGGAGCTGGGCAGTGGGGTCGCCGCGCCGTTTTGCGCCAAGCTCTTCGGCGACTTCGGTGCCGACGTGGTCAAGGTCGAGGGGCCCGGCGGCGACGTCAGCCGCAGCTGGGGACCCTTTCCGGGGGATCGACCCCACCCGGAGAAGAGCGGCCTCTTCTTCTGCCTCAACAGCAACAAGCGCAGTGTTTCGCTCGATGTCGGTGGCGCAGCGGACCGCGAGAAGCTGTTGGATCTCATCTCGCGGGCTGACCTCTTCGTCGAAGACGTTGCGCCGCGACAGATGCGCGAATGGGGCCTCGACTGGAAGACGCTCTCGGCCGTGAACCCCGATCTCGTGATGATCTCCATCACTCCCTTCGGTCAGACCGGTCCCTACGCCGATTGGAAGGGCTACGACCTGAACTCCTTCCACTTCGCCGCCGCAGGCCACCGCTATTGCGGTCGGCCCGATGAGTCGCCGCTCAAACACGGCACCTTCTCCGCCAGCTTCTTCGGCGGCTACGTCGCCGCAACCTGGGGGCTGGCCGCCGCGGCGGGGCGCGAGCGGGCGGGCTCCGGACAGCACGTCGACGTGTCCTGCGCCGAAGTCGTCGCGGCGCTCTTCGTCGGCTCTCAGAACATCGGCGGTGCCGCGCAAGACGGGGTGTTCGAGAAACGCTCGGGGGTGGGGATGCCGATCGCCGCACCTGGCACGATCCTCCCGTGTCGCGACGGCTACGTGTGGATGATGGCGCTCGAGCCCGGCCAGTGGAACGGTCTGCGCCGGGCGATGGGGGACCCGGAGTGGGCGCGGGTGGAGCTCTTCCAGGACATGTTCTCCCGCGCGCAAAACGCCGATGTCATTTATCCGCTGCTCGAGCAGTGGACGGCCTCGCATAGCAAGCAGGAGATCATGGACCTCTGCCAGGCGGAGGGATGTCCCACCACGGCGCTGTTCAGCGTTGCCGAGGTCGCGGAGCATCCGCACCTGGCTGCCCGAGAGGCCTTCGTCGATCTCGAGCATGCCGCGCTCGGAACGCAGCGCACGCTGAGCGCTCCGGTGCGCCTCCCCGATTGCCGCGGAGGCCCGCGCCGCGCCGCACCGCTGCTGGGCGAGCACACCCGAGCGGTGCTGGATGGGCTCGAGCGCACGGCAGCGTGTGCGCCGCGCGAGCCGCGCGCGCTGCCTCTCGCGGGCCTGCGGGTGGCCAATTTCGGCTGGGGTTGGCTGGGGCCGGTGGCGGGTCAGACCCTCGCCTTGCTGGGCGCCGAGGTGTACAAGATCGAATCCCGGGCGCGGATCGACATCACGCGCACGATCCCTCCCTTCGGCGGCGGGATCAGTGATCCGGATCGCAGCCTCCAGAACCACGCATCCTGGGCCGGCAACGGCAGTGTCACGCTGAACCTGAAGAAGGAGGAGGCGCAGCAGCTGGCGCGGCAGCTGGTCGCCGAGAGCGATGTGGTGTTCGAGAACTTTGGCCCCGGCGTGATGGAGCGATTGAATCTCGGCTACGAGGCGCTGCGGGCGGTCAGGCCGGACATCGTGATGGTCTCGGCGCCCGCCGCCGGGCTCTTCGGTCCCCTGAAGGAGATCCGGACCTACGGCATGAGCCTGAGCAGCATCACCGGGCTCGACAGTCTCACCGGCTATTGCGGTGGGCCACCGATCCCGATGGAGAACGCCTTTGCCGATCCGCTCGGCGGGGTGGTCGCTGCGCTGGGGGCCCTGCTCGCACTCGAGCACCGCCGTCGCAGCGGCCGGGGGCAGCACGTCGACTTCTCCCAGCAGGAGGGAATCCTGCCGATGGTCGCGCCCGCGCTGATGGACTACGCAATGAACGGCCGCGTCGCCGGCCCCATCGGCAATCGCCACCCGCTGGCGGCCGCCGCTCCCCACGAGCTGTTTCGCTGTGCGGGGGAGGACCGTTGGATCGCCATCGCGGTTCACGGCGAGGAGGAGTGGCGCGGCCTCGTCGCGACGATGGGTGATCCGCTGTGGGCGCGCACGCCCGAGTTCGCGAGCGCTGAGCGGCGCATAGCAAACATCGACACGCTCCACGAGCGGATCGGCGAGTGGACACGCGATTTCGACGACACCGCGCTCGCCGAAGAGCTGCAGCGCAGCGGCGTGGCGGCGACCCCGGTGCTCGGCGTAGCGGATCTCCTGACCCACCCCCAATTCCAGGCGCGCGGCACCTTCCCCGAGGTCGCCCATCCCCTCGGCTTCAAGGAGACCCTCTACGGCGCCTACGTGAAGCTGAGTGGCGTCGCGCCGCCGGTTCGCCCGGGGCCGATCATGGGTCAGGACAACGATCGCGTCTTCAAGGAGCTGCTGGGGATCTCCGACGGGGACGTCCGGCGCCTCGTCGAGGAGCAGGTCATCTTCTAGAGGCCGCCGGCTTCGGCTCGCGCGGCAGCCCGAGCCCGCGCTCGGCGATGATGTTCTTCTGGATCTGTGCCGTGCCGCCACCGATAGTGAAGCCGAGCCACTGCATGTGCTCGGTCTGCCAGTAGCCCGCGGCGCGCTCGTACTTCGAGCCGTGATAGAGCGCGCCGAGCTCGCCCATCACGTCGAGGGCCAGCGCCGCCATCTGGTGCATGAGCTCGCACGCCCGCAGCTTGACCACTAGACCCGCGACGCCAGGGGACTCGCTGCGGAGCTGGCAGGTGAGCATTCGCATCGAGTGGGCCTTCATGCTCAGCACGCGCGCCTGCAGGCGCAGCAGCCGGTCCCGGAACAGCGGGTCGTCGATCGCGCTCACGCCATTGCGCGACTCGGCCTGCGTCAGCTGAACCAGCGATTGAAACATCGTCTCCATCTGCCCCGCGTCACCGGCTGCAGCTCGCTCGAACGCGAGCGTCGTATTTGCGATCTTCCAGCCCTCGCCCCGCTGCCCCACGAGATTGGCCCGGGGAACACGCACGTCGCTGAAGAACACCTGATTGAACTCGGCGTCGCCGGTCATCGTGCGGAGCGGCCTCACCTCGATTCCGGGTGTGTCCATCGGCAGCAGCAGATAGCTGATACCCCCGTGCCGGGGGACGTCGGGCTCGGTCCGCACCAGCAGGAACATCATGTCCGCGACGTGGGCGGAGCTGGTCCAGATCTTCTGGCCGTTGATGAGAAAGTCGTCGTCCACTTCCCGCGCCGTCGTCTTCAGGTTCGCGAGGTCGCTGCCGGCACCCGGCTCCGAATAGCCCTGGCACCAGACCAGCTCGCCCCGGATCGTGGGTGCGATCCAGCGCTGCTTCTGCTCCTCGCTGCCGTGCGCGAGCAGCGTCGGGATCAGCATGTTGACGCCCGGGCCCGAGATGCCCAACGGCACGCCGGCGCGGGCGAACTCCTCGCCCACGATGATCGTCGCGACGATGTCCGGCTCGCCCCCGTAGCCGCCGTATGCACGCGGGATGGTGCGGGCCGCGTAGCCCCTCTCGATCAGGAGCTTCTGCCAGGCGAGCAGGTCGTCGCTCGCGCGCCCACCCATGACGCCCGACGCCTCGGGCGCGTGGTCGCGGTGTGCCTCGACGAATGCGCGGACCTCGTGCCGAAAGCGTTCGTATTCCTCGGCGTAGCTCAGGTCCATGCGGGCGCTGGGATTGCTGCTACCAGGTGACGGGCAGACTCTTCAGCCCGCGCAGGAAGAGTCCGTCGCGCAGCTCGGGCTGGCTGTCGCCGGCGATCTGGAGCTTCGGGAAGCGGGCCAAAAGGCTCCCCAACGCGACCTCGAGCTCCATGCGCGCCAGTCGCCCGCCGAGGCAGACGTGGCGCCCAAGCCCGAAAGTCAGGTGGTGGACGTCCGGTCGATCGAGGTCGAGACGGTCTGGATCGGGGTAGCACGCCGGATCCCGGTTGGTTGCGCCGGTCAAGATCAGGCAGACCTCGCCGGCGGAGATCGTCTTGCCGCGCAGCTGGATGTCCTCGGTTCCAACCCGCTGCACGACGTGCACCGAGCTGTCGTAGCGGATCAGCTCGTCGACGGCGGCGCTGATCCGCGCCGGCTCGTCGCGCAGGATCTGCAGCTGGTCGGGGTTGTTCAGCAGCGACAGCGTGTTGAGGCACAGCATGTTCGCCGTCGTCTCGTGCCCGCCCTGGATCAGGAGGATGCAGGCCGCCACCAGCTCGTCGTCCGTGAGCTTGCCGCGGTCGTCCTCGAGCTGTACCAGCACCGTCACCAGGTCCTCGCCGGGTCGCTTGCGCCGATCCTTGATGTGGCCGAGGAAGTAGTCGGTGAATCCGCGCGTGGCTTCCTCGCCCCTGCGCTCCACCTCAGGCGTCACCCCGGAGATGTCGCCCCGCCGCGCGAAGTCGTTCAGCCAGTCGTGAATGATCGGCAAGTCGTCCTTGGGGACACCGAGCCACTCGCAGATCAGCGTGGTCGGATACGGGTAGGCGAACTCCGATACCACCTCGAGCTTGCCGGCGTCCTCGGCCCTGTCGAGCAGCTCGTCGGCGATCTTCTGCAGGCGCGGGCGCCATTGCTCCACGGCGCGCGGCGTGAAGCGTTTGCCCAGGAAGCGGCGGAGCCGGTCGTGGTCGGGAGGATCGACGTAGAGCAGCGTGCGCTTCATCATCTCGAAGAAGAGGTTCCCGCCCGGCCCGGTGTCGAAGATCTGGACGTTGTGGGCATCACTGAACATGTCGTGGTTGCCGAGCACGGCGCGGGCGTCGGCGTCGGCCGTGAGCACCCAGCCGGGGCACCCGTGCAGCACCTCGGTCCCGTGCACGGGGTCGAGCTCGCGAAGTCGGTGATAGTAGGGGTAGAGGGTGCCGCGCCGTCTGGGGTCGAGGATGATGTCCAGGACTTCGGCGGGATCCGATAGAGACTCGGGGGCGGGCGCCCCCGACGAAGCGACGTGGTCGTTGGGCATCGAGGCCTCCCGAAATCAGCGTAACATACCCCCGCTCTCCAGCGGTCGGGCGCCGCTCCGAGCCGTGTGGACAGCGGGCGCGGGAGATCAGCTCGCCGGTGGCTCCTTGAGGATCAGCCGGGAGATCATCTCGGAGGTGGTGTTGATGGTGGCGTCGAGCATGCCCCCCGGCACCTCGCCCAGCACGACCCGGGACGCGATCCACTCGACGGAGGTGTGGATCACGAAGGCGGTCGAGGGGATGTCGCGCACGTTCGTGATTCCCCGCTGTGCGGTCGCGTGGAGCAGCCTTTCGATGGCCTCCACGGCCTTGCCCTCGATCGTCTCGACCGCCTCCTTCACCAGGGGATCGCTGAAGAAGCGCTCCCAGACGATGCGCCCGATGCCCGGCCGCAGCCGGCGGGCCCGGATCGCCGTGTCGACCAGGGCCCGGACCTTCTGGCGCATGTCCCCTTCGAGCCAGAGTTCGGGCGCGAGCGCATCGATGATCTCCATCTCGCTTCGCGCGAAAGTCTCCTGGACGATCTCGAGCATGATCGCCCGCTTGTCGGGGAAGTAGCCGTAGACGCTCCCGACCGCGACGCTTGCCCGGCGGGCGATCTCTGCGGTCGTCGACTCCTCGTAGCCGCGCTCCTCGAAGACCTCGACCGCGGCTTCGAGAACGCGGGCGCGGGTGCGACGGCTTCGAGCCTGTTGGGGCGTTCGCACTCCCGGCTCGCCGTTGCCTTCCTTCTTTTTCGGAGCTGCGGGCACGTGCACATCCTGTTGTGGAGGACCCGAGAACCAATTCGTTGACACCGAGAGCCGAGACGCACCGCCATCGACGCGTTGCGGAAGGTGCGTCAGCTGGGGGTCTGGTATTCGAGGCCGATGCGGCCGAGGCGCGTCTTGAACTCGCCGATGACGGTGTTCGCCAGCACGCCTTCGATCGCGTCGGCTTCCATGCCATTGAGGTCCGTGCCGTTGTAGTCCGCCCGGCTGATGTCCTCCCCGGCATCGGCGGCCTCCTGGGTGAGCCGGTTGCCCTCCCTCACCGCAGCCGCGCTTCTGCTGAAGAGCTCCGTGAAGGTCTGGAGCATGTGGTGGCTCATCTCCCTCTGCATCCCCTGGACCGCAGCCTTCTTCTCCGGGAACTCCCTGATGAGCGAGCCGATGCGATTCTCCCCAAAGCCCACGTGGCGCCGCTCGTCGGCGATCGTTCCGGCGAGCGTGGCGGCGAACTTGGGGTTGCTGGCCGACACCGAGGCATGCAGCAGCTCGAAGACGCTGAACGCCATGCCCTCGAGCACGATGTTCTGCCCCACGACGCCGGCCACGAAGTCGCCCTTGTCCACTTTCTCCAGCAGCACTTCTGCGAACTCGATCAGGTGGGGGCTCGCGTATTCGGCGATCGTGTCCTCCAGTGCGTCCTTCTTGACGCCCAGGTCGTAGAGGCGCTGGGTGAAGATTTCGACGTGTCGCGCCTCGTCGAGCGTCTGCGTCGCGAGGAAGCGCTTGCTGGGGAAGTCGGGAGCCGCGTTGATGAGGCCCGAGGATGCGGCCAGTGCGCAGCGTTCCCCCGCGACGAGCTGCACCGTGGTGCGCAGCGATGACTCGAGTATGACGGGATTCTCGAGCACGAACTCCGGCTCCTCGTCGCCGGGCGTGTGGCCGTAGAGCGTTCCCTCCAGATAGCCCTGGGGGCAGGATTCGAGCCAGTTCTGGATCGAGTATGCGGCTAGGAAATCACCCATGTTCTGCCTCTCTTGCTTTCGCGCGGCTGTCGCCGCAGTGGATGTCAGGCAAGAAACTAAATGCGACGTCGAGTTCACATTTTGGCACAATCTCAAGCGGCTGCAAGCCGGGGGGCGGGGGAGGGCCATCCGAGGCTCTGCGGGCTGCAAATCGTTCTCGGATGCCTGGCCAAGCATCTGGCCGTGCGCGACATTCGCGCGCAGCCGCTCGTGGGCGGCGGCGACCTCCACGTTTCCGACGTGGCGTCCGATCGTCGACCGTGGGTCGGCCGGCTTCGGCGGGCCGCCCGCCGAAGGAGAGCTGATCCAGCATGGCCCATCCTGTTTTCGTCACCGGTGCCACCTCGGGGATTGGCCTCGAACTCTCGCGGCTGCTGATCCGCGAGGGTTTCACGGTGTTCGGCGGCGCCTTGCCGGGAGAGGACACGAGTGCCCTCGAGCAGAGCGGCGCGGAGCTCATCCCCCTCGACGTCACGGACGCCGACAGCCTGCTGACGGCCCGTGCGGAGGTGGCGAAGCAGCTGGGGGATTCGCCTCTCTGGGGTCTCGTCAACTGCGCCGGGGTCGTGGACGCTGGACCCATCGAATTGCTCGATGTGAAGGGGGCCCGGTTGGTCTTCGCGGTGAACGTGCTCGGCGTGCTCGCCATGACCCAGACGTTTCTGCCCTCCATCCGAGCGGCGAAGGGGCGCATCGTGAACCTGAGCTCGCTGTCCGGTCTCCTTGCCGTCCCGTTCCTGGGGCCCTACAACGCCTCGAAGGCCGCCATCGAGTCGCTGTCCGACACGTTGCGGCGGGAGCTGCATCCCTTCGGCGTCGACGTGGTGGTGATCCAGCCGGGCGTCACGCGCACGCCCCTGTGGAGAAAAGCCGACGAGATCGACGCGTCCCCCTACCGGGGGAGTCCCTACGAGGCTGCCCTAGCAAAGGTCCAGCGCAAGGCGGTGAAGAAGGGCACGAAAGGCGGCATGCCGCCCACACAGGTTGCCGAGGCAATCCTGGGGGCGCTCACCGCCGAGAAGCCGCCCACCCGCATTCGCGTGCAGCGCAAGCGCTCTGCGAGGCTCCGCTACAGCCTGCTGCCCTTCCTCCCGGATCGCGTCATCGATCGCATGGTTGCGAAGCGTATCTGGGGCGAGTGAGGCGGCGGGCACCGCCCGCCGAGCGCCTCGACAGCGTTGCGCACTCTCGGGTGTCATGGGCAGGAAGCCCCGTCGGCGCGTCGCGTTCCTAGAGCTTCTGCGGTGGGCCCACCTCGAAGGACAGCCGCCCCGTCCACGTGGCGACGACGGGCCGCCGGGACAATCCCAGCTCGCGCAGCTGCTGCGCCAGGGGGTGGTCGCCCAGGCTGAGGCGACCGCCCGCGAGGCTCGTGCCCACGTCGCGGAATCGATTTCCAAGAAAGGCAACGTGCGGAGCTCCCTCGTAGATGCTGTACACGGCGGATGCGCTGGCGGGTCGTTCCTTCTTGCCGGTGGCGGGCACCGAGTAGCTGAGGACTTCGCGCCCGCCCATGCGCAGGTCGAAGGTCGCGCGCCCGTCGCTGACCTCGAAATCGATCTCTTCGATGGTCTTCGGAAAGCCCCACATCAACACGCCCGCGTCGTTGGCCAGCTTCGAAGTGACGGGAAGCTTCCAGGTGTAGCTGGCCGCATCGTTGCGGGCGATGTCCAGCCAGGTTCCGAGATAGGGGATCCGGCTGGGCGTTCCATGCTGCGGCTTGACGAAGAAGCCCAGGGCGATCTCGTCGTAGACGCCACAATCCGACTCGCGGTAGTGGCAACAGGCGAGGGAGAAGGCGGCTCGTCCCGGCCACAGCTCAGCGACTTCGAAGCCGGTGTCCCGAATCAGGGCCTGGGCGCGGGCCGTCGGCACCGCGAAGATTCCCGCCGATGAGGAGCCGTCTTGAAACTGGGTCGGAAAGCCGAGGGTCTTTCCCTCGATCTCGAAGCGTCGGGCGCTCGCGCCGCCATCAGTCCGGTCGGATTCGCTGCTCATGGCTCGCTTTCCTTCGATGTTGGTCGGGGAAGGCCCCGTGGTGTCGCTCTCCAACCGGATCGGCGCCGAACTCCCGCTTCCTCGCTAGGACGAGCGGGTGCGCACGAAGTCGGCTGGGGTCTGTTGGGTCCAGCGGCGAAAAGCTTTGGTGAAGGCGCTCGGGTCCGAGAAGCCCAGGAGAAAGGCGACGTCGTCGATTCCTCGCTTCTCCTGGGTCAGGTAGTGGCGTGCCAGCTCGGTACGCACGTCGTCCAGAAGCTCTTGATAATTCGTGCCCTCCTCCTGGAGGCGCCGTCGCAGCGTGCGGCTGCTCATGGAGAACTGTGCGGCGATGGCATCGGCAGTCAGGTTGCCCAAGGGCAGCATGGACAGGATGCAGGCCCGGACGCGCTCGGGAAATCGAGCACTCGTTGGCAGTTTGGCGAGCTGGTCGGCGGCGTACTGTTCCAGCAGCTGTCTGAGAGCGGGGTCGGCGGAGGGGTTCAAGCTATCCATCATCGAGGTCGGAAACAGGACCCCGTCTGCGCTCGCCTCGAATCGAACCGGGAGTCGCAGGATTCGCTCGTATTCGTCCGCGTAGGCGGGAGCGGGATAGGAGAATCTCGCCTCGAGAGGATCGCTGCGGCTGGCCCCGATGAGCCGGCTCATCGTGACCGTCAATCCGATCGCATACTCCATGAGGAAATGGCTCGTCTGCGGATTGCTGCCCGTACTGCAGCGAAAGAACGCGACTTCGCCATCCGTTTGCAGGTCGCACTCGGCGTCTTCCCAGAGCAGCGGGGTCAGGCCCTTGACGAGCTCGAGGGAGCTGCGAACCGAGTCACTCGCCGAAGCCAGGTAGCCGATGATGCCGAGGGCATTCGTCTTGACCGTGGTGGAGACCCGCAGCGCGACGGCCGGATCGCCGGTGGCCTCACTCGCAACCTGCCACAATGCCTGGAGTTTTTCCTTGGGCCACCGCGTCTTGGTGTCTTCGAGTGCGGATTTGGGGATGCCGACGCGGTCCAGGACGATCGTCCGATCGAAACCCTCGTTCTCGAGGTATTCGAGCAGGGGGAGAACTGCCTCAATCGAGCCGTAAGAGCTCGTTTCTGAAGGAGATTCCGACATCGTCCGAGCCTCGCGTCCAGGTCTCCGAGGGCCAGGTAGAGGGTTTCCTCGCTGCTGGCCAAAATTGACCAGAGAAGGGACCGGACTGGACAAGATCCCGCCCGCGATGGCCCTCTATTTTCGATTTTACAACAAGTAGATGGGGTTGGAGCCGGTTCTGATGGGCCGGCCGAAGCCAACGACGCCGGTCGATGCGGCCCGGCCTCCTAGCCGTTCGGGGTCTCCGCGGAAGCGCATGTATCGAGCTACCGAAACAGAGCTGAAGCAGTACGACGATCTGGGCTTCTTCGTTCGCGAGAACGTCTTCTCCGAGCAGGAGCTGGAGGCCATGCGCGAGGGTGCAGAGAGCGTCCACACGCAGATCGTCGAGGCAGCGGATCTTCCCGCCGCTGGCCCCATCGATCAGGTGGACAACCAGAGGTACCAGTCGGTACTCGGCGCCACGGTCAAGTGGGAGTGGCAGGACGATCTGCGTGCCGTCCGCTCGATGGAGCCGACCGGGCACCTGGACGCGCGCCTCGAGGTCTTGCTCGACGATCCACGTCTCTACCAGCCGGCCGCTTCGATCAATGGCTGCGAGACCCTCAGCGTCTTCAGCGACAAGCTCAACGTGAAGCGCCCGCGCGGCGCTCCCTTCCCCTGGCACCAGGAAGGTCTGTACTGGGAGAACGGCGCCGAGGATCTCGAGTCTCTCGTCAGCACGCTCACCTACCTCGATGACGCCACGAAAGAAAACGGCTGCCTCTGGGTGATCCCGGGCAGTCACAAGCAGGGCAATCTGCAGGGCTTGAAGGATCGCGGCGTGCTCGGCGCCCTCTATACCGACGTGGATCTCATCGATGGCGAGGCGTTTGCGACGGAGTTCCCCGCTGGCAGCGTTCTCTATTTCCACCGCGATCTGGTTCACGGTTCCCAGACCAACCGCACACCGTCCAGCCGCCGCGTCTTCGTGGTGGCCTACCAGGCGGGAGGCCTGCACCGCTGGCACATCGATCGAAAACGCGAAGTCGAGATGGGACGTTGAGGAAAGACAGCGTGGACCTCCATGGCAGCGGGGTCGCGCTCCGCGTGACGAGCGCCGCCACGGGCTTCGTGTAGGCCAGAGAGAATGCGCTCCGTCTCCCGGGGCAACCGCACCGGGAGATCGGAGAGGAGTTGCGGAAAGAGCCCCGATCTTTCGGGCCCATTTTAAACCGACCCAGGAGAAGACATGACGACCGCCACACAGACCGCCACCGATTCGGCTCGTACCGACCTTCGCTTCATCATCATCGGAGCGGGAATGTCGGGAATTCTCAGCGCCATCAAGCTGCAGGAGGCCGGCCTCGACAACTACGCAATCTACGAGAAGGCCGATCGCCTCGGTGGGACGTGGCGCGAGAACGAGTACGCAGGTCTGTCTTGCGACGTTCCCTCGCATCTCTACTGCTACTCGTTCGCCCCCAACCCGGATTGGAGCCATCGTTTCTCGCCGGGCCCGGAAATCCAGGCCTATTTCGAGGATGTCGCGCAGCGCTTCGAGGTGGAAAAGCGGATCCAGTTCAACACGGAGATCACGCGCTGCGAGTTCGTGGACGGTCGTTGGCAGATCGAGCTGTCCGATGGGTCGAGCGACGTGGGCGACTTCGTCATCGCAGCGACGGGTGTCCTGCACGTCCCCAACTATCCCGACATCGAGGGCCTCGACTCCTACAAGGGCACGGTGTTCCACAGCGCGCGCTGGAATCACGACGCGAAGCTCGCGGGCAAGCGTGTCGGCGTCATCGGAACCGGCTCGACCGCGATCCAGATCGTGGGGTCGCTGGTCGACGAGGTGGAGGAGATCTCGCTCTTCCAGCGCACGGCCCAGTGGATCGTGCCCCAGGAGAACCCGCCCTACAGCGAGGAAGAGAAGGCCGAGTTCCGCAAGAAGCCCGAGGTCGTCGAGCAGATGCGAGCACTCATCTTGAAGGAGTTCGCCGAAGGATTCGCCAATGCCGTGGTCGACGCCTACTCGCCCGAGCTCAAGGGGATCCATGACACCTGCGAGGCGAATCTCAACGACAGCGTGAAGGATCCGGAGCTCAGGGAGAAGCTCCGCCCCAATTATCGGGCCGGCTGCAAGCGCCTGATCATGTCGGACAACTTCTACGACGCCATCCAGCGCCCCAACGCGAATCTCGTCACCGAGGGGATCGAGCGGATCGAGGAGGGCGGGGTGCGCACGAAGGACGGGAAGCTGCACGAGTTGGATGTGCTGATTCTCGCCACGGGGTTCCAGGTCGATCGCTTCATGCGGCCGATGGAGGTGATCGGTCGCAACGGCCTCGCGCTCGACGAAGCCTGGCAGAAGGGTCCGTGTGCGTACATGGCGATCACGGTTCCGGAGTTCCCGAATCTCTTCATGCTGAACGGTCCCAACGGACCCGTCGGGAATTTCTCCCTGATCGAAGTCGCAGAGCTGCAGTGGGCGTACATCATGCAGCTGATCGAGAAGGTGCGATCCGGCTCGTGCAACGAGTTGAGCGTCTCTTCGGAGGCGATGGAGGCCTACGACATCGAGCGCAAGGAGTCCGCCAAGACGACGATCTGGCAGAGCGGCTGCAACAGCTGGTATCTCGATGCCGACGGTGTGCCGGCGGTCTGGCCCTGGACCTGGGACCGCTTCAGGGATGACATGGCCAATCCGCGCTATGCCGATTTTGACATCAGGTGACCGGCCTCGGCGCGCCAGCCAGCGTCGCAACCGACCGCTTCGCCGAGATCCCCGGATGCAGGAGCCCTCATGAATTCCGATCATTGTCTGGTCGAGCGCGAGGGCCACGTCCTGGTCATCACCCTCAACCGCCCGGAGAGGAAGAACGCGCTGAGCGGCGGAATGCTGGCGGGGATGTACCGGGGTTGGCGCATGCTCGACGAAGACCCCGAGCTGCGGGTGGGGATCCTCACGGGCCGCGGTGATGTCTTCTGCGCCGGCGCCGACCTCAAGGCGATGGGGGGGGACGAGAGGGACGAAGAGTTCCAGCAGCTGATGGCCGAGGTGCCGGACATTCACTTCCAGGCGTTGCTCCGGCACAACCGGCCGATGAAGCCCATCATCGCGGCGGTGGAGGGCTTTGCGGTGGCCGGGGGCACCGAGATCCTCCAGGGCACGGACATCCGGGTGGCCGCCGAGGACGCGGTCTTCGGCGTCACGGAGGCCAAGCGCGGGCTCTTTCCCATGGGCGGATCCAGCGTGCGACTGCGGCGACAGATCCCCTACACCCTGGCGGCCGAGATCCTGCTCACGGCGCGCCACGTGACAGCCCAGGAGGCGCTGGATTTTGGCCTGGTGGGGCGGCTGGTTCCCAGCGGTCAGGCGCTGGCCGAGGCGAAGAAGATTGCCGAGGTGATCTGCGACAACGGTCCTGTCGCGATCCGTGCCCTGATGCACGCGCTGCGCGAGATCGACGAGAGCTACAGCGAGCCCGACGCTCTGGCGAAGGAGATCGAGATCGGCGGCCCCGTCTTCGCCTCGAAGGATGCCCGCGAAGGCCCGCGGGCTTTCAGGGAGAAGCGCAAACCCGTATTTACCGGCGAGTAGCCGGATGGATGGAAACCAGGGGAGCGTGTCGGGGATGCGCCGACACCGAGCAGACTCATAGGAGACGTAGCGATGGAAGTCGATTGCAATTTCGTCCAATCCGACCCCTGGGCGGGCAACGAGATGCCGGCGCGCATGCAGTGGTTGCGCGAGAACGACCCTGTCTACTGGTCGGAAAAATCAGGGATCTGGATCATCTCCAAGTACAAGGATGCGGAGTTCGTCTCCAAGCATCAGGAGATCTTTACTTCCGAGTTCGGCATTCGCCCCGGCAGCGACACCATGGCCGGTCTCATCGATGAAGGTGAGCCGCGACACGGGGTTCTGCGCAACATGATCAACCGGGGCTTCTCGCCGCGCATGGTGAAGAAGCTCGAAGTAATTTTCCGCCGTATCACCGCCGAGGCCATCGACAAGGTCGCCAAGCAGGGGGAGTGCGACTTCGTCGAGAGCATCTCGGTGCCGCTCCCCATTCTGCTGATCGCCGTGATGATCGGCATTCGTGAAGAGGACCACGAGCGCTTCCACCACTGGTCGGATGCGCTGATTGCCTCCGACGGCAACGCCGATAAGCCGGAGATCATGGCGAAGGCCACCCAGGCGTTCGTCGAGTACGGGCGCTATGTGACGGAGCTCATCGAGGAGAAGCGCCAGAACCCCCAGGACGATCTGATGAGCATCCTGACGGGTGCAAAGGATGACGGGCTGCTCACCCGGGAGTACGGCGACCAGGCTCTGGTCGAAAATCAGACCGTCGAGCACACGGAGCTGGCCAACGACGAGCTCATCATGCTGCTGGTGGTCCTGATGATCGCCGGGAACGAGACGACCCGGAACGGAATTTCCGGCGGCATGCAGCTCTTGATCGAGAACCCCGGCGAGCGCCAGAAGCTCATCGACGATCCCTCGCTGCTGACGGGTGCCGTGGAAGAGATGGTGCGCGTGGTGTCGCCGGTGCGAACCATGGGTCGCACCCTGACGCAGGACTATGACTTCGAAGGCAAGAAGATGAAGAAGGGCCAGGAGGTCTGCATCATGTACGGGTCGGCCAACCGCGACCCCGAGATGTACGACGACCCCGACACCTTCCGCATCGATCGCAATGCACAGCACCTGGGCTTCGGCATCGGCAGCCACTTCTGCCTCGGGGCCAATCTTGCGCGCATGGAGATGCGGGTCGCGTTCGAACAAGTGCTGCGGCGCCTGCCGGACATGGAGTACTCCCGCGGCGGCCCCGAGTTCATCCCCTCTTGCCTGGTGCGCTCCTGCTCGCACATGTGGGTGAAGTACACGCCGGAGAGCTAGCGGTGGGTTGCCAGGAGGTGCGGCTGGGCGAGGGACGAGCCGCCCACCTGGTCGCATTTCTGCGAATGTCCGAGGCGACGACCTTGCGGAAAGGAATGTTGACGTGACCTACGACTGGCCGGCCGGCCTGGTCCTCATCGCGGCGATCTATTTGATGGCGCGCCTCGGGCGCTCCCTGGCGTTCAGGGTGCCTGCCCTGCAGCGCACGCGCGAGTTCAACCGCGAGCAGGACGCCATCAAGATGGCGAGCCAGAAGTATCCGCCGGTCGTCAAGGCGAGTCGCAAGGCCGGGCTGGGGACTTCTCTCGTCTTCTTCCTGATACTGGCCCCCTTCGTGATCACGCTGGAAGCGAGGCCCGTCTGGCGCTGCTTCCTGCTGCATGGGGTTCCCTACTTCAAGCGCGTCCACGCGGTCCACCACCAGGCGCACGATCCGACCTTTATCGATGCCTTGTACGTGCATCCGCTGGAGACCTTCATCGGCCAGACCCTCTTCTTCGGCTCGGCGTTTGGGCTGGGGGTGTTCTTGGGTCCGTTTCACGTGGCAGCGGTCGCCGTGGCCAACCTGCTCTACAGCCACCTCAACATGCTCAACCATGTCCACGTGGATCTGCCCTACTTCCCCTACAAGTACCTCGACTACATCACGACGAAGCATACGATCCACCACATCGACATGAGCAAGGGCAACTTCTCGACGATCACGATGCTGTACGACTACGCATTCGGAACGCTCGACTGAGACGAAGCCGGGCCGAAGGTTGTGGCTTGCGGATTCTGCAGCTGGCCCGCGGCAAGCAGGCATGCGAGCCCCTCACGTCCAGGAGCAGCTCGCAGAGGGTGCTTTGGGTCAATATTGATTGCTATTTATGTCAATCAATATTGACTATAACGCTCGCCCCCGGTAACCTCCTGGCATGGCCTCGCCGCCCCCGGTCAGCGCCGCGCAGCACGCCGTCTGGACGCAGTACCGCGACAACTTGCCCCGCCATCTGATCGGCATCGCACGCCATCTCCAATTCCAGGTGATGCACTCGCTGACTCAGGACCTGGGCCATCACGCGCTGCGGCTGAGCTTCGGCCCCTTCCTCACACTGGTGGGGCAGCAGGGCTGCCGGCTCACGACGATCGCCAGCGAGCTGGGGATCAGCAAGCAGGCCTGCAACCAGACCGCCAAGCAGATCGAGCGGGCGGGCTACATCGAGCGGCGACCGGCTCCCGAGGATGGGCGGGGTCGTCTTGCGGTCCTGACCGAGAAGGGGCGCGAGCTGGCCGAGCAGGGCGAGCGGTTGATCACCAACGTCGAAGCTGCCTACCGGGAGTTCATCGGAGAGCAGGTCTACCCCGACTTCGCCGCGGCGCTCCACGAGCTACGCCTGGGGCTGAATCTCTCTCCACAGGCCATGGATTCGGCTCCGCGAAGAGCGCGGATCGCTTCAGGGGGCGTCGTCCTGCCCCTGGTGGCGGAGCAGATCCAGCGTCGGATCAGGGTTCGGATGATCGCGAAGGGGCATTCCGGGCTGAAGATGTCCCATAGCCAGGTCCTGCTGCTCATCGGTCCGGAGGGTGGACGCATCGGCGAGATGGCCCGCATCCAGGCGGTCAGCAGGCAGGCCATCAGCGCGATCGCCCGGGATCTCAAAGGGCAGGGCTACCTGCAGCGCCGACCCGACCCGGTCGACGGACGCGGAGTCGTGCTCACGCTGACCGATGCCGGCCAGGCGCTGATCGCCGATGCCGTCGATGCGGTGCGCGAGCTCGAGGACGAGCTCGAAGCGATCCTCGGACGCACGGGGCTCGACCGCCTGAGAGAGCTCGCCCGCCAGCTCTACCGATCCCTGCGTCTGGAAGAGGAGATCTTCGGACCCGTCGCGACTAGCGACCCGGCGGGTGCGGAAATCGACCTCGAGAGCCTTTCTCGACAGCTCCGAACACGGCTGGGCGAGGCGAGAGCCGAGCGATTGGCCCGGCTCCTTCGAACATCCGAGGCGACGAACTCGGAAAAAGGAGTGCTGACATGACCTACGACTGGCTGGCCGGCCTGGTCCTCCTCGCGGCCCTCTATCTCATGGTGCGCCTCGGATACTTCCTGGTGTTCAAGGTGCCTGTCTTGCAGCGCACGCGCGAGTTCAACCGCGAGCAGGACGCCATCAAGATGGCGACCCAGAAATATCCCCCTATGGTGAAAGCGAGCTTGAAGGTTGGGCTGTGGACCAATGTCGCCTTCTTCCTGGTCTTGGCGCCGCTCGTCGTCACGCTCGAAGCCAGGCCCGTCTGGCGTTGCCTGGTGGATGTCGTCCTCATCCTGGCGGTCTTCGATTTCTTCTACTACCTGGCGCATCGCTTCCTGCTGCACGGAGTCCCCTACTTCAAGCGCGTTCACGCGGTCCACCACCAGGTGCACGATCCGACCTATATCGATGGCCTGTACGTACATCCGCTGGAGACCTTCATCGGTCAGTCCCTCTTCATCGGTTCGGCATTCGGGCTGGGGGCGCTCTTCGGCCCCTTCCATGTGGGGTCGGTCGCCGCCGCCTACATGTTCTACGTCCAGCTCAATTCGCTCAACCACGTGCACGTGGACCTGCCCTACTTCCCCTACAAGTACCTCGACTACTTCACGACGAAGCATGCGATCCACCACATCGACATGAGCAAGGGCAACTTCTCGACGATCACGATGTTGTACGACTACGCGCTCGGAACGCTCGACTGAGACGGAGCGGCGCAGAGAGCGATGGGGCCAGGGGATTCCCGGGCGCTGCATCTCCAGTGCAACGAAATCGAGGCGCTCGACCGGGTTCTGGCCAGAGTGCGAGCTCCCGGTGCGCGGGCTTTGCGCCGAGCCCATCGGTTGCGCATGCTTGAAGCGGAACGGAGCAGAGTGGAGGAAGAGCAGCGGTGAAGATCGAGTTCACGCCGGAGCAGCTCGCGCTGCAGCAGGAGCTGCGTGCCTATTTCGAAGATCTGATGACGCCCGAGCTGCAAGCTGAGCTCGCCAAGGGCGCGGGCGAGGGCGGAGGGCCGGAGTTTCGCAAGGCCCTGCGCAGGCTCGGCAGTGACGGCTGGATCAGCCTCGGCTGGCCGGAGGAGCTCGGCGGGCGGGGGGCGACCCCGATGGAGCAGTACATCTTCACCGAGGAGGTGATGCGAACGGGGTTTCCCTATCCCTTCCTCACCACGGATGCGATCGGTCCGGTCCTGGCGGAGCACGCAGACGAGGAGATCAAGGAGACGGTCGTCAAGCGGATCCTGCGCGGCGAGCTGGTCATCGCCATCGGCTATTCGGAGCCGAGCGCCGGAACGGACCTGGCCTCGCTGACCACCCGTGCGGACAAGGATGGCGACGAGTGGGTGATCAACGGCCAGAAGACCTTCACCAGCCTGGCCGACTTCTCGGACTACATCTGGCTGGCCGTGCGGACCGACCCGAAATCGAAGAAGCACCGCGGACTCTCCCTGCTCCTCGTTCCCACCGACGCGAAGGGTTTCGCCGTCACTCCCATCTGGACGCTCGGCGTGCGCACCAACGCGACTTTCTACGACAATGTCCGCGTACCGGAGAACCATCTGATCGGCGGAGAGGGCAACGGTTGGGGCTTGATCACCGGCCAGCTCAACCGCGAGCGCCTCTCGCTGGTGAATCACGGGTCTGCCAACATGCTGTACCAGCAGGTCGCGCGCTGGGCGGGCGAGACGAAGTGCGCCGATGGCCGTCGTGTCATCGACAAGCCCTGGGTGCAGAGCAACCTCGCCCGCGCCAAGTCCGGGCTCGAGGCGCTGAAGCTGCTGTGCTGGAAGCAGGCCTGGCAGATGACGGAGGGCACGCTGCAGATGGCGGATGCCTCGGTGGCCAAGGTCTATGGGACCGAGTTCTTCATCGAGCTTTATCGGATGCTGCTCGAGATCCTCGGCCAGGCCGGCACCCTCAAGCGGGATTCCCCCGGTGAGATTCTGAAGGGCAAGCTCGAGTTCCGCTATCGCGTGGGCTCCATCCTGACCTTCGGCGGCGGCACCAACGAAGTGCAGCGGGACATCATTGCCGCCGCCGGGCTGCGGATGCCGCGTTCGCGCTGAAGCCTTCGCCGGCACGAGACGAGCGTCAGAAACCATCGGGGCCCAGTGAAGCGGGCCCGTCGCGGTGGCATAGGAGCCAGACATGGATTTTTCCCTCTCCGAAGAACAGAGCGAGCTGCAGCAGCTGGCTCGCCAGATTCTCGACGACCATGCCGGCAACGATCAGCTGCGCGAGATCGAGAAGCGCGACGAGTGTTTCGACGAAAAGTTGTGGAGGGATCTCGGCGAGGCGGGCCTGCTCGGCATCGGCATCGGGGAGGCGCGGGGCGGCATGGACCTCGGCTTCGAGAGCCTGTGCCTGCTGGCCGAAGCGGTGGGTGCGACGGTGGCGCCGGTCCCCGCCGTTCCGGTTCTCGTCTCCGCCGCTCTGCCCATCGAGCGCTTCGGAACCGACGAGCAGAAGCAGCGCCTGTTGCCGGGGGTGGCTGCGGGCGCGACGCTGGTCAGCGCCGCCCTGATCGAGGCCGGCAGCGAGGATCCCTCGGCGCCGCAGACCTCGGCCGAGCGGGAGGGCGAGGCGTGGCTGCTGACCGGCGAGAAGAGCTGCGTGCCCTTCGCGAAGAGCGCCGAACGCGTGCTGCTCGCGGCCCGGGTCGAGGGTGGCGTTGCGCTCTTTCTGCTCGATCCCAGCGCCGAGGGCGTCCGGCTCCTGCGTCAGGAGGTGACGGCCAGTGAGCCGCAATTCGCAATGCTGCTGTCGGGTGCGAAGGTCGACGCCCGCGACTTGCTCGCCGGGCCCGATGCGGCGCCTGCGGTGATCGACTGGATCGTCGAGAGGAGTGCCGCGGCCTCGTGTGCAATGGCTCTGGGGGTCGCCGAGCGCTCGACCTGGATGACCGCGGAGTACGCGAGCGAGCGCGAGCAGTTCGGTGTCAAGATCGCGACGTTCCAGGCCGCCGCTCATCGCGCCGCCAACTGCTACATCGACGTCCAATGCCTGCGGCTCCTCACCCAGCAGGCCGTCTCTCTGCTGCACGGCGAGCGCGATGCCTCGGACGCGGTGACGATCGCAAAGATCTGGGCCGGAGATGTGTTGCATCGCGTGAGCCATGCGGCGCAGCACCTGCACGGTGGCATCGGTGTCGATCGCGACTACCCGCTCTTCCGCTACTGCCTCTGGGCAAAGCAGCTCGAGCTGAGCCTCGGATCCTCGGCGGAGCGGCTCGCGCAGCTCGGCGAGCGCATCGCGGCGGAATACCGCGCGTAGGCCCCGGCCGGATCAGGGGTAGTAGAGCCGCTGCGCCTCCGCGCGCAGGTGCTCGCGGTGATCGGGATGGGCGATGGAGATGAGCTCCTCGGCGCGCTCGCGCACGCTGCGACCGAGGAGTCTCGCCACGCCGTGCTCGGTGACCACCGTGTCGGCGAACTCGCGGGGGATCGAGATGATCTGGCCCTCGGGAAACTGCGCGGTGATGGTGGAGACCGCTCCGCTCCGGGCCGTCGAGGGAAGTACCGTCACCGCACGCCCGCGCTTCGACAGGAACGCGCCCAGGTGGTAGGCCAGCTGGCCCCCCGTGCCGCTGTAGACGCGGGGGCCGAGGGCACAGACGCCGATCTGCCCGGAGAGGTCGACACTGAGAGCGCCGTTCAGCGTCAACATGTTTTCGTGGCGCGCGATCACCATGGGGTCGTTGGTGTGCTCGTAGGAGCGCAGCTCGAAGAACGGATTGCGCTCGATGAGCTCGAGGTCTTCCAGACTGTTGCCCATGAAGCACGCCACGAACTTGTTCGGTGCCACTTCGGCGCGGCGGCAGTTGATGATGCCGCGGCGGGCGAGGTTCACCATGCCGGGAACCGTCAGCTCGGCGAAGAAGCCGAGGTCGTTGCAGTCGTCGAATGCACCGAGGAGCGCTAGTGCCATCGTGTGCTTGCCGACACCGATCTGGACCGTGTCGCCGTCCTTCACCAACGTCTTCACGTGCGACGCGATCTGGCGGTCCAGGTCGGGGAAGCTCGCCGGGTCGGGTTCGGGGATCCCCAGGCGCGGGCGGTCGCCTTCGACGATGGCCTCTACCTGGGACACGTGTAGCCAGGTGTCACCACAGGTTCGGGGCAGGGCGTCACTGGTCTCGACCAGCACCCGCCTGGCGCGGCGAGCACTGCTGACCGCATCCCAGCAGGCGTTGCCCACGCACATCCAGCCCTGCTCGTCGGGAGGGGTCACCACCAGCAACAGGTCGTCGATGGGCCGGCCCTCTGCGTCGGCACGCGTGTCCGCGGCCTTGTGCTGGTTGATCATGGAGAACGGGTGGTAGTCGGCCACTCGATCGGCCAGAGCCTGGCGATTGTCCGCAGCCAGCGCGTACTGGACCTGCAGGTCCCACGCCTCGCGCGCGTCCTCGCGAAACCAGCCCATGTCGGGGATGTGGGGGCTGCGGATCGTGACGTTCCGCAGCTCTTTCTCGCGCGTCGCCAGCAGCGCGAGAATGGCCGGCGGCTGGTGACCGCTGGGTATCCAGACGAGATCGCCGGACTCGACGAGACCCGCCGCCTGCGCGGCGGACAGGCTCTTGCGTTGGACCTCGCTCTTTGCGTCGACATCCAGATCGAGCTGCCCCATGGAAACGCTTCTCCTCACGGTGCGCGGTGGATCGCCCGCAGGCGTCCCCGGCGTGGGCTAGCTCGCTGCGCGCTGATCCGCGGTGAGCATCAGATCGGATATCTGCTCCAGTACGGTTCGCCAGCTGCCCTCGAGCTCTGCGCACCACTCCCGTCCGGAGAGATCCGCGAAGACCCGGAGCAGGGAGTCGACGAACCAGCTGTACATCTCGTTCGTCACCCCGTTGACCTCGTGCTGGTCGCCGAGCGAGGTGAGGTTTTCCTCCACCCAGGTCGCACCGTCTGCGTGGTCGATGGCGAGCATCAGGGCCTCTCGAAGCATCTCGCCCCGCACCGCCCGGCTGTGCTCGGCGAAGAGTTCTGCTGCCCGTGGGTGGTGCTCGAAGAGGTCCTCGTAGACGCGCCGGATCAGCTTGGGCTCATCCTCCGCGAGAATCTCGAGGTTCGGCTTCAACCGCTCTGCGATTTCCGACATCGAACGCGCTCCTCTCGACGCTCCGCCTAGCCCAACCGAAGCGAGCCCCAGCTCCGGCTGCCGGAGTGCCTCTGCTCAGCCTTCGAGCCGCAGGGCCTGCCGCGGGCAGAGCCGCACCGCCTCCTCCAGCTTTGGGCGCAGCTTCGCGGGCACCTCGGCGACGAGGATCGTCAACGAGTCGTCCTCCTCCACCCGGAAGACCTCGGGACAGCTCTTCTGACAGACCGCATTGGCCTCACACAGGTCGGTATCGACGATCACCTTCATCGCATGCTCTCCTTGACTCAATTGCATTGGCGCGCCTGCCGGGTGCTGCAACGCTTCCGAGCGGCGCACCGGGCAGGGCATTTCTGTAGCGGGTCATGATAACCCGCCGGCAGCGAGTTCCCCGCCCTCATCGACGCTGTCCGTGTCCATCCTGCCGAACGCCACCCGTCGGGCAACGGCTCGCCTGCTCAAGTTTGCACGACCTCGACGTCCAGGCGCACCGGACCCAGCATGTAGGGCAGTGGCATCAGCTCGAGCTCGAAGCCCGGAACCAGGCGCACTTGACCCGGTGCGAAGCGCTCGAGGAAGACTTGGATCGCCTCTTCTCCCTCCACTCGAGCCAGGGGCGATCCGAGACACAGGTGCGGCCCAAAGCCAAAGGAGAGGTGTGCCGCCGGCTCGACGCGGTCCAGGCGGAACTCCTCGGCGTGCTCGTAGACCTCTTCGTCGCGGTTCGCCGAGGCCACTCCGACCACCACCCGCTCTCCGGGCTCGATCGCGACGCCGGCCAGCTCCGTGTGCTTCGTGCAGGTGCGGGTCAGATAGATCACCGGCGGCGACAGGCGCAGTGATTCCTCCAGGGCCGCCGGCACCAGCGTGCGGTCGGCGTGCAGCTGCTCGTGCAGCTCCGGATGTTGAAGAATCTCGGCCAGCAGGTTTCCGATGAAGTCGCGAGTCGTGCCCGTACCCCCGAGCAACAGGTTCTGCAGAATCATGCGGATCATCGCAGGCGTGAGCTCGCCCCCCTCGAGACCGGCGTGCAGAATGCGCGTCACGACGTTGCCGGACGGGTCCTCGTTGCGAATCCGATCTTCGATCAGCTTCTCGAGATAGGCAGTGAACTCGGGAAACGCCTCCGCATAGCCCTCCCCCCGCTCCGTGCGGTTGGTGACGGTCAGCGTGCTGGTCATGATCTCCTCGCCCCACTCCGCCAGCTGCTCGCAGTCCTCCATGGGAACACCGAGCAGCCAGGCGATCGTGCGCGTGGTGAGAGCCAGGCTGTATTCGCTGAGTAGGTCGCCCGAGCCGCGGGCGATGATGGCGTCGATCAGCGTCTCGCATGTCTCGCGGGCAAAGGGGCGGGCGGCCTTGACGACGCCGGTTCCCTGCGCCGCCACCAGCGCCACTTTGCGGACCGGACCGTGCACCGGCGGAACGAGCTCGCCAATACTGGCGTCGTGGATCGGGATCTCCACGCCCGGCTTCCGCATACCGCCCGCATTGGAGAATGTCCCGGCGTCGCGCAGCACCGCGCGCGCTTCGCGATAGCGCGACACGTAGACGAAGCCACCCTGAATGCGCGCCACCGGCGCCTTCTGCCGGAATTCACGCATCAGCTCCCACATGTTGTGGGTCTGCGAAGCGTCGAAGAGGTCGAAGTCGAGCTCGGCCATGGTGTCCTCCTGGGTCGTCGAATCGCTATGCGCGAGCAGACAGGTTGGGGTTGTTGCCGCGCGGCGTTCCGCAATGGCGGCGCCTACCCTACGAGTTTCGGCAGCGCCTCCGCCAGTCTCTCGGGGTCCCACGTGTCGCCGTCGCGCTCGAGGCTGGCGCCGCGCTGTGGCGGCTGCACGATGCTGATCCGATTCTCCCAGACCTCGAAGATGTGACCGGAGATTTGCTGCCCGGCATCGCTGCAGAGCGCGATCGCCAGAGGAGCCAGGTTCGCCGGAGTCTGGATGCCCCATTCGGCCATCACCTCCGCCTCGGCGCGCTGCGTCGATTTCGAGAGCTCCTCGATCCAGTTGTCCACCATGCGGGTTCGGGTGGCGTTGGGCGCGATGCAATTCGAGGCGATGCCGTATTTCCGCAGCTCGGTGTGCTGGGTCAGCGTGAGGGCGAAGACCGCGGCCTTCGAGGCGCTGTAGGCCGCGACGCCCTCCGTCCCCTCCCAGAATGCACCCGATGTGGTGTTGAGGATCGTCCCGCGCCCGCGCCGGCGCATGACGGGCACGGCGTGGCGCACGCAGTTGAAGCTTCCCCGCGCGTTCACGGCCATTACCCGATCCCAGTCCGCGGGCGCGTGCTCCTCCAACAGCCCGCGGTAATCGACCGCCGCGTTGTTGATCAGCGAGTCGAGCCCGCCGAAGTGCTCGACGGCGCGCTCTACCAGCGCGCCAGCCGCCTCGAAGTCGGAGACATCGCCGTAGTCGGCGACCGCCAACCCTCCGCTCTCGCGGATCTCGCCGACCACCTCGTCCGCCGGCGAGCGGTTCTCGCCGTGTCCCCCGGCGTCGACGCCCAGATCGCTGACGAGAATGGCAGCGCCCTCTGCCGCCATCGCGAGGGCGTAGGCACGGCCGATGCCTCGGCCGGCACCGGTGATGGCCACTGTCTTCCCGGCGAGTCGCCCGGCCACGCCGCTCAGGAGCCCTGCTGGGCCCGCTCCATCACGCTGTAGCCCTCGAGCGCCAGGCCATGACTGAGCCCGTCTTGCATCGCGTTGCGCAGCAGCATGTTGAGAGCGACGCGCGTATAGCGCAGGGTCACCGGGCTGCGGGTGGCGAGCTGTGCGGCCAGCTCGCGGGCCCGCGGCATCAGCTTCTTCGCCGGCAGCACTTCGTTCACCACCCCGAGCTCGCGTGCCTGCTCTGCGCTGAGCGTCTGCTCGGTGAGCAGGAAGTACTTCGCGCGGTTGAGCCCCAGCAGCAGCGGCCAGACCAGGTGTGCGCCGTCTCCGGGCACGACGTTGAAGCCCGTGAAGTGGGCGATGTCCTGAAACTCCACCGTGTCGGAGGCGAGAACGATGTCGCAGAGCACCGGGATCTCGGCGTGAACCCGGGCCGGACCGTTGATCGCCGCGATCATCGGAACCGGGATGTCGAGGAGGTTCTGCAGCAGCCGTCTGCCCTCCCAGTAGGTGTGGTCCCAGCCCGCCGGCGTCGAAAAATCCCAGTCCGAATCGGCGAGCTCGGCACAGAAGACCTCACCCGTGCCGGTCAGCAGTACGACCTTGTTCTCGGGATCCAGACCGATGTCGGTGAAAAGCAGCGGCAGCTCGCGATGGGTGACCTCGTCCAGGATCAGGGACCCACCCCGCGTGTGCAAACGCACCTCCAGCACGCCGTCCTGGCGTTGCAGATGAGCGCACTCGTACTTCTTCTCGTAGTCGGAAAAGGCACTCATGAGAGGGGCTCCTACCTAGCGTATCAATGCAGCGTCAGCTTGAACTGCTTGAGGCCCCGCAACACGAGACTGACGCGGAACTCCGGCTCGTCCTCGGCCAATGCGAGCTTGGGGAAGCGCGAGACCAGGCCGCCAATCATGCTCCTCAGCTCGGTGCGCGCGAGCGGGCCGCCCATGCAGACGTGGTTGCCGGCTCCGAAGCCGAAATGATGAGGCCTGTGGCGCTCGATGTCGAGCCGGTCGGGATCGGTGAACTGGGCCGGATCGCGGTTGGCGGCGCCGCTCATCATCGCGCACACCTCACCGGCGCGCACCGTTACGCCGCCCAGCTGAAAATCCTCGGTGCCCACCCGCTGCAAGATCTGGTTCGAGCTGTCGTAGCGGCAGATTTCCTCGACGGCAGCTTCGATGCGGTCGGGCTCCCGGCTCAGCAGCGCGAGCTGGTCCGGGTGGTGCAGCAGCCCGAGAACGCCGAGCCCGATCTGGTCGGCGGTGGTCTCGTGGCCGGCCTGGATCATCAGGATGAAGATCGCCACCAGCTCGTCGTCGCTGAGGCGCCCTTGCTCGTCCTCGATTTCGACGAGCTGTGTCATGAGGTCTTCGCGGGGGCGGGCGCGCCGCTCCGCGATCCGCTCGAGGAAATACTCGGTGAAGCCGATCACGGCCTCCTCTCCCTTGCGTTCCACCTCGGGCGTGATGCCCGAAAGGTCGCCGCGGCGCGCAAAGTCGTTGAGCCAGTGGTGGAAGGACGACACGTCCTCCTGCGGAACACCGAGAATCTCGCAGATCACCGCGGTGGGAAGCGCGTAGGCGAGATCCTTCACGAGATCGATCTCGCCCATCTCCCCGGCCTTGTCCAGCAGGCCGTCGACCACGGTCTGGATGCGCGGCGCATAGTGGCCCCCCACGCGGCGCGGGGAGAAGAAGCGGGAGAGCAGGCGGCGCAGCCGCGCGTGCTCCTTGGGACCGATGTAGAGCAGCGTGCTCTTGATCAGCTCGTAGAAGCGCCGCCCCCCCGGCCCCGTGTTGAAGATCTCCGCGTTGTGGGCATCGCTGATGAGGGCGTGGTTCGAGAGCACCTCGTAGGTGAGCGCGTGGGAGGTGATCACCCATGCCGGCCGCCCGTGCAGGGCCTCGGTCGGGTGCATCGGCTCCAGCTCGCGCAGGCGGTGCAGGTAGCGGTAGAGATCCGCGCGACCGCGCGGCTCGAGGATCACCCCGAGTGTCTCCGCGGCGCTGTTCAGGGCAGCCGGCTCCGGCAGCCCGGGCTGAGGGTCCGAGGTCGCAGACGTGCGCTCCATGGAAGCTCCCATTCCGGCTGTTGTTGCCTGCGCAATCAACGCGCCTGGCTCGGGAAAGCTATCAGTCCAGCCGTAACCAGTCAAGCGCTTGGTTGGTATTGGCGGCGTTCGAGAAGGGGGCTAGCCTC
The DNA here is from genome assembly GCA_019310965.1 of Deltaproteobacteria bacterium. Lineage (GTDB taxonomy): Bacteria > Myxococcota_A > UBA9160 > UBA9160 > SMWR01. The sequence goes on from JAFDDG010000031.1 coordinate 50,837, forward strand.
GGCGCGATGGCCAAGCGAAGACCCGCCCCGGAGCGCCGCCGCCAGATCGCCCAGGCGGCGGGTGAGCTCTTCGCCGAGCGCGGTGTGCGGGCCACCACCGTGCGGGACATTGGCGATCGGGTCGGTGTGCTGTCGGGCAGCTTGTACCACCATTTCAAGACCAAGCACGACATCGTCCACGAGCTGATGCACGCCTACGTCGACGGTCTGCTGGCGAGATACCGCGGTGTGGAGGGCCTGGGCGGCAGCGCGCTCCAGAAGCTCGAGCGGCTGTTTCACGCCTGCATCAGGGCGAACCTCGAGCATCCCGCCGAGGAGACCATGCTGATTCGCGAGCTCGGCGGTCTGTTCGACCTCGATGAGTTTGTCTACATCCACGAGACTCTGGCGGAGATCGAGGCACTCTTCGTCAAGGTCATCGTGCAGGGCAAGAGCGCCGGGGAGATTCGCGAGGACGTCGACCCTCGCTTCGTCTACCGCATGATGATGGACGTTATGGGAGCCGTGCCGCGCTGGTACGACCCCGAGCAACACTCCGAAGATCGCGTCGTCGAGGCCTGGGCCAACCTCTTCTTCCGAGGCATGTGCCCGCCCCAGGCTCAGGCGCGTGGGGTGTCCGAGAGCGCCGTCGCCTCCTGAGCCGCCTTGGCGTCTGCGCCTACGGCTTGGCCCACCTCGAGACGCCTTCGATCGGCACGAGCTTCTCCTTGAAGGAGCCGAGCATGAAATCCATCAGGCGCGAGCTGCCGTAGAGTCGCTCGCCGCCGATGCGATCTCCGCAGCCGTAGATCACTCCCATCAGCTGGTGGTCTTCGAGCTTTCCGTCGATGCGCAGCCGCAGCTGATACTCGTGCACGCAGGCTTCGCCGGTGGCCCACTCTCCGAGCAGGATGGTGTCCTCGACCAGCGGCATGAAGTCGGCCAGGAACTCCTTGTAGAAGGCGCGGATCATCTCGCCGCCGATCAGCTGGCCACCCGGCGGGTGGAACTCATAAATGGGCTCGTCGGTCACGGTCTCGAGCAGCGGCTCGTACTGGCTCATCCCGGCCAGCTCCAGCTCGGCGTGCAAGCGCGTCAGCGCGGTCATCTCTTCTGCGGTCATCGTGCTGGGCTTCATGCTCCGGCTTTCTCCTCGCTGGCGCTCGCGGGTCGCGGCTCGTTGGCTTCGCCGGCCTCGAGGCCAGTGCTGTGCCTAAAATATACCAAGCGCTTGCTTTACTTTCAAGCATCTGCTTTGATGCGGGCGTTCGAGTCGGCTCGCAGCCCCGGAATCGCCGCGGCGTGCGGCAGCTGGCACTCACGAGGAAGCGCGAATCATGTCGAACTGGCTCTCCAGGCGCGAAATGCGGGAAGTTGCTCCGGCGGAGCAAAATGCTCACCCCTCGCCGGTTCCCACACGAGTGGTCTCGAATGGCGAGTTCAATCCGCTGCCGCAGACGGAGAGCCAGAAGAAGGTCGAGGCGCGCATCGACGAGCTCGGCGACCGCCTCGGCAAGAGTGTGGGCCTCGACCGTCGCGAGTTCCTCAAGACCGCCTCCGGCATGGCCGCCGCCTTCCTGGCCATGAACGAGGTCTACGGCGCGGGCCTCTTCCACGTCGGGGCGGCCGAGGCGAGCGACGCCGGCGCGGCGCGCGAGCGCGCCTCCGGCCTGGCCGGCCAGCTGATTCTCGACGCCCAGACCCATTTCAATCGCGACGATCTCGCCGATCCGGAGCCGATCGACGTCGGGAAGTTTGCCGCCAAGCACTGGAACCCCGGCATGCTCGACGAGATGGGGATCATCCACAAACGTTTCCAGTTCGAGTACTACCTCAAGGAGATCTTTCTCGACAGCGATGTCAACGTCGCCCTGCTCAGCACCGTCCCCTTTGTGGATCGCCCGTGGCTGATCACCAACGAGCAGGCGGCGCTCTCGCGCGAGCTCGTCAACGGCATTGCGGGCTCGCGCCGCATGCTATGTCACGCGGGCTTCACGCCCGGTCATCCGGGTTGGAGGGATCAGGTGGATGAGGCGATCGAGCGCCTCAAGCCGGATTCCTGGAAGGGCTATACGATCGGGGACCCCCTGCAGCCCACCAAGTCGAAGCACCCTTGGCGGCTGGACGACGAGAAGCTCGTCTACCCCTTCTACGAGAAGATCCAGAAGGCGGGAATCAACACGGTCTGCATCCACAAGGGTCTGATCGCGCGGGACTACGAGAAGGCCATTCCGGACGTCTGGCGCTACGCCACGGTGGACGACGTCGGCAAGGCGGCTCGCGATTGGCCCGGCATCAATTTCGTCATCTACCACTCGGGGCTGCGCCCCTTCGTCGAGATCCCCGACCACGATGCCGCCGAGTTCGAGAAGACCGGCAGCATCCGCTGGGTGAGCGACCTGGCCCGCATTCCGGAGAAGTTCGGCGTGAGCAATGTCTACGGCGAACTCGGCACCTCTTTCGCAAACACCGTCGTGACGACGCCGCGTCTGTGCGCGGGGATGTTGGGGACGTTGATCCAGGGGCTCGGTGCGGATCACGTCATCTGGGGCACCGACTCCACCTGGTACGGCTCCCCGCAGTGGCAGATCGAGGCCTTCCGGCGGCTCGAGATCCCGGAGGATCTGCAGGAGCGCCACGGCTACGCGCCCCTCGGCGGCGCCACCGGCGCCGTGAAGAGTGCGATTCTCTGGAACAACTCCGCCAAGATGTACGGCATCGACGACGCCGAGGCCCACGGGGCCCTCGGCGGAGACGCCATCGACTCGATCCGCGCCAAGTATCAGGCCAGCGGCGGCAAGCGCAGCAACCACGCCTACGGCTTTGTCCACGCGGGTTAGCAGGCTGCTGAAATAGCTCGTCGCCCCCGGCCCCGAAACTCCGAGTCTTTTCCTTGGTGGATCATGTGGTGGCCGCGAGGTTGCGCATCCGCACCAGAATCGCGGGCGCCGTCGGGTCTCTGCTGGGCGAGCCACCGCTCGTCGTGATCAGTCGGCCTCGCCCTCGGCCAGCGGGTCATAACCCTCCGGGACGGGGTGGGCGATGGCGTTCACGGCCTGGTCGAAGTCGAAGCCGGCCTTGCTGCCGTCAGCCAGCGTGTAGCGATCGGGCTTCCAGGCCGGGCTCTCGTCGTTGTGGCAGGTGGTGCAGACCTCCGCGCTCTGGAGCACCAGACCCTTCGAGACCGCCAGCTCCTGATCGATCATGATCTTCTTCGCGATAATCCCGCCCCGCACCGTGGCAGGCCTCGCAGGTGACGCTCTCCTCGCGCTTGAACTTGAGACCGAGGAGTTCGGGCGGCGCGTCGTGGGCGGTCACATGGCACTTCACGCACCGGTCGTCTGTCTGTGGATCGGCGACGCCGGCCTCGTCCGCCCATTTACGGGCCTTCTCCGACGCCAACGTCTCGAGGGCCGTCGCATGCTTGGACTTCTGCCAGACCCCGTACTGGTTGCCGATCGGCTCCTTCTTGTGGCAGCTGCCGCACTTCGTGGCGCCGACGTACTTGTGTGGCGTGGCAGCGTCATCGCCGGCGCTGTCGTCAGTGGTCGTCGTGGGCTCGGGCTCCGCTGGCGGGGTAGGCGAGGGGGTGCTGGGAGTGGCATCGACTCCCAGCTCCTTGGAAACCTTCGGTGCCTTCGCTGCCGGTTCACTGGCGTCGTCCGGGGCCGGCCCGCAGCCGAAAGAGAGCAGGGCGAGCACGATCGCGAACGCCGTCCACGGGGCCGTCACGAGAGTGCTCGCGTGACCGTCGCCGACGCCAGTCCACGGCTGTGCCCTGCTCCCCAGGCCATTCTCCGCGTCTCTCCCGGCGAGCCGCGGGGTCTCAGTAGACGTCGTGGACGGTGTTGTACACGTTCCATTTGCCGGTGGGCGTGGTGAGCCAGTCGCCCGTGATCCGCTGCTTCTCCTCCAGGGTCTTGTCATCGTAGATGATGATCTCGCCCGTTCGATCCCACACCGATGCCCAGACCTCGTCGCCCGCCTTGTTGTATTCGAAGTGG
>JAFDDG010000139.1 GCA_019310965.1 Deltaproteobacteria bacterium
CGGGGGCGGGGGCGGCAACGGCGGCCCGGGGCCGGGCCGGATGCGGATCGCGGAGCCCGCGTTGCCCCACGCCTGCGCTAAGCCGCCGAGCGGCGCCGCGCGAGGCCGCCGCTCGGCGGCCGAGGGCGTGCTGCTGCGCGACATCTCGCGCTTCGCACACGATCAGAGGGTCTTCGCCGGTCGAGCCCGGCAGCAACGCGGAGGCGGAAGCGTGCTGGTCGACACCAGCGGCAGCATGAGCCTCGACCCCGACGACATCGCCGCAATCATCGCGGGCGCGCCCGGGGCGACGCTCGTCGCCATCTATTCGGGGCGCCAGGCCGAGGGCGAATTGCGCGTCGTCGTGCGCGACGGCCGGCGGATCGGTGTCGAGGGACTGACGCCCTTCGGCTCCGCCAACGTCATCGACCAGCCGGCCCTCGAGTGGCTCGCAAAACAGCCCGAACCGCGGGTCTGGATCTCGGACGGCAGCGTGACCGGCGTCAACGACACGCCCTCTCGCAAGGTGAGGATCCGCTGCAGGCAGATCTGCCGGCGGGCCCGCATCGAGCGCGTCGGAGATGCGGCCGCCGCCGCGAAGCTGCTCGCTCGCCGTCGTTGAAGCGTCGCCGAGGGCGGGTACGGCGCAGGTCCGATCCCGCCGCCTACGGCTGCTCCTCCGGCAGCTGCGGCGCCCAGGAGACGCCGTTGACGTGGCTGCCGCCGTCGACGAAGAGCGTATTGCCGTTCAGGTACTGCGAGTCCTCGGTGGCTAGGAAGAGCGCGGCGCCACCGATATCGTTCTCCGGGTCGCCCATGCGGCGCAGCGGGTTCTGCTGGAGCATCACCTCGGCGGTTTCGGGGTTCGCGGTGCGAAACGCCACGAAGGCATCCGTGGCTGCCGCCGGGCAGATCACGTTGCTGCGGATCTGGTACGGACCCCACTCGACGGCCGCGGTGCGCGTGAGCGCGCGCACGCCCTCCTTCACCGTGTTGTAGTGCATGGTGAACATGTGGGCATTCACGCCGTTCAGCGAGCAGAGGTTGACGATGCTGCCACCGCCTTGCTGCTTCATGTGCGGAAAGACCGCCTGCATGGCCCAGAAGATCGCTTTGAAGCCGACGCGATAACTCTCATCCATTTCGTCGTCGGTGAACCACTCGATTCGGCTCACCGGAATGCGGTTCGCCCAGGCGTTGTTCACCAGCACGTCGACGCGGCCCCACTCCGACAGCGCGAAATCGACGGCCGCCTCCACCTGGGAGCGCACACCGACGTCGCAGTGGATGAAGCGACCCTCGCCGCCCAGGCCCGCGAGCTCGTCGGCAGTCTTCGCGCCGGTTCTTTCCTTGTACTCGGCCACGACTACCCTGCAGCCTTCCCGGGCATAGCGGCGGGCGATGCCACGGCCGATGCCGGCGCCGGCTCCGGTGACAATGGCGACGCGATTCTCGAGGCGACCCATGACGTGCTCCTTCGCAGGGGTGGGGACAGCATCCTACACGAGTCCTTCCCGGCCCCTCGGCGCGGGGCGGCGCAGACGCTGCGTGCGTGCTTGAATTCCCTGCGCATGCACTCCTCGACCCGTGTCGCACTGGCCGTTGGGGCGTTCCTGGTGCTCCAGGAATGCGTGCTGCGGGCGGTCTTTCCCCTTCCCGAAGTCCTGAACTTCGATCGGGCTCAGTACTCCCACATCGGCTTTACGCCGGACGAGAGCGCCCTGCCCGCCTTGGGACACTCGTCGTTCACATGGGCATCGGATCCGGACGGCTTCTCCTTCGTCCACGAGCTCAACCTGTACGGGTTTCGCGACGCGGAGTGGAGCCGTCGCAAACCCGAGGGAGCCACCCGCATCGCTTTCTTCGGAGACAGCTTCGTCGAGGGTTTCTCGGCGGCTGTCGAAGACACGATTCCCTCGGCGTTCGCCGCGGTCGCGATGCAAGCGGGTGAAGCCGTCGACGTGCTGAACCTCGGGGTCGGAGGCGGCGACCTGCCCGCCACCGCGCGTCTGCTGCGCGACGCGCTTCCGCTCTTCCAGCCGGACCGAGTGGTGCTGATTCTCTTCGCCAACGACATCCTGCCCACGCGCTTCGACCCGGCGTGGCTGCGCGACCCCCTCACTCCCGAAGTCGCACACGCCTGGCGGCCCCGACTGCTGCACCTGCTCGACCGCGTGCGCAGCGGGAGACCGCTGCCGCGACGTTGGACGCAGCCTCCCTTCGAGTTCCTGCCGAGCGTGCCAGACCCGCGCAATCCGTGGAGCAATGGACGCACGGCGGGTCGCTTGCAGGCTTTCGTCGAGCCCGATATCGCGCGCGCGATCCGAGACGGGCGTTTCAACCCGATGCTCGTCGACGCGCTGCCGTGGTTTCGCAAGCATCTCGTGCGGCCGATTCGCATCGACGCACACATCACAGCCCTGACCGCGCACGTTCGCGCCGCCGGCGCGACCCTCCATATCGCCTACATCCCGACCAAGAACCAGATCTCGGACCGCTACCTCGTTGCGCAGGAACGCTTTTCGCCGCCGGATTCCGTCGCATCCCAGCTCGGCGGGGAATTCCAGCTGCACGCGCGACTGCTCGACGAAGCCTGCCGCCGGGCAGCGGTTCCCTTCATCGACCTCACGCCCCCGCTGCGCGCGAGAGAACCCCGCGACGGACCCCTCTACTGGGACTACGACGACCACATGCGAGCGGCGGGCTACCGCTTCACGGCCGCGGCGCTCTACGAGTGGCTCGCCTCAGATGGCGGCTGATCCGAGCGGCAGCGCCATCGCTTCGATCACCTTCGGGTAGAGGTCGGCCTTGATCCGCGACATCACGGGGTGGGCCTTGTCGGCCAATGCGGCGGCCTGCTCGATGGCGGCGGGCAGCAGATCGGCCTCCGGCAGGGCGCGATCGACGATGCCCTTTTCGGCGGCCAGCTCTCCGCCGTAGCGTCTGCCGGTCACCAGAACTTCGTGCACGCCGACGCTCGGGATGCGCGCCTTGAGCAGCGCCACCATGCCCGGATGCAGCGGCGCGTGCATGTCGATCTCCGGCATGCAGAAGAAGCCGCGATCGGAGCGCATCAGCCGGATGTCGTGGGCCACCGCGATCTGCCCACCGGCCCCGAAGGCGTGGCCGTTCACCGCCGCGACGCTCACGCAGGGCAGCACCAGCGTGCGGCGGAGCAGCTCGAGCACGGACGCGATGTATCGGTTCGCCCCGGCGCCGCCATCAGCCATCATGTTTTCGAGGTCGAGCCCGTTCGAATAGAACTTCCCGGTCCCCGTGGTGACCAGCGCCTTCGGCCCGTCGACCTGCTCGACCTCGTCGAGACAGCTGGAATACCTCGCGACGAACTCCGGCGAGAAGCGGTTCTCTCCGGAATCCATGCGCAGGACGAAGACGTCACCTTCGCGCGCGAGATCGATCACGGCGCTTCTCGCCGAAGCGGCGTGTACCCGCTGGAGGAAGTTCGGGCACGCGGCGTCATCAGGCTCAAGCGCCCAGCAGATCCACGTCGGTGCGCGCGCCCGCCGTCCAGCCACCATCGACGACGAGGGTGGAGCCGGTGACGAAGGAAGCTTCGTCCGACGCCAGGAAGAGTATGGCATTCGCGATCTCCTCCGGCTGGCCCAGGCGCCGCATCAGGTGGTTGCCGATGAACTGCTCCTTGAGCGCCGCCAGCGGCCCTTCGGTCGCGCTCGTGACCATTTCCACCATCGGTGTCTCGACGAGCCCCGGGCACACCGAGTTGACGCGAATTCCGCGGTGCGTCAGATCCACGGCCAGGTTCCTGGTCAGCTGCACCACGCCACCCTTCGAGGCTCCGTACGGCGTCGCGGCCTCCGACGCGACGAGGCCTTCGATGCTGGCGATGTTCACGATCGAGCCGCCGCCACGCGCCAAGATCGGAGCCACCGCATGCTTGCACATCAGGAAGATGCCCTTGAGGTTGATGCCGACGATGCGATCCCACTCGTCTTCCTCGAGGGTCTCGAGCGCACCGCCGCCGGCCACACCGGCGGCGTTGATCAGGATGTCGAAGCCGCCGTGCTGGGCCACGACCTCGGCAATGGCCGCCTTGACCTGCGCCTCCGAGGCCACGCTCGCCGTGTGAAAGCTCGCGGCCGGCGCGCTTGCCTCGACCCGCTTCCAGCGCGCAGCGTCCGGCTGCTGAACATCGAGGCCGGCCACGGCAGCCCCCTCATCGGCGAAGCGCTGCGCCGTGGCGGCAGCGATGCCGCTGGCGGCACCGGTCAACAGTGCGATCTTGCCGGAAAGGCGTCCCATGGGATCCTCCTGCGGGTGGCGCGCAAAGCTGTTACGCAGAGCGCTTGGGCTTCTCCGGCTGGGTCCGCCAGAAGTCGAGCAACGGGCTGTCGCCACGCCACATATAGCAGCTGTCGATGCTGCCACCGCTGGCGAGAAAGCTCGGCATGCCGTGACCCACGTTCAGGTTCCCGTCGGCCGCCAGCTTGTCGAACACGCGGTCGGAGAGCGCCGGCATGCACTGTACGAAGCCCGGCGCAATCTGCAGCAGTGCGTCGAGCGTGCGCGCCGCGTCGGGACACTCGCCCAGCAGGCCGCGCAGCTCGGTCCCGAGCCCCGGCATCACGCCGCGGCCCACGAGACTTGCCACCTGATCCGAACGATCGAGCCACGGAGCATCGAGGGTCGTGCGGGTGCGCGTGCGCTCGCCGACCTCGATGCTCTGGAACTTCAGGTCCGACAGACTCAGGTGCACCAACACGCGCACCTCGTGGTACTCGCCGACCAGATCGAGGCGGCGATCACCTGCCTCGAGCGGCGCGCTGTGGTAGTCCATCAACGAGATCGCCAGGTGCAGGCCGTCGGCATCCGGCTCGAAGCCGTCGACGAAGATCGCGCGACGAAACAGGCACTCGCCGACGCCTCGCTCGGCCGGCTGCGCCGCACGCGCCGCCTCCTCGAACGCGAAGGCACGCGGGAGCGCAGACGCCATCTGGTAGAAGAGCGTCAGCAAGTGCGAGCAACCGCGCGGCCCGCCGAAGAGGCGCACGAGCTCCTTGGAAAACGTCGCGTCGAACGGCTTGCCGACCAGCTCCTGCAAAAGGGGCGCGGGGTCGCGACAGCATTCGCCGCGAGACGACTCCGACGGCTCCACCGCCACGTACGGCTGTTGCGTGTCGAGCGCTTCGAGCACGCGCGTTGCCGCGTTCACGCGTCCCTCGAGGGTCATGTGGTGGATGATCCCAGCGGTCAGGAGCCGATCCACCATCGGCACGAAGCTCGCCTTGCGCAGGTCGAGGATCTCGCCCCAGGCGCGCAACACGCCGCCGTCCGCCTGCGACACGTCGAAGGTCATGTGTCGCGTGTGCACGGGTTGTCCACGAACAGCGAGACGCAAGCTGCCTACACCCCCACCAATTCGTCGCCGATCACGCCTTGCGCCTCGAGGCGGTCGAGCTCCGCCGCGTCGAGGCCGAGCAATTCCCCGAGCACTTCGCGATTGTGCTGCCCCAGGGTCGGCGCCGGAAGCTGGAGCCAGCGCTCCACGGAGGCATAGCGGAACGGCACGGCGGGAACCTCCAGGGGGCCCATCGCCGGATGCTCGATCGCCTCGAAGAAGCCGCGGGCCGCCATCTGCGGGTTGTGACGGCCGGCGCGCGGGTCGGCGACCGGCGCGGCCGGAATGCCGGCGGCCAGGAGCTGCTCGACGAGCTTCTCGCGATCCTGCTGCGCCGCCCAGCTGCGCAGCCGGACATCGAGAGCGTCGTGGGCCGCGCGACGGCCGGCCTGCGACTGCAGCTCCGCCGCCCGACACCAGTCGGGGTCGCCGAGAACCGCGCGCAACGCCTGCCACTGCTCCTCCGAGCCCACCGAG
>JAFDDG010000140.1 GCA_019310965.1 Deltaproteobacteria bacterium
AGGTAGCTCAGCGGCACTCGCCGGAAGAGTCGGCGCGGAATGCCGACGCCAAAAGCGACGTGATAGCCGCCGGCGATGACGATGAGGCGTGTGCCCTCGCGCGCCTCATCTCGAAGCACAGCGGCGGCGCGCTGCGCCATCGACTCGTCCCACAGCTGCTGCACCAGAAGGAACCTCTCCATCTGACCGGAGCCGGCACTGTGGCCCGCGAAGACCGCGTCGAGCATGGCGCGCTGGTAGGGATCCACCGGTCCGATCGCCGGCAGCGTTCGGCGCTCTTCCGGCGTCAGCGCCTCGACGCCGCCGCGGGCGACGGTCTCGATGATCTCGCTCGGCAGGTTGAGGCCGACGATCGGGATCTTCTGCTCGCGGATGACGTCGAACAGTGGCTGGTAGTAGGCCGGGTCCATCTCCCAGCTCTCGCGCCACAGGCTGCCGAACTCTTCTTCACTGAGCTGACCGGCGTGGTAGGCGTCGAGCTCCTCCTGCGCCGTCGTCGGGAACATTTCCATCCCAACGACCACCTTGCCCGGATGACGCTCGACGAGGCCTTTGACGATCGCCGCCTGCACCCGGTGGGCGGCGAGGTTGTCGTGGGCCTCCCCGACGTAGATCGCCCGATGCTCGGCGGCCAGGTCGAGGAGCTCGGTCTCGGACAGGGTGCGTCCGGTCGCCGCGTGCACGATCAAGCCGGGGACGACGGCTTCGGGTGGATAGGGCATCGCCACCGCATCCGCGGGCCAAGGCGCCCTCTCGACGCTACCGCCCGCACAGCCAACGCAGAAGGCGAGTGCCAGCAAGAGAGAGGGCGTGCGCATCACGGACGCTTCTCACCTGCCGCGAACCGGACGAAACCCTGCCATTCGCACCGGTTCCAGCTGGATGGCCCAGCCGGCAATTCGGGGACGCAGAGGGATGCGGAATGCACGCGCTGCAGGGCTATGAGAATACCCACATGACGGGCAACATGATGGACAGGATGAGAAGGCTCCCCCCCTGCCCCAGAAGAGCGAGTACGAGCCATCCAGCTAGCGTATACGTCATCCCGCGCAGCTCACCCACCAGGTCGTTTGCGGAGAAATCGAATTGAATGCTGTCGCTCCTCTTCGCGATCCACAGCGCAATGCCGCACATCAGCACCGAAACCGTGAATAGAAGCAGAGCCAAGACGAGCACCTCGATGTCCTCCGCTCAGCGGCACCGCTGATGCCCATCAGCCACTATTCCCTGGAACAAGGCGAACTCCGTCGAGAGATTATCACCTCCCTGTGCGTCCTCAAAACCGCCGGCCTATTCTATTTGCGCCCACCGCCATGCGAATCCACCAGACGAAGCGACGCAAACTCGAGCAGGATCGCGCTCGACAGGTTCTCAAGCGATTTCCCCTGCGTGGAGACCCGCGCGCCATGGCCATCGCTGTGCAGGGATCCATCGGTTTCGTTCCCGCGATCGCAATTGCCGAGATCGCCGAACGCTCTGGCGCAACGCATGACGAGATCGCCGAGCTCGTGGCATCGGACGCGGCCTTCAGAAGCTCACCACTCGGTCGCCATCGAGTGACCATCTGCACCGGAACCAGCTGTGCACCGCGAGGCGGTGTTGCGATGGTTCGCATAGCCCGAGAGCTCCTGGGCATCAACCTGTTTCAAACCACCACCGACGCGGCGATCCGACTCGACTCCGAGAAGTGTCTGGGCCGCTGTGCGTCGGCGCCCAACGTGAAGATCGATGGCAAGCTGCAGGGCGCCATGGACGAGAAGCGCTTCGGGTCGCTCGTCGGAATCCTGCGTCGCTCACGGGATCGATCGTCGCCGAGCTGAACGGAGCGCTCCCGGACGCGAGCCCGAAACCGCTAGTCCCCGCTCTTCGTCTGGGCCTCAGCACGCGACAAAGCGAGCCAGCGCATCCTTGCCGCCGCGCTCGATCGGCAGGCCGTGCGCGAGCAGCAGTGCATCCCAATCGAGGTCGAGAAGCCGGCGGTAGGCGGCTGCCAGGCCGCGCTTCACACGCGCGACCGCGTCCGGGCTTGCAGCGATCAGGGCGTCGGGCACGAACGCGAGCTCTCCGTCGTCCGCGCCCCCTGCCCCGATGCGCACGACGCCGTCGGCAACAGCCAGACAGCCCTCGCCGCCCTCGAGCACGAAGTGAAGTGCCGTCTCGTCGGGGCACAGGAAGCCCACTTCATGCGACTCGATCCCACCCGCCAGCTTCTCGCCCGCACGAAAACTCCGCACCCGCTCGCGGCCCTCGACGCCCTCGAGCTCGTCGAGCCCGGTCTCATTGCACCAGACCGGGCAGTCGAACGCGGCGCCGACCTCGCTGCAATGTCGCCAGTGATGCCGGTTCGTCAGGATGACGTGCTCTGGCGGCCCGTGCTCCCGCAACCACGCGAGCCCATCCCCGGGCGGCAGCAGCGGATCGAGTAGCACGCGCGCCGGGCGGACGAAGTACGTGCTCACCTCGATCTGGATCTTCGGGTGCGCGGCCGTCCAGTGCCACAGGCCGGGCAGAATCTCGCGCGGCTGCATCAGCCCGCCGCTCCGAGCCGCGCGCCTTCGGCCTCGCGCGGGATGTCGAAGTGGCTCACGTAGGGAGAAAAGCGTTCGGCGACCTCGTTCTCGTCGAGGCCGAACTCCTCCAATGCGTAAGGGCTCACGCCGCGCTTGCCCTGGGGGTTCGCCTGACGCCATGCCACGACAGCGCGCCGCACGGCCTCCGGCATGGCCATGCCGAGTCCGCCGTAGGCCTCCGCCAGCGTGTCGGCGGGCGAAGCAACCAGGCGGTAGTAGTCGATGTCGACTGTGCGACTGCGGCCCTCCTCCGATGCCGCAAAGCGCATGAGCCGCTCGATGTGGCGCGCAACAAAATCGAACATCTGCGCGCCGATCTCCTCGTGATTGACACGCAGCATCCTCGGCACGCGGAACGCGTCGGTGAGACGGCAGAGAGAAGCCAGCGTCTGGACCGGATCCCGGTGGATCATCACGAAGCTCGCGTCCGGGTAGACCAGCAAGATCTCATCCACGGCGAGGAGGTGGTTGGGGTATTTCAGCACCCAGCGCCGACGCGGGCCGCGCCATTGAAGAAGTTGGAGCTGGCGCTTGTGCACACGATACGCAGCCTCCAGGTCCAGGTCCGAGAACACGTACTCCGCGTAGGAGGGCACGTTCATATAGTTGTGGAAGCCAATGGCGGAGAAGGTCTGCGCCAGAAAGTTGTGGCACTCCTCGGCTCCACCGGAGTCGCGCAGATGGATGGCGTCGAACTCGGAAATCTCTTCGCGGAAGCGGTCGTCATGAACGCCGACCGCGGCGATCCGCTGCTGGCGCGACTCGGGATCGATGGCCGGTGGTGGACACGGCGAAATCGTCTCCCAGGTCCTGATCAAGCGAAGATCGCCGTCGCAATCGAAGAGCTGCTGGCAGAAGGTGGTGCCCGAGCGAGGCAGGCCAGTCAGGAAGATCGGCCGCTCGATCGGCTCGTCGAGGATGTCGGGATGCTTCGCGACCCATTTCAGGGTGCGGAGCCGGTTCGCCATCGCCCTGACGAACTCGCCGTGGGCCTGCTGCGCACCGGATTCGGGCAAGTCGCCTTCGCGGTTGAGTGAATCCGCCAGCACCCCGAGGTTGGCATCGAACAGATGGGCTTCGGAGTCGTCGAAATCTGCGAGCGACCTGGCGTCGCTGCGAATTCGATCGACGACGATGCTGCCTTCGTTCCCCACTGCGGCTGGCTCCCTCTTCGACCCGGGACGGACTCCGGGACACGTGTGCGTCACGCCAACGGTAGTCGTTTCGAGCGGGACGGGCAGGAGGTAGGTTGGGAAGATTGCCCGGGCGCGGTTCGGCGCGAAGGAGTTAGACTTCCAACACACAGGTCCACCCTCCGCGCCAAGAAGGGATGAGGTCACCATGCCGATACCGCTTCCGATCACCGCACTCTACCTGGCCCTCTTCTGTGTGTTTGCATGCTGCCTGGCGATCGCCGCCGGCCGCATTCGCGGCAGCGACGGGATCTCGGTGGGCGATGGGGGTCGGACGGACCTGCTGATCGCAATGCGCAGGCATGCGAATTTCGTCGAGTACGTGCCGTATTTCATGATCATGTTTGCCGTACTGGAGCTCAACGGTGGATCGGCACTGCTGCTGCATGGCTTGGGGCTGGGGATGCTGGCGGCGCGGATCTGTCATGCGGCAGGTCTCGGCGAAGAGGTGACGGCGCTGCGCGGCGTTGGCGCGGGGCTGACCTTCCTGCTCTCGCTGATCGCAGCCGGAGTGCTGGGCTACCAATTCGTGCAGGCATAGCTCCACACGTCGAGCGCAGTGGACACGGCGTTGCCGGCATCGATGGCGACGCCTGGGATCTCGACGGCCAATTGTCTACGGTCCCGCTGCCATGGCGTTCTCCGTAATGCGCTTCGACCTCCGAGCACCGGCGTTCTCGCCGGCGGCACATGCCGATCTCTACCCTGCCGCCCTCGACATCGCCCGCTACGCCGACGAGAACGGCTGGGATGCGGCCGTCGTTTGCGAGCACCACGCCGTCGACGACGGCTTTCTCCCCTCGCCCATCCCCATGCTCGCCGCATTGGCCGGCAGGACCCGCGAGCTGCGTCTCACGGCCAGCGCGTTGCTACTGCCGCTCTACGATCCGGTGAAGCTCGCCGAAGACCTGGCGGTGCTCGATCTGGTGAGCGGCGGGCGTTGTCGCCTCACCGTCGGCATGGGGTATCGCCCGGACGAGTACGCGATGTTCGGCAAGGGTTGGGACACCCGAGGCAAGCTGATGGACGAGTGCCTCGAGGTGCTGTGTCGCGCCTGGCTCGGCGAACCTTTCGATTGGAATGGGCGCCGCGTGCACATGACGACGCGCCCCATCACGCTGCCGAAGCCACCCATCATGTGCGGCGGCACGCTCAAGGTCGGCGCCCGACGCGCCGCACGTTTCGGCCTGCCCTTCGCACCCTCCGTCAACACGCCCGCGGTCATCGAGGAGTACCTCGTGGAGTGCGAGCGCCTGGGCGTCGCAGACCCGGTGGTGTTGGCGCCGGGCTCCGGCGAGTGGATCTGGTGCTCCAACGATCCGGATCGCACCTGGGCGCAGATCGGGAAGTACCTCCTGCACGATGTCCTGTCCTACGCAAGCTGGCAACGGCCGGGCGAGGAGTCCGCGGTGTACTCCCCCGCCCGGGACATCGACGAGCTGCGCGCCGAGGGCAGGTACCGAATTCTGACGCCCGACGAATGCGTGGCGCGCGCCAAAGAGCTCGGCGAAAAAGCCGACTTCGCCCACTTCCCGCTCTGCGGCGGCACGCCGCCCGATCTCGCCTGGGAGAGCATCGAACTCTTCACCAACGAGGTGATCCCGCGGATCAGCTAGGCCCTGTGGAGCGGGCTCCCTGACCACCGCCTTCCCATCGAGCTCCGCGCAGGCGCACGCGCCGCTCGTGCGGTGCGTGGCGGCACTCAGGCGTGGATCGCGGGGCGTCGCTCCCGCCACGGCTGGGCCTCTTCCAGCTGGGATGCCAGCCGGATCAGCAGATCCTCCGATCCGTAGCCACCGATCAGCTGCACGCCCATCGGCAGGCCGTCGGCGGTGAGGATGAGCGGCAGGCCGATCGCGGGCTGACCCGACACGTTGTAGGGCATCGTGTAGGGAACGAGGCGCACGATCCGCTCGATGTCCGCCCCCTTGACGGAGCCGATCGGCGGCGGGGGCTCCGCCATCGTCGGTGTGACGAGAATGTCGTACCCGTCCTCGCCCGGAAGCTCGCGCCACCAGCTGCGCAGCCGGCGTCCGTAGCCGCCGGCTCGATGTCGGCCTCGCTGACCTGGTCGCCCGTCATCTCCGCGAAGGCATCGAGCTCGCGCGCCACCGACGCCGCAACGGACGCCGACACCAGCTCGCCGAGGTTCGTCTCGTCGAGGGCGGCGGGGTAGGCGTCGTCGACCCGGTGACGAAGCTGCGCCAGAAGGTTCCCCACGGCCGTCACCGCCGCCTCAGCTTCGGGGTGCGCGGGCGTGTGCGCGTTGCGGGTGAAGAGGCCGACACGCAACGCGCCCGGATCCCGTCCGACCTCCTCGAGAAACGGGCGCTCCGGCGGCGGCGCGGTGTAGGGATCGCCCGAGGCGG
>JAFDDG010000141.1 GCA_019310965.1 Deltaproteobacteria bacterium
GCGCCAGGCCGGCAGCCAGCCGTCCGCGTACTGGCCCGTGAGCCGCAGCATGCGGGGGCCGTGCCCGGCGACCCAGAGCTTGGGCTTGCCCATTGCGCTTTCCAGCGGCACCCCAATGCGGCCCGGCCCGCCCTGGGGCATCCGCCCCGTGTCGAGCAGACAGCGGAGCTCTGCGAGGAACTCTTCGCAGCGTCCCACCGGCTTGTCGAAGGGGTAGCCAAAGGGCACGAGGCTCTCGGCCTCGCCCGAGCCGATGCCCAGGTTGAAGCCTCCCCGGCACATGTGGTGGAGCGTCAGCGCGGAGCGGGCCACATCCGGAGCCCTGCGGCGCGTGCTGTCGGTCACGGCGATGCCGAGCGGCAGCTCGGTCTGCGCGGCGAGCGCGGCGTGGACGCAGAAGGGATCGAGGAAGCCGTCGGGATCGGAGGCGCTCTGCAGGTGCGCACCCGGCTGCGGCAGATCCGGGTGGGCGTAGCCCAGCATGTGATCCGGCAGCCAGATGGCGTCGACGCCCATCGCCGCGACTGTCCGCAGCAGCCCCACGTCCGTCTCCAGCGGATGCATCGACGACAGCATGATCCCGACCTGCAATGGGGATCCCCTCCGGGCGACGAGTGGTTCCAGCGCTCGGAACTCTCGCCGCCGAGGATCCGAAACGCCGCCGGATCATCGAGTATCTCACCGTGTGCGCGCCACCTTTTTTCGAGCCGTCGCTCGGCCGACGGAGCTCGGGCTGGCCACCCGAGCACCCCGCTTCCGGGGGCAGCGCGCCGCCGTGCTATACGCCAGGCAAGTGACGGGCAAGCGATCTGCACGCCGCGGCAGCGGAGACGACGAGCATGGCCAGTGAGCGCTCGCGAGTGTTCGATGAGGCGGTGCTCATCGCGGACGCCCGCCGCGAGACGGGACTCTCAGAGTTCGGCGACGACCGGTTCCGAACACCGCTCCGCGTCCTGCTCGCGTCACTCGCGGAGGCGCCGCTCAATGCCGTCGGGACGAGTGTCCTGAGCACGTCGATCGGCCGCAGCCTCACACGGCGCCTGCTCGCCGAGGACTGCTTCGCGCGGCATCCCGAGATCGCCGACGAGCGCATCGACCGGCCGCTGGTGGTGGTGGGCATGATGCGCTCCGGGACCACGCTGCTCCAGCGCCTGCTCGCGAGCGATCCGCGCTCCTACTCCGCGCTCGGCTGGGAGCTCGGCGAACCCACACCGCGGCCGGAGACGAATTGGAACGCACCCGATCCGCGCATCGCCGATGCCGAGGTGCGCTCTCGGCAGATGCGCGAGTTTGCGCCCGGGCTTCACGCCATCCATCCGACGGACGCCCTCGAGGCCGACGAGGAAATCGTCTTTCTGGCAGATGCGTTTCTCTCCCACGTTCCCGAGGCCTCGTGCCACGTTCCAGCCTATCGGTCGTGGCTCGACGGTCAGGATTTCACACCTGCGTACCAGTACCTACGGCGGATGCTGCAGCTTCTCCAATGGCAGAAACGCCAGCGCGGCGAGCGCCGGGAGCGTTGGGTCTTGAAGACGCCCGCGCACCTGGGGTACCTCGACACGCTCTTCTCCGTCTTCCCGGACGCGCATGTGATCCAAATGCACCGCAGCCCGCTCGAGACGATTCCATCGGGCGCCAGCCTGAACTCGACGCTGTGGCGGCTGTGTGCCGACGACGTGGATCCGAAGCAGGTGGGCCGCCAGTGGCTCGAGCGCATGGCGTGGGCCACGCGCCGCGGCCTTGCGGTTCGCGATCGCATGCCCGCAGCGGCAGAGCGCTTTACCGATGTGTGGTATCGCGCAGCCGCTTCGGAGCCGCTTGCTCAGGTGGAGCGGATCTACAGCGCGATCGGCGCGGAGCTCATCCCCGAGGCGCGAGGGGCGATGGAGCGCTGGCTTCGTGCCGACCGGCGGAATGAGAAGCCCAAGCACCGCTACTCCGCCGAGCAGTTCGGGCTGAGCGAGACCACGATCTGCGCCGCCTTCACGGACTACATGGATCGCTTCATCGACCCATCCGAGCACACTTGAATGCTATTCTGCCGCCCTTCGCGAGGGCCAGGGCCTCGCGAATGCCACGGCCTCCTGGAGGAAGCATGGATTCCCATCCGATCGCGACCGCCGAGCAGCACGCGCACGAACGCCAGGCGCTTGCGCTGACGCAACACCCCATCGTGAAGGCTGCTTACGAGCGGGTCCGCAAGAGCTGGCTCGAGGCGGCGAACCCCGGTCCCGACATGCGGGGTTGCTTCGATGAAGCGTTCGAGGAGGTGATGTTCTCGGCGGCCGTCTGGTCGCTCAACCAGGATCCGCTGCGCCCCAAGGTGATCTGCATTACGCGGCTCGCCCACCGTCTCGGCGAGCTCCAGATCCCCGGATCGCGCTGGGGCATCGACAACCCCGATTCGATTTACCGCGTGATCCCGATCTCGGGCGCCGAGCGCTACGTGATCCGGGGGCGGGTCGCCGAACGGCGCATGACCGAGAACTATTTCACGCTCTGGGAAGAGAACATGAATACCGTCGACGTGCTCTCCGGCGGCGATCTCGTGCTGGAATCCGATCGCGGCTTCGCGATCACGGTGGACAGCGACGCGGCCGGCGGTCGCCCCAACCACATCCGTTCGGCGCCGGAGGCTCACGAGTTCTACATCCGCGACGTCATGCTCGACTGGGCGAAGGACGAGCCCAACGAGCTCTCGATCGAGCGCCTGGGCGCCGCGCCGAGCACGCCGCCGCTGACGGAAGAGGAGCAGGCGGAACTCACGGCCCGCTTCATGCAGCGCTACGCGGAGTTCACGCAGAAGATGAGCGCTGGAGCGACGAGCCGCGCCGCAAACCAGTTCTCTCTCGCCTACTCGGCCGACAAGGGTGGCGCGCTGCGCAAGCAGGTCTACATCGGAGGCAACTTCCGCCTCGACGAAGACGAAGCGATGCTGATCGACGTGAGCGACGGCGGTGCCGCGTATTTCGTGGTTCCGATCGGGAACATCTGGGGTACGACTCTGGACATCGTGAACCGCACCAGCAGCCTCAACAAGGCGCAATCCGTCCCGAACGCCGACGGCAGCTACACCTACGTGCTGTCGCAGCAGGACCCGAAGGTGCACAATTGGATCGACCCGTGCGGCCTGGGCGAGGGGCTTCTCACGCTGCGCATGGCCGAGTTTCCGGGTGGCCGGCCCAACGACGACCTCTCTGCGAAGAGCCGGGTCGTGCCGCTCTCGAGCCTGCGCGACGAGCTGCCGGCCGAGACGCGCTGGGTGACTCCTGCCGAACGCGCTCAGCAGCTTGCCGAGCGGGCCGCCGCCTACAAGCGGCGGCTGCCCGAGACGTGAACCCCGTCACTGGAATCGAGACCATGCCTTCCCAATCCGAAGACTCCTCCGCCGCCTGGCTGATCACCGGTTGCTCGACCGGTATCGGTCGCCACATCGCACTCGCGGCACTCGCCAAGGGCCACCGAGTCGCCGTGACGGCGCGCAACCCGACGGCGGTCGAGGATATCGTCGCGCCGTATCCCAACCAGGCCTTGGCGCTGGCTCTCGACGTCACGCAGCGCGAGCAGATCGCCCACGTGGTTCGCGAGACGGAGCGCGCCTTCGGCGGGATCGACGTCCTGGTGAACAACGCCGGCTACGGGTACATGGCCGCGGTCGAGGAGGGCGAGGACGACGCGGTTCGTGCACTGTTCGACACCAACTACTTCGGCGTCGTCGACATGATCAAGGCGACGCTTCCCGGCATGCGTAGCCGGGCCCGCGGACACATCATCAACATTTCGTCGATGACGGGTCTGGTCGCGAATCCTCCGAACGTCTACTACAGCTCGACGAAATTTGCGCTGGAAGCGCTCACCGAAGGGCTCGCCAAGGAGGTTGCGCCGTTCGGCATTCGCGTCACCGCGATCGAGCCCGGCGCCTTCCGCACCGATTGGTCGGTGCGCTCGATGAAGGAGACGCGCCGCCCCATCGAGGCCTACGCGGAGACGGTGGGCGCCCGCAAGGCGTTCATCAAGACCGTGGGCGACAAGTTGCCGGGGGATCCGCGACGCGTTGCCGACGCGGTCCTGATGGTGAGTGAGCTGGAAGAGCCTCCGCTCCACCTGCTGCTCGGGCACGACGTCTACAAGGCCTATCGCGAGAAGCTGAGCGGCCTGATGGAAGCCATCGCGGAATGGGAAGCCGTCACGCTGGACGTCAACTTTCCGCCCGAGTAGCCGCGGCCCGCTGCGAGGACGCATCGCGCCGGGCTTGGACTCTGACTCGGGGGTTGGCTCGCGAGCGGAAGGGCGCTCAGGTGATGCCCTCTTCGCGCAACACCGGCAATACCTCTGCGGCGAAGAGGCGCAGGCTCCGCCAGGCCTGGTCCGGGTGGATGCCTCCGCAGAGCGGATGGAAGAGGACCGTGTCCTTCGGGGCTTTCCGGGATGCGTCGATCAACTCGGCGGGGCTGCAGACGCGATACGTGCCACTGCTCTGCAGTGCATCGACATCGTCGCAGTGCTTGTAGAAGGTCTCCATACCGGCCTTGGCAGCCGTGGCCGCGTACATATTGGTCTCGTGCTGCAGGTGGGGGGCAATCTCCTGCCAGTAGGCGTCGGGGTCCTCGGCCACGAAGGTGACGGAGGTGGCCGAGGCCGGCATGGGACCGGGGTCCGGCTTGCCGAGTGCCTTCAACTCCTCTCGATAGAGCTCGAAGATCTCCGGACCCGTGGGGATGCAGTAGTCCGCATGGCGGGCGGCCCGCCGCGCCGCGGCCCGGCTGCTGCCACCCATCAGGATGGGAGGGCGGGGCTGGCTGTGGGGCTTGGGGGTGACGGTAATGCTGCGCCCCTCGTGCTCGAAGGTCTCGCCGCGCCAGGCCTGATTCAGGAACGGGCCGATGCTGTCCATGTAGCCCTTGCGGTCGGCCAGGCTCTTGCCGATGGCCTTGAACTCGTCTTCCCGGTAGCCGCCGCTGAGGATCGGCAGCACCCGGCCCTTGCTGATGATGTCGAGCACGGCGATCTGCTCGGCCAAGCGCACGGGCTCGTGCAGCGGCGCGATCAGGGCGGCGATGTAGAGCCTCAGCTTCTCCGTGCGCGCCGCGATTGCACTGGCCAACACGAGGGGTGCGGGGCAATAGCCGTCTGGAGAACCGTGATGCTCCGACAGGTGGACCGCGGAAAAACCGTTGTTCTCCGCCCAGGCACACTGTGCAATCGCCGTCTCGTACAGCTCGGCGCTGGTAGCGGTGCAGAAGTCCGGTCGACGCAGGTCGTAGCGCAGATTGAAATTGAGCATGAACGCTCCCGTTTTCCGGTGGCACTGGACGACACCTTAACGGAGAAGTGGTGTCAAAATACAGCCCAGTGACCGCCAGCTCGTGCGCCCGCTGGGAATCCCAGTTCGCCTGGAAGCTCCCGATGCGCTCGGTAGCGAGTCGCGCCGCGGAGGGTCATTCTCGAGGCCGCCGCGTCGGGTCTTCTTTCGGAAGCCCATCGGACCGACCGGTCATCGCCAGCCGCGCGCCGCAGATCCATCCAGAGGGCGCCGGCACACCCCGCGCGCACTCTCGCCTCCGAGTGGTGGGAAACGTGGCTGGCGAGCCCCTTGGCTCTGCTAGAATCCCACCGGATCGGGCCGTAGCGCAGCTTGGTTAGCGCGCCTGACTGGGGGGCGGCCGACGGTGCGTCCGTGGCGTCTATCGCGTCTCTCCTGCCTCGCGATGCGTCCCCTCCGCCCCTCCCGTCTCTCATTTCCATAGATTCTCTGGATTTCGC
>JAFDDG010000008.1 GCA_019310965.1 Deltaproteobacteria bacterium
GCATCCGGGTTGGCGCGCTCGACCTGCGCGCGACCGGCGGCGCGGCACAGCGTCTCGAGATCGAGCTCCGCCAAGGCCGCTCCCAGACGCTCGGCGAGGTCGAGCCAGAGAAAGTCGGGACGGGCCGCGCTTGGGGCGCCCGGCGAAAGCTCCAACTCGAAGGCCGCTTCAAGGGGTCCCTCCACCGCCTCCACCACGTCGCGCAGCGTGATCTCCCGAGCCGGCCGAGCCAGCATGTATCCCCCGCCCGGGCCCCGCTTGCTGGTCACCAGCTCCGCGCGCCGCAAGCGCCGGAAGATCTGCTCGAGGTAGCGGCCCGGAATCGCCTGGCGCTCGCTGATCACACGCACCTGCAGGGGCTCGCCCTGCCCGTTGTAGGCGAGGTCGAAGACGCCACAGACGGCGTACTGCACCTGACGCGAGAGCTTCATCGCCGCCGAGCATGCAGGAAGCCCCTCGGCGCGACAAGCGAGTTGCTACCCTGCTTCGGCATGAACTGGGAACGCACGCGCAGCTGGTTCCCGGTCACCGGCGAGCTCGCATACTTCAATCACGCGAGCGTCGCGCCGGTTTCGACCCGCGTGCAGGAGGCGCTCGGGCGCTACAGCGCCGAGATCACCCGCCACGGCGCCCTGCATTACGCACAGTTCTTCGATGCGGAGATCGAGCGCGTGCGCGGCCGAGCCGCCGAGCTGATCGGTGCTTCGCGCGACGAGATCGCCTTCGTGAAGAACACCAGCGAGGGCCTCGGCCTCGTCGCCGCCGGCCTCGATTGGGATCCCGGCGACCAGGTGGTGACCTGCGATCTCGAGTACCCCTCGAACGTCTACCCCTGGTGGAGCCTGCACGCGCGCGGCGTCGAGACCATCATGCTGCCCGGGCGCAACGGCAAGCTGCCCTTCGCGTCGGTGGAGCGCGCGCTCGAGAACCCACGGGTGCGGCTGCTGGCCCTCTCGTCCGTACAGTACGGCAGCGGCTTTCGCAGCGACATCGAAGCGCTGGGCCGCTTGTGCCGCGAGCGCGGGGTGCTGTTCTGCCTCGACGCGATCCAGAGTGTGGGACTGCTGCCGATCGATGTCGCTCAGGCCGGCGTCGACTTCCTCGCGGCCGACGGCCACAAGTGGCTCCTCTCCCTCGAAGGTTGCGGGATCTTCTACTGCTCGCGCTCGGTGCTCGATCGCGTGACGCCGCGGGTGGTGGGCTGGCGCAGCGTCACCGAGAACACGGACTTCGACCGCTACCACATGGACCTGCAGCCCGGCGCCGGGCGCTTCGAAGAAGGCACACCCAACACCGCGGGCATCTTCGGCCTGGGTGCGGCCATCGATCTCTTGCACGAAATCGGCGTCGAGGCCATCGCCGAGCGGGTGCTCGGGCTGACGGGTGAGCTTGCGGAGCGGCTCGAGGCGCGCGGGACAGAGGTGGTGAGTCCGCGCGACGACTCCGAGCGCGCGGGGATCGTGGCCTTCCGCTACAACGACGAGCCGCCGAAGGCGACGGCGGCGCGGCTGCGAAGAGCCGGCGTTTTCGTTTCGGTGCGGCGCGGGGCCGTGCGGGCATCGCCGCATTTCTACAACAATCGAGGGGACATGGAGCAGTTGCTGGGGGCGCTGTGAGGGGCGAGCCGCGCGGCAGGAGAATCCCGATGGGTGGGACTGGAGCGCCCGTTGCCCACCCACGTTCAGCGGTGCGAGGAGATGACAGGCCCTTCGGGTATGCACGTGGGTCTGATTGGTGCTCGGGACTGGAGTCGAACCAGCACGACCTTGCGGCCACCAGATTCTGAGTCTGGCGCGTCTACCAATTCCGCCACCCGAGCGACCGCGGCGGAGCCTACGGCCGGGGCGTGGCGGCGTCAATCAGGCCCCCTCCTCCCCCGCGGGACGGGGGCGCTTGACCGGCCGGAAGCCGTGCCTACCTATTGGGCTTCGCTACGGAGGGGAAAGCCTTGAGCCAGGATGAATCCACCACGGGGGACCACGTACTCCTCGAACTCGGGGAGGAGCGGGTATCGGTGCCGTCGGTGCTGCCGGTATTGCCGGTGCGAGACGTGGTGGTGTTTCCGGGCGTCACCGTGCCCCTGGCCATCGGGCGCGAGGCCTCGCTGGCGGCGTTGGAACGGGCCGGCCAGGGGGGCTTCCTGATCGTCGCCACCCAGCGCGACGCCGGCATCGACACCCCCGGCATCGACGACCTCTTCCCGGTGGCCTGCGTGGTCCGCGTGCTGCGAGTGATCGACGCACGGCGCGACGGCAAGCAGGCCATCGTGGTGGGTATCGTGCGCACGCGCCTGGCCGACACCCTGCAGACCGAGAGCGGATCCATGCTGATGCCGCTCGACGCTCTGATGGACGAGAGCGACGCGTCGCCCGAGCTCGACACGCTGTGGCGCCGGGTCGTCGGTCTGGCCCACCGGCTGATCGACCTGCACGATGACTATCCGGACGAGTGGAAGACCTTCGTCTCCGGCATTCCCACCCCCGGGCTGCTGGCCGACGTCGTGGGCTCGACCCTGCCGCTGGCACCGGAAGAGAGGGTGGCACTGCTCGGCGATACCGCACCCAGCGGCCGTCTCGGACGCGTCGCCGAGCACCTCGAGCGCGAGGTCACGATCGCCGAGACCCAGCGCAGCCTGGCACAGAGCAGCGAAGGCGAGGAGATGGATCCGGAGCGCCGCAAGCGCCTGCTGCGCCGGCGCATGCGAGACATCGAGACAGAGCTCGGTGAGGACTCCGGCATCCGCGAGGTGGAGGAGCTGCGCGAACGCATCGAGGATGCGGGGCTCCCCGAAGAGGCCCTGACCCAGGCGGAGCGCGAGCTGCAGCGGCTGTCCGCCCTGCCCCAGCACGCTCCGGACCGCCACCTGATCCGCAGCTATATCGAGTGGATGGCCGACTTGCCCTGGTCGGCCGCCACGGAAGACAAGCTCGACCTGCACGACGCCCGGGCCGTGCTGGATGCGGACCATCACGGTCTCGAGAAGGTGAAGGACCGGATCCTCGAATTTCTGGCCGTGCGCAAGCTCGCGCCCGAGGCCAAGAGCCCGATCCTGTGTTTCGTCGGCCCGCCGGGAGTCGGCAAGACCTCGCTCGGGCGCTCGATCGCCCGGGCCATGGGCCGCAAGTTCGCACGCGCCTCGCTCGGCGGCGTGCGGGACGAGGCCGAGATCCGCGGTCATCGACGCACCTACGTGGGCGCCATGCCCGGCCGCATCCTCCAGAGCCTGCGGCGCGCCGGCTCGCGCAACCCGATCTTCCTGCTCGACGAGATCGACAAGGTGGGAGCCGACTTCCGCGGCGACCCGTCTTCGGCGCTGCTCGAAGTGCTCGACCCCGAGCAAAACCACGCATTTAGCGACCACTACGTCGAAGTTCCCTTCGATCTGTCGCGGGTCCTCTTCATCTCCACCGCCAACACGCTGGCGACGATTCCGCCCGCGCTGCTCGACCGCATGGAGGTCATCGAGCTGCCCGGCTACACGGAGTCGGACAAGATGCCGATCGCGCGCGAGCACCTGGTGCCGCAGCAGCTCGAGGGTCACGGTCTCACGCCCGCACAGGTCGAGATCGGCGATGCGGCAATCGAGAAGGTGGTGCTCGAGTACACGCGCGAAGCCGGCGTGCGCAATCTCGACCGGCAGATCGCAAAACTGATGCGCAAGTGTGCGTCGCGGATCGCGTCCGGAACCCACGCGGCGCCGATCGTCGTGGACGAGGAATTCGTGAGCGAGGCCCTGGGAGCCCCGCCCCATCTCTCCGAGACGACCGAGCGCACCACGCAGCCCGGCGTGGCGGTGGGGCTCGCCCATACCAGCCACGGGGGCGACATCCTCTTCATCGAAGCTCGCGTGCTGGCCGGCGGCAAGGGCATCCGGCTGCGCATGACCGGGCAGCTGGGCGACGTGATGCGCGAATCGGCCGAAGCGGCGCTGTCCTGGGTGCGCTCAAACTCCGAGGCACTGGGGCTCGGCGCCTCGCTCGAACCCTGCGAGATCCACCTGCACGTTCCCGCCGGTGCGGTCTCCAAGGATGGCCCGTCCGCCGGCGTGGCCGTGGTGACGGCCCTGGTCTCGGCGCTCTCAGACCGCCGAGCGCGCGGCAACGTCGCCATGACCGGCGAGATCTCGCTGCGCGGCCGCGTGCTGCCGGTGGGCGGCATCAAGGCCAAGCTGCTGGCGGCGGCCCGCGCCGGAGTTCAGACCGTACTGCTGCCCCGACGCAACGAGAAGGATCTCGCCGAGATCCCGCCCGAGATCCTCGAAAAGCTCGACATCCAGCTGGTCGAGCGGCTCGATGAAGTGCTCGAGGCGGCCATCGTACCGCGCTGAAGCGCGGGCTTCGCACCGCGCGCCCTTTTTCCAATCTCACTGGACAGCGCTGCAGGCGTTTCGCCCACGACCGTGAGAGTGTGCGGCGCAGCGCAGGTGCGTGTGACACCAATCACCGCGCCCTTCCCCCGGCTCACCGAAGCTAACGAACTGATGGTGAGAAGGTCCCGCGATCGCGGCACCGCAGGGGGTTGAGATGAGATTGAATCGGGCCTGGATACGCTACACGCTCGCGCTCGTCGCGAGCTTGACTCTCGCCGCGAACGCAAGTGCGGTCGTCGAAGTTCCCAGTGGGAGCGGCGTGCGGTTCGAGTGGACCCCGGCAGAAGGCAGCGTCGCCGGCTACGCGATCTACCGCTACAACCCGGCGGGCACCACCCAGGTCTACGCAACGCGCCTCTCGATGGAACCCTGGACCGTCATCTACGGCACCGCAGGCAACGAGTACCGGATCCGGGTCATGGCCATCTCGGAGAGCAGCGAGTTCGGCCCGCTCTCCGATCTCTCGGAGTCCGTGCGCTTCGTGGCTGCCGAAGCCCCGCCCGCCGAGGAGCCGCCCGCCGAGGAGCCGCCCGCCGAGGAGCCGCCCGCTGAGGAGCCGCCCGCTGAGGAGCCGCCCGCTGAGGAGCCGCCCACTGAGGAGCCGCCCGCTGAGGAGCCGCCCGCCGAGGAGCCGCCGAGCGAGGAGCCGCCCAGCGGTGCGCCGCCGCCGCTGGCAA
Source organism: Deltaproteobacteria bacterium (assembly GCA_019310965.1). Lineage (GTDB taxonomy): Bacteria > Myxococcota_A > UBA9160 > UBA9160 > SMWR01. The sequence goes on from JAFDDG010000008.1 coordinate 5,047, forward strand.
ACCGCGCCGCCAGCGAGCCCCTCGACTTCGACGGCGACGGCGGCACCGAGGTGCTCTTGCGCCACGAGACGAGCGGCGAGCTGGCCATCTGGTACGTCGATGGCGCGACGCCGGTGGTCGTGCCGCTCGATGTCGATCCTCTGGCCACATCGGAGCGCGTGGTCGGCAATGCCGACTACGACGGCAACGGCTCGGCCGATGTCGCTGTTCACGACAAGAAAAAGGGGACGCTGCGCGTGCACTTTCTCGACACCGGCGCCCAGGTCGGCATGCTCGCGTTCACCGGAGCCTACGCCAAGGTTGTGGGCTCCGGAGATCTCGACGGTGACGGGGCTGCGGATCTGGTGTTCCAGGACTCGACGAATCACATCGAAGTGTGGCCTCGGCTCTACCGGGCGAACAGCGATGAGGTGGTCGAACTCACGCGCCTCTCCAAGGGCACAGAAGTCGTCGGGATCGGAGACATGGACGGCGATTCCAGCCCGGACCTGCTCTTCAGCTGGAAGTCGTCTCTGATCGGGGCCCGAATCGTCGGAGGCAATCTCGGCGGTGCGCAGTTTCTCCATGAAGGAGGGGACCCGCGCGTGGCGGCTCTCTGCAGGCTGAACGGCGGTGCGGCCGTCAGCGCGCTCATCTACGCGTCCGGCCGGTACCGGGCGGTAGACCTGCGGGGTACCTCGACCGACATTCCTGCCGCTTTGCAGCAGATTCCCGACGACGAGATTCTCGACGGTGGACAGTTCTCCGGCAACGGGCGGTGTGATCTGCTGTTTCGCTGGCGGGGCACCGGCGAGCTCGCCAGCGGCGACATCAGCCAGAACAGGCTCGAGACGCGGTCGCTCGGGATCCCGGCACCCGGCTGGACGCCCGTCGGTGTGAGGTATCGCAGCCCCTAATCCAGGGCACCGCGGATGACGGCGGCGATCTCCCGTACGGTGGAATTGCCGCAGCTTCCGCGGACCGGGATGCAGAGCGTCTGGCGGCAGGCCCGCACGGCCTCCGGAAAGGCGTCGGCACTGCGCTGACCGGCACCGACGGCGGGCTCGGCGGCCACGGGGCGCCGGTAATAGCGCCGCCACTCGATGCCGGCGGCCTCGAGCGCACGCTCGACCGGCTTCGGGTTCCCGCAGCGAATCGCAAACTGGCTCCACGAGAACGACTCGTCCTGGGGGGCGGGCGGCAGCTGCACGCCGGCGCAGCCGCCCAGCTCTTCGGCGTAGACCCGCGCGTTGCGCGCCCGCGCCTCGGTCCACGCCTTCAGGTAGGGCAGCTTGACGTGCAGCACCGCGGCCTGGATTTCGTCGATTCGCGAAGTGGTGCCCACATCCACGTGCAGGCCGTCGAGCTGGCCGTGCACGCGCAACCGGCGCAGGCGTTCGACGAGTTCGGGATCCGAGGTGGTCACGGCGCCGGCGTCGCCGGCCGCACCGAGCGGCTTCGACGGATGGAAGCTGAAGCAGCCGGCGCGACCCCAGGCGCCGGCACGCTGGCCGGCGCGCGCGGCACCCAGCGCCTGCGCCGCATCTTCGAGAATCACGAGCCCACTGCGCTCCGCCAGGACGGATAGCGCCCGAACGTCGGCGCAGCGGCCAAAGAGGTGCACCGGCAGCAAGACGCGGGTGCGGGAAGTGATCGCGCGCTCGACGCAGCCCGGATCCATGTGGCAGCCACCCGGCTCGACGTCGACGAAGACCGGCGTGGCTCCGACCGCCAGCACCGCCTCCACGGTCGCGAAAAAGGTGAGCGCCGGCACGATGACCTCGTCCCCCGGCCCCACGTCGAGAGCACGCAGCGCCAGCCAGAGGGCCTCGGTCCCCGAGCCGACACCCACCGCTTCAGCGGCGCCCACGCAGCGCGCTAGCTCGGCCTCGAAGCGCAGCACCTCCGGGCCGAGCACGTAGCGCCCGCTGCGCAGCACGCGGGCGACGGCCGCATCGATGGCGTCCCCCAACACGGCCCGCTCCGCCTGCAGATCCACGAGCGGGACGCGCCAGCTCACGCGCAAGATCCCAGGACGCTGCTAGCGCGGCCCAACCGCATCCGCCTCCACCGCCTCCCGCAGCTGATCGAGGAATTCCGGCAACGCCGAGGTAACGCGGTTCCAATTGGGGATCTGTGGATTGCCGAGGGGGTCGCGCACGAAGTCGAGCCCCGAGGCACGCATAGCCCGCGTGAAGGTCTCGACGGCAACCTCTTCCTCGTGCCGGTCGAAGCGGAGCCCGTTGAGCTGCGCATCGTCGTCGTAGGAGGCGATGGCGTCCTGGGCGGTTCGCACGTAGGCGGCGGTCAGGGTGTTGAGAAAGCCCGCGTCGAATTCGACGCCGTAGCTCGCGAGGTTGCGGATCAGCGACGACGTGATGTCCGAGACCATGCGATGCAGGCCGCGGGTGGCGTCGTTCTCGGACAGGTCCTGGTGCTTGTGCTCGTAGTTATCGGCCAGCTCCACCTGGCAGATCCGCTTGAGCGAGCAGTTGCGGTAGACCTCGCTCAGCATGCCGACCTCGAGGCCCCAATCGGCGGGAATGCGATTCATGCGCGCCTGGTCCGTCGTCATCGAGCACTCGCCGGCCAGCGGATAACGGAAGGAATCGAGGAAGTCGAGCAGGGGTAGCGAGCCCAGAACCGCCTTCAGGGCGCGCAGCAGCGGCGTCACGAACAGCCGCGTCACCCGGCCATGCAGTCGGTCGGTCACCCGCGCGTAGTAGCCCTTCGCGAACTCGTACTGGAGGTTCGGGTTGCCCGTCGGATAACACAGTCGCGCCAGCATCTCGCGGTTGTAGCTGCGGATGTCGCAGTCGTGGACGGCGATCACCCGCGACTTCTCGGTCGACAGCACGTAGCCGTAGGCCAGCCAGGTGCTGCGCCCCTTGCCGTCCACACCCGGGTCGAGCCCCTCTTCCGCGAGCCGTGCGTAGAGCTGCTGCACCCGGGAGCCGCTGTTCCACAGCAGCGTCGGCGGCTGCCCTCCGAGAGTCTCGACGCCGTCCCAGAAAGCGCGCATCTCTTCGTAGGCCACGCGCTCTTCGGAGCCCGAGATGCTGACGATGATCTGGCTCAGATACGGGATCTTGCGCAGGACATCGACAATCCCCGTGAGCCCTTCACCCTTCAGCTCGGAGAGCAGGCAGGGCAGCACCAGGGCAATCGGGCGCGCCGAGCTGTAATCGAGCAGCGCGTTCTCCAGCCGCTCGACGCCCGGATCACCCAGCCGGTGCAGGGTGGTAATCACCCCGGTCTGATGGAAGTCACCCATGGGCGAGCAAGCTGGCACCACCCGATTCCGGTGTCAAGGAAGCCCCTACCGCGCACCCAGCTGCTAGAGCAGATTGGCAGTGGAGGAGACCTCTTCCAGCAGCTCGAGAATTTCGGGATCGATTTCGAGGAACTCGATCCCGACGTCCGTCGTGATCGGATCGGTCTCGGTGGCCCAGATGACCTGCCCCACCGCCACCACCGTCTGGTCGCCGATATTGAACGTCACCCGGAGCACGTCGCCCAGGTCGATCTCGCAACCGACCGCCTCGAAACGGATGCCGCCGGGCGAGATGTCGCGGCTGACGGCCAGCAGATCGCGGGCTTCGACAGGGGCGAACGAGATCACCTGGTCGGTGGCGACACGAGCGTACTTGCGGCGGTTTCCGGCGCGGTCTTCGGCCATCGGAGTCTCCGCCAGACTCTTCGGCCGTGTGCAGCTTGGCCTTGAGGGCGGCGCCGAGAAACGCTTCAGCGGCCGCCGAAGAACAGATCGAGTTGCCGGTCGGCTTCCGCCGCGGCGGCCAGCTTGCCGAGCTGCAGCCCGAGCCCCCGGATCCGGCGCGAGCCCACCTCGGTGCGGTCGAGCAGCCCAAGCGCCACGGCGTGCAGGTCACCGGCGGCAACGACCAGCTCCGAAAGCGCGCGGCTGCGGCTCTGCGTGCCCTGATCGACAAACCGGACCTTGACCCCCACGCGGCCCGCCGCCAGCCCCTGGCGAGCCAGCTCGCCCTCGAGCTGCCGGGCCAGCTCGAGCAGCTGCTCGCCGATGACCGCCCGGTCCAGGACCTCGCCCGGCAAGGTGAGCTCGCGACTCAGGCTCTGGGGGTGACGGCTGGCACGCACCGGCGAGTCGTCGAGCGCGCTCGCGAAGCTGAAGATACGCAGGCCGTGGGTGCCGAAAACCTCCTCGAGGCGCTCGCGGCCGAGCCGCTGCACCTCTCCGATCGTCACCGCGCCGAGCTCCGCCAGCGCCGCCGCCGTCTTGCGCCCCACGCCGTCGAGTCGCTCGACGCCGAGGGGCCGCAGGAACTCGCGCTCGGCTCCCTCGGCAACGCTGAGCACGCCCTCCGCACCCGCTTCTTCCGCAGCGACACGCGCAACGAACTTCGCCGACGCGATGCCCACCCGCAGCGGCAGTCCCAGCTCCTGCCTCACCCGCTCCGCAAGCAACCGCGCAGACACCTCGGGATCCGGGCTCACCGGCACCGCGAAGTACGCAGCAGCGAGACCGAAGGGCTCGAGCTGCGCAAATACGCGGCGCAAACACGCGAGGAGCTGCCGCGATAGATCCCGGTAGAGCGCCATGTCGGTGCGCACCGCGCGCGCGCGCGGGCACAGGCGAAGCGCCTCGACGAGCGGCATGTCGAGGGCCACGCCGGCCTCCAGCGCATCCGGCGAAGCGGCCTGCACCAAACCACGTTTGCGAGGGTCGCCGCCGACGATCACCGGACGCCCTCGCAGCTCGGGATGCTGGCTGCACTCGATGGCCGCATAGAAGCAAGGCACCTCGGCGAAGAGCACCCGGGCGCGCGTCATGGAGCGGGCTCCAGCGCCAGGCGCGGCGATCCGGCTGCGTCGAGCGCCTCGCGCCGCATCTCGAGAGACGTCCCACGACCGGCGCTCCAACCGGCCAGACCGGCCGAGAAGCTGGGATGACCGGGATGTTCCGTGAGGCCCGGCGCCAGCTGGAAGCGCGCGCCACCCTCGTCGCCGGGCTCGGCCGCAAAGCGGAACAGTGCCGAAAGCCGCACCTCGAAGGGCGCGTCTGGCGCGAATTCGGAGACGGCGACGCTCTCGCCGCTGCCGCCGATCGCGTCGACCGTGAGCGGTGACACCACATCACTCGGCACGAACGCGCGAAAGCGGAGCTCCTGGAGACGACCCCAGGACCACTTGCGGCGGCTCGCACCGAGCCGCGACGAAAGCTGGAACCAGGCGTCGCGCAGGCTGTCCCGCACTGCGGCACGCACGTGCTGCGGATCGCTCCAGACATCTCCGCCGCCCTTGCTGGCGCGGGCCAGCACCACGCTCACGACACCCACGTGATCGACCTGCGACAGCCCCCGCCAGCGCGCGAACAGCTCGGCTCCCATGCGCTCCTCGAACAGGCGCCGCGAGAGCGCGAGAACGAACGTGTGGTGTGCCGCCGCGCCGCTGCTCTCGGCATCCGCCCGACCATCCCAGGCCGCGAGCAACGCCCGCACTTCGGAGGCCTCGCGGCCGAGCGCGTCGTCCCCGAGCAGCGCCAACGCCGCTCGGGAGAGCGCCCGACCGCGCGGCTCGAGCACATCGGCCTGCAGCGCTTCGGCGTTGCCGAGACCGAGCGGCTCACGCATGAGTGCCCGACGCAGACCCTGTTCGAGGCGCGCGGCGCGCGCGCCGGAACGCCACAGCCACTCGCCGCGCGCGACGCCCCGGCTGGGCTGCGGATTGTCCGCGGCGATCAGAAAGGCCTGCCCCGCCCCGAGCTCCGCGCCCGGCAGCTTGGCGTGCGGGATCGCGCCGCCCCAGTCGAACCAGCGCGCCCGCCCCGGCACCGGCACGAGCTCCGTGTCGAGCGGGCGCTCCGGGATCCAGCCGACCACCTGCACCCCGCCGGCCCCCTGCGCGTCGATGTAGGCTACCGCCAGCGCCGGTTCGGAGACGCCAGCCAGCGCGGCGCGCAGCTCCGCCGCGTCGCCGGCACGCACCGCGGCGCGAAATGCCGCAACGGTGCGACCGCCCTGCCCGCGCAGGCCTACCCACGCCAGCGCCAGCGGCTCGCGCTCGCCGACCAGCCCATCCAACAGCGGCCCGTGGCGTGTGGCACGCACCGGATGCGTCTCGGGCTCGAACCCGCGCACCGCGATCGTTTCGCTGCGAACGTCGAGCTTCCGCCAGCGCCCACCATCGTGGTACCGCGCCGAAGCCTCGTCCACCCGCTCGCTGTAGAGATCCGTCACCACGGCTCGGGCGTGTGTCGAGCCCCAGGCCACGGCCGCATTGCGACCGGTCCAGAAGAGCGGCAGGCCGGGAATCAGCACCCCCGCCACGTCGATTTCGCCGCCCCGCACGTGTGCCACGTGCAGCAGTGCCGGCGCCGTCGGCTCGACGTGGACGTCCGCGCCAAGCAGCGGGCGCCCGCTCTCGGTGTGCGCCCCGGACACGATCCACGCCGTGCTGCCGGCGGAGGTACCGGCCAAACCGAGCGCTCGGCGCAGCGGATCGCGCCAGATGCCGGCGGTGAGGGCGGGCTCGCGCACTGCCGGCAACACGCCGGGCTTATCCGGAAAGAAAGCCCGAGCGTCGACGCCGCCGAACTTCGAGAGCAGATCCTGCAGCACCAGGCTCGCCGCCACGGAGTTCGACAGGCTCCAGGCGTGGAGCTTCAGGATCGCCAGCGAGTCTGCCGGCGTCCAGGCCACGAGCGGCAGCTCGAGCGCCGCAACCGCCACCGGCGCCGCGGCGGCACCGGTCTCGATACGCGCCATCCGCGCATTCACGCCGGCGGCATACGCCTCGAGCAGCTCTCGGGTCCCGCCCCGCAGGGCTGCGGCCTCGGCATCCGCGGTCCGGCCGAGCCCCAGCGTACGCGCGTGGCGATCCGCCTCGAGACCCTCGGGCCCGACGATCTCGGCGGTGGTGCCCCGGGCCAGTCGCACCAGCCAGAGCATCTGCGCGAGACGATCCTGGGCCTGGGCGAAACCCAGCCCGAACCAGGCGTCGGCTTCGTTCTCGGCAAACACGTGGGGCACGCCCTGGGCGTCGCGCAGCAAATCGATGGGTAGACGAGCGCCCGCAACGCTCAGCGCACCCTGCCACTGGGGGAAGGCCCGGCGCTCCGCCGCGCGCGAGCGACCGAATTCGAAGCCGATGAACGCGACGACCGCGGCAACACTCGCGAGCAGCAAGAGCCCGACCCAACCGATTCCCACACGCCCTGCCGTCACGAGCCCCCCGAGGTGGACGCGCCAAGGGTAGCGGGGCCAATGGCACGCCACCGGTGACGCGGTACCTTGCCCGCCTCCCGGAATTCGTCCAAGCAAAGGAGCTGGGCTTGTCCATCCCCATTGGTATCAACGGTTTTGGGCGTATCGGACGCCTGGCTCTGCGCGCCGCCCAGGGCACGGACCTCGAAATCGTCGGCATCAACGATCTCGCCGACGCCAGGACGCTCGCGCACCTGCTGAAGTGGGACTCGATCCACGGCCGCTTCCCGGCCAGCATCGAGGCAGCCGACGGCGCCATCATCGTCGGCGCAACGCGCATCCCGATCAGCGCCGAACGCGACCCGGCCAAGCTCCCCTGGAAGGAACTCGGAGCCAGGCTGGTGATCGAGTCCACCGGCCAATTCACCAACCGCGCGGGCGCATCGAAGCACCTGACGGCTGGCGCCGAGCGCGTGATCATCAGCGCACCGGCAAAGGACCCCGACCTCACCGTCGTGCTCGGCGTGAACGGCGACGACTACGATCCGGCGCAGCACAAGATCGTTTCGAACGCTTCGTGCACCACGAACTGCCTGGCACCGCCGGCGAAGGTGCTGCACGACAACTTTGGCATCGAGAGCGCCTGGATGACCACCATCCACGCCTACACGAACGACCAGGTGACCCTCGACTTCCCACACAGCGACTTGCGCCGCGCCCGCGCCGCCGGGTTATCGATGATTCCGACGAGCACCGGCGCCGCTCGCGCCATCGGGCTCGTGCTGCCGGAGCTCAAGGGCAAGCTCGACGGCTTCGCCATGCGCGTGCCCACTGCGGACGTGTCGGTGATCGACCTGGCGTTGAAGCTCATGAAGAACACGACCGTCGAGGAGATCAACGCCGCCATGAAGGCCGCTGCCGAGGGCCCGCTCGAGGGCATCCTCGAGTACTGCGACGAGCCTCTGGTGTCGGTCGACTTCCTCGGCAATCCGCACTCGTCGATCCTCGATGCGGCCCAGACGAGAGTGATGGACGGGAACTTCGTCAAGATCCTCGCCTGGTACGACAACGAGTGGGGCTACTCGAGCCGCTTGGTCGACCTGGCGCTCAAGATGGGACGCTGACTCACGGTGGCCATCCCCGGGCTCGAGAATTTGCTCGCCACCGGCGTGCGCGGCGAGCGCGTGTTCGTGCGTTCCGATCTCAACGTGCCGCTCGCCGCAGGCGCGATCGCCGACGACGCGCGCATCGTGGCGTCACTGCCAACGCTGCGCCGCCTGCTCACCGCGGGCGCCCGGGTCGTGGTCGCATCGCACCTCGGCCGACCGAAGGGCCAGCGCAGGCCCGCGCTGAGCCTGCGCCCGGTGGCCCAGCGCCTGGCCGAGCGGCTGGGCCGCGGCGTGTCGTTCTGCGAGGACTGCATCGGCGAACCGGCCCGCAGCGCCATCGATGCGCTAGGCGAAGGCCAGTTGCTGCTGCTCGAGAACCTGCGCTTCCATGCCGGCGAGGAGGCCGACGACCCGGACTTCGCTCGGACGCTGGCCGGGCTCGCCGACGTCTACGTCAACGACGCCTTCGGCACGGCGCACCGCACTCACGCCTCCACCGTCGGCATGGTGCCCTTCGTCCCCCGCGCTGCGGCGGGAGAGCTGCTCGCCAGCGAGCTCGAGCACCTGCGCGTGATGCGCGAGCCCAAGCGGCCGCTGCTCGTGGTGATCGGCGGCTCGAAAGTCTCGAGCAAGCTCGGCGCGCTCGAAAGCCTGGCCCTCGAAGCCGACGTACTCGCCGTCGGCGGTGCCATGGCATACACCTTCCTCGCCGCGGAGAACCGGCCCACCGGGGCCTCGTTGGTGGAGCCCGAGCTGGTGGAGGCCGCACGCGTGTTGATGGCGGCGGCGGAAGCCAGCGGCCGGCGCGTGCTCCTCCCCACGGATCACGTGGTCGCGCAACGCGTCGAGGAGGGGGCGCCGACACGAGTCGTGGAAACGATTCCCGACGGCTGGTTCGGCGTCGACATCGGCCCCACCACCGCGAAAACCTACGCCGAAGAGGCCGCGCGTGCGAAGACCGTCTTCTGGAACGGACCCATGGGAGTCTTCGAGATCGACGCCTTCGCCGCCGGCACGCGCACCGTGGCCGAGGGCGTCGCAGGCAGCGCCGCCACCAGCGTCGTGGGCGGCGGCGACTCTCTGGCCGCGGTCCATTCCCTGGGGCTGGGCGACTGCATCGGCCACCTGTCGACGGGCGGCGGCGCATCCCTGGAGTTCGTTCAGGGCCTGACACTGCCTGGCGTTGCCGCTCTGGAGCATTGAAGATGCGCCGACCGATCCTCGCTGCAAACTGGAAGATGCACAAGACCGCCGCCGAGGCGGCCGAGTTCGTCGAAGAGTTCTTGCCGCTGGTGGCGGACGCCGGCAGCGTCGACATCGTGCTCGCCCCGACCTTCACGGCCCTCGATCGAGTGGCCAACGGGCTACGTGGTTCCAACGTCGCATTGGCGGCGCAGAACGTGAACCCGGAGGAACAGGGAGCCTTCACCGGCGAGATCGCTCCGGGCATGTTGGCGGAGCTCGGCTGCCGCTACGGCATCGTGGGCCATTCGGAACGTCGCGCGATCTACAGCGAGAGTGACGATTTCATCGCCAGCAAAGCCGCCGCCTTATTCGCCCACGGCATCTGCCCGATCGTCTGCGTCGGCGAGACCCTCGAGGAGCGCGAAGCCAACCGCACCCTCGACGTCGTCGGCAGACAGCTGGTCGCCAGCCTCGCTGGCGTGCCGGAGGCCCGAGCGGCCGAGGTGGTGGTGGCCTACGAGCCAGTCTGGGCCATCGGCACGGGCAAGACCGCGACCCCAGAGCTGGCCCAGGAGGTGCACGCCGCGATCCGCAGCCAGCTGGGGGAGTGCTTCGGCGCGGCCGGCGACGCGATCCGCATCCAGTACGGGGGCTCGGTGAAACCCGAAAACGTCGATACCCTCATGGCACAGCCCGATATCGATGGTGCCCTGGTGGGCGGCGCCAGCCTCGCCCCCGAGACATTCGCCCGCATCGTGCGCTTCGAGCGCCTCGGAGGAGCTTCATGACCACTTTTCTCACCGCTCTGCACATCATCGCGTGCATCTTTCTGATCGCCGTCGTACTGCTGCAACGGGGCAAAGGCGCCGAGATGGGCGCCGTGTTCGGCGGCGGAGCCAGCTCGACGGTGTTCGGCAGCCGCGGCGCGGGGAACTTTCTGACCCGGCTGACGGCGATCTCCGCAGCCGTGTTCATCTTCACCAGCCTGTCGCTGTCCTACGCCTTCACGCAGGCATCACAGGACCGGCTCTTCGAGGGCAGCAGCGCCGATCTCGAGCTCGACGCCGCGGCGGAGCAGGCGCCGCTCTTCGAGGAAGTTGGCATCGCACCGGCGGCGAGCCCCGAAGCGGCGGAGGCACCCGGGGCGGCGAACGCCGAGACGACCGGCGGCACGGCACAGGGGCTGATTCCCGACCTGCCCGCACCCGAGCGCTCAGACACGGCCGAGTGAGATTGAGTCACCTCTGGCGAACGCTATGCTCGCCGGGCCTTCGCGTGCGGCGGTGGCGGAATTGGTAGACGCACCAGCTTGAGGGGCTGGCGGGGGCAACCCCGTGGAGGTTCGAATCCTCTCCGCCGCACCAACCTTTCTCATCTCGTTTCGCTGTCGGAGCGAGCTTGCGGCGACGCCCTGCGGCCCAGCTGAAGCGGGGAGAGGTGGGCGCGACGCGGTGCCAGGGCCGGATGCGCAGGGGGTGTCGTGCTCATGCGCCGGCGCCCCCTGCGCACCCGGCCTAGGGCGTCCCAGAAGCGCCTTGCCCGACGCCCCATTTCGCCAGCCCCCCCCGTGCCCCGCGAGCTCGTCGCTTCGCGACTTGCGGCATTCAGCGGGGGGGTCGGTGGGGCGAAGAGGCCTCTCATTATTGTGGAAGTCAGGCGATCGCCCCGACGCCACCTCGACCGCGTCGTGCCCTGCGGTGAGGGGGTGCCGGCGAAATAAAGCGCAGGGCGAGCCCAATGCCCGAAACAGCTCCAAGACCCCGCGGTTCACCAGCAACCGCGCAGCCCAAGGCGAGACCGAGCCATTCGCCGGCACCCCCTCACCGCAGGGCCCCCCCGACCAACCCAGCCCGCGACGGGGCCCCGAGCGTCAGACGATGTTCCAGCCGCCGTCTACGGGGAGCGTGTGGCCCGTGATGTAGCTCGAGGCGTCCGAGGCGAGGAAGAGCAGTGGGCCGATGAGTTCGTCACCCCGACCGACGCGGCCCATGGGGGTTCGCGTGCGGATCCACTGGCGGCCCTTCTCGTCGTCCAACATGTCGGCGGTCATTTCGCTTGCGAACCAGCCGGGAGCTAGAGCGTTGACGCGCACACCGCGGCGAGCCCACTGGGCACCGAGCTCGCGCGTGAGGTTCACGAGACCTCCCTTGGAGGCGGTGTAGGACGCCTGCGGAATCTGCCCGACCCCGACGAGACCCAGCACCGACGCGACGTTGACGATGGAGCCCTCCCCGGCCTCGAGCATCACGCGGCCGGCGCGCTGGCAGCACAGGAAGGCGCCGATCAAGTTGACGCCAATGACGCGCTCGAAGGCCGCGAGCGACTCGCTCTCTGCAGCAACGATCTCGGTGATGCCCGCGTTGTTCACCAACACGTCGATGCGGCCAAAGCGCTCGAGCGTGCGCGCGACGAGCCCGTCGACCTGCTCCTCGTCGGCGACGTCGCACTTCACGGCCAACACCTCGGCGCCGCGTTCGGACAGCTCGGCGGCCAGTGCATCGAGGCGGTCGATGCGTCGCGCGGCCAACACCAGGTGCGCGCCCGCTTCTGCGAGCCCCCGTGCCATGTCGACCCCCAGCCCCGACGACGCACCGGTCACGAGCGCCACGCGTCCGCTCACGTCGAAGATCCCGCTCATGCCTCCGCTCCCGGCCGGCCTCGTTCGAGGCTGCGCGCGACCCAGCGCTCGCAGAGCTCGGCGCGCGGCAGCCACTCGTGCACCGCGCAAGACGCCCGGGCGGAGATCCGGGCGGCAGCCTTGGCGACCGGGTGGGCGGGGAGACTCCGGCTCGGAGGCTCCGCGTCACCCGCCCAGGGGCGAAACACCCCGCCGTCGGGCTCCGCCGCGGGGCGCTCGAAATCAGACCGCGCAATCGACGTCACCCGCCACACGGCGCAGGACACTAACACACGAGCGCTCCCGGACGGCTGCCGAGCCGGGCCGCGACTGCTAGCTTGAGCGCTCGGTCTTTCGCGAATTTTCACACCGCAGGGGATGCCAGAATGCCGGAACTCGCAGACGTCGCTCGCGCCATGGTCGCACCGGGCAGGGGCATTCTCGCAGCGGACGAGAGCACACCCACCATCAAGAAGAGGTTCGACTCAGTCTCCGCCGAGTCGACGGAAGACAGCCGCCGCGCCTACCGCGAGATGCTCTTCACCACCGAGGGCGCCGAGCAGCACATCAGCGGCGTCATTCTCTTCGACGAGACGCTGCGCCAGAGCGCCAGCGACGGGACCCCTTTCGCAAAGCTGCTCACCGCGCGCGGCATGCTGCCCGGCATCAAGGTCGACAAGGGGGCCAAGGACCTCCCGGGCGCACCCGGCGAGAAGGTCACAGAAGGACTCGACGGTCTGCGCGAGCGCATCTCGGAGTACGTCAGCCTCGGCGCCAAGTTCGCCAAGTGGCGCGCCGTGATCGACATCGCTGACGGCATCCCGTCGGACTACTGCATCGAGGCCAACGCCCACGCACTGGCGCGCTACGCGGCGCTCTGCACCGAGGGCGGGCTGGTACCGATCGTCGAGCCGGAAGTGATGATGGACGGCGCACACGACCTCGCGCGGTGTCACGCCGTCACCGAGCGCACGCTGCGCGCGGTGTTCGCTCAGCTCTACACCCAGCGCGTGAGGCTCGAGGAGATCGTCCTCAAGCCCAACATGGTGATCCCGGGCAAGAAGTGCACGGCCCGGGCCAGCGTGCGCGAAGTCGCCGAGGCGACTCTCGACTGCTTCCGCAAGACGGTGCCGGCGCAAGTGCCGGGCATCGTCTTCCTGTCGGGCGGCCAGAGCGAGGAAGAGGCGACGGCGCACCTCAACGAGATGAACAAGCTGGGCGGCAGCCCCTGGGAGCTCTCCTTCTCCTACGGCCGCGCCCTCCAGGCCAGCGCGCTCAAGGCCTGGGGGGGCCAGGCGAGCCAGCTCGGCGCGGGCCAGAAGGCCTTCCTGCACCGCGCCACGTGCAACGGTGCGGCTCGCAGCGGCAGCTACACACCGGACCAGGAGCGAGCCGCGTAAGCCAGCCGGCCCGCCGCCGACTCAGCGAAAGAGCGGTCCCAGCGGAGCCGTCCCGCTCGCATTTCGGCGGAGACTCACGAGGCGGCAAAACCGCCGTAGGCGCCGGATTGGTGGAGGAGCGGATCGGCGCTCTCGTCGACGCGGAGCCACTCGACACGGCCCACGTAGACGACGTGATCGCCCGCCTCGTGAGCAGCCTCGACACGGCAGTCGAAAGCGCCGACCGTGCCCTGCAGGATCGGCGCACCGGTGACACCGATGTCGACAGTCAACCCGTCGAAGCGCTTCTCCTGCTCCTTCGACGAGGCGAACTTGTTCGAGAGCGCCTCCTGCCCGCGGGCCAGAACGTTGACGGCGAACACACCGCCGCCCTCGATCACCGGGTGGGTCGTGGAGCCCTTGTCCGCGCACACCAGCACCAGCGGCGGATCCAGGGAGACCTCCGTGAACGCCGAAACCGTCATGCCGTGCACGGTGTCGCCGTGCCGGGTGGTCACGATGGTGACACCGGTGGTCCAGCGGCCGCAGAGCTTCTTGAAAGTGTCGGTGGAAATCGGCATGGGGACGGAGTGTGCACGCCATGCCGTCTCGCAGCAAGCGAAGTCCGGCTCGTCCGGATTCAGCGCGGCTCACCGACGGCGGGCAGACGGGGACGGTGTTGCTTTCTTGCCTTTTCGGGTTCTGTCGTCTGAAAAGGCGGGTTTGCGTGAAAAAGGCAAAAGGCAACTCCGTCCCCCGCTGGAGCCGCGGGTTCTTGCGGTCGGAGCCGGCCAGGCACTTCAGCTTCTGTCCGAGCTCGATCGTACGTGCACCAGCGCCAGGTCCATCACGTTGGTGCCGGTGGGCCCGGTGCGCAGCAGGCCCCCCTCCGCCGCAAAGAACGCATGCGAATCGTTGTCTGCCAACGCAGCCCGGGCGTCCACTCCGGCCGCAGCGCCCCGCGCCACGCTCGCGCCGTCCGCGAAGGCACCGGCGGCCTGCGTGGGGCCATCGCTGCCGTCCGTCCCCGCCGCCAGCAACGTCACGTGCCCCCGCCCCTCGAGCGCCAGAGCCGCCGCAAGGGCCAGCTCCTGGTTGCGCCCTCCCCGGCCACTGCCACGCACGCTGACGTGAGTCTCGCCGCCGGCCAGCAGCAGCAACGGCCGTGGAGGCCGTGCGCGCAGCGCGAGTCGCGCGAGCAGTGCCCCCGCATCCCGAGCCTCCCCCGCCAGCGGCGGCGAGAGCAGCCGCACGTCGAGCCCCATGCGCACGGCGGCCCCGCGCGCCGCCTCGAGCGCGACGCGATTCGAGCCCACGATGCGGTGGCGCACGCCGCGCAGCGCCGGATCGCCGACCGGCACCCCCACCGCTCCGGCTTGCGATGCGTCGCAGCGCGCGCGCACGCTCGCGGGCACGGCATCGAGCAGCCCCAGCTCGCACAGAGCGGCGCGAGCGTCGCCGGTATCCGTCGGCGCCGCCGTGAAAGGCCCGGATCCGATCACCTCGAGCGTATCGCCGGGCACGTCCGAAAGGACGAGCACTTCGATGCGCCGCGCCGCGCAGTGCCGCGCCAGGCGCCCCCCCGACGCGACCGTCAGCCGCCGTCGCACGGCATTGGTCTGCGCGATGTCCGCGCCGGCCTCGAGCAGCAGCTGGGTCGTCCGCGCCAGCTCTTCGGTGGTCACGCCGGGCAAGGGGCTGGCGAGCAGACTCGACGTTCCGCCGGAGAGCAGCACGCACACCACGTCGTCGGGCAGCGCCGCTTCGAGCATGCGCAATACCTGGGCCGCCGCCGCGACGCAGCTGGCGTCCGGCACCGGGTGGGCGGCCTCGATCAGGCGCACTCGCGACAGCGCGACGCCGTGACCGTGCTTCGTGACGGCCAGCCCGTCGACCAGCGCTTCACCCGCAATCGCTTCGAAGGCGGCGGCCATCGGGCCCGCGGCCTTGCCGAGTGCCAGCAAGCGCAGTCGCCCGTCGGTCGGCAGCACTTCGCCGGCGAGGAACAAACGGCCGGCCTCGCGCCGGAGCGCGCCGCGCACCGCCCCGGCGCCGTCGACCGCGGCCAGGGCCTCGCGAAAGATCGCCAGCAGCTGTGCGCGCGCCGGCTCGTCGGGTGCGCTCACGGCGCCGTCGCGGGCTCCGATTCGGCTGCGTGGACGCGCTCGGCAGCGGCAAATTCGTCCACCGGTTCCAGCGTGATCTCGATGCGGCGGTTGCGCGCGCGGCCCTCGGGCGTGGCGTTCGAGCCGCGCGGCAGAGTCCTACCGTGGGACACGGCCGAAAGGCGCTCGGAGGCCACGCCGCCCTCTTCGAGCAGCCGCACGACGCGGCTGGCGCGGGCGCCGGCCAGCTCCCAGTTGGTCGGGAAGTGAGACGACGAGATGGGAACATTGTCGGTGTGGCCGCGCACGACGATGGCGTTCGGGGCCTCCTTCACGCGCTGAGCCACTTTGCTGAGCACCTGACGGCCGGAAGCGTTCACCTCCGCCGAACCGCTCGAGAAGAGCACATCCTGGGTCAGATTGAGGCGCAAGCCCTCGCGCAGCTGCTCGATCTCGATCTCCCCGGAGGCCACTTCCGCCTCCAGGTCCTGCACCAGCCCCTCGTAGGTGTCTCGCAGCTTCTCGACTTCGCTGCTGCGCTCGTCGAGCTCCGCATCGCGGGCGGCCAGGCTCGCCGAGAGCTCGGCCTCGGTCTCGCGCAGGCTGCGGACGTCGCGATCGAGCTTCTCCTGCACGATGCGCAGGTCTTCGAGCTCGTCGATCAGCTTCACGCGCTCGGCGTCGAGGCTCTCCGTCGAGCGCTCGAGCTGCTCCACCCGGCGTTGCAGTGTGTCGCGCTCCTCGACGACCGCGTTGTGGGTGCCACCGGTGACGCAACCGCCGGCAAGCGCCGCGATCGCGGCGAGGCTGCTAAGCCGAGGCCTCCGGCGCCAGCGTGTGCTGCAAGGCTTCATCGATCACCCCCACGTATTCGAGGTCGAGCCCTTCGAGAAGGCCGTCCTCCACTTCCTCGACGTCGCGGCGATTGCGTTCCGGCAACACCACCCGCTCGATCCCCGCGCGCTTGGCAGCCAGGATCTTCTCCTTGATACCACCCACCGGCAAGACCTTGCCACGCAGCGTGATCTCGCCGGTCATCGCCACATTGGCGTAGGCCGGGCGTCCGGTCAGCAGCGATGCCAGCGAAGTCACCATGGCAATGCCGGCGGAAGGACCATCCTTGGGCACGGCTCCGGCGGGTACGTGAACGTGCAGGTCGCGGGCTTCGAAGCTCTCGGGGTCGACACCCAAGGCAGCGGCACTGCCCCGCAGCCAGGAGCGCGCAGCCTCAGCGGATTCGCGCATCACGTCGCCCAGCGAGCCGGTGAGCTTGAGCTCACCCTTGCCGGGCATGCTCGAGCTCTCGACGAAGAGGATGTCGCCACCGGCCGGCGTCCAGGCGAGTCCCACCGCCACCCCGGGCTGCCCTGCGCGCTCCGCCACCTCGGCCTCGAAACGCACGGGCCCCAGCAGCTCCGCGAGCGCATCCGGCCTCACCACGACCGGCCCGTCCTGTGCGCCTTCCGCCACGCGTCGCGCCACCTTGCGGCAGACCGCCCCGATCTCGCGCTCGAGATTGCGCACGCCGGCCTCGCGGGTATAGCCCTGGATGATCGCGCGCAGCGTTTCGTCCGGCAGCGTGAAGTCGATGCCGGCGATGCCGTTCTGCTCGCGCTGGCGCGGCTCCAGGAACCGGCGCGCGATCTCGACCTTCTCTTCCTCGATGTAGCCCGGCAGCTCGATCACCTCCATGCGATCGCGCAACGCGGCCGGCACGGGATCCATCCGATTCGCCGTGGCGATGAACAACACCTGGGAGAGATCGAAGGGCACCTCGAGGTAGTGATCGCTGAAGGTGTGGTTCTGCTCGGGATCCAGAACCTCCAGCAATGCCGACGACGGATCGCCGCGGAAGTCGGCGCCCACCTTGTCGACCTCGTCGAGCATGAACACCGGATTGCGCGTGCCCGCGCGACGCAGGCCCTGAACCAGGCGGCCCGGCAGGGCGCCGACATAGGTGCGCCGGTGCCCTCGGATCTCCGCCTCGTCGTGCACACCGCCGAGCGAGATGCGCTGGAACTGGCGACCCAGGGCCCGCGCAATCGAGCGGCCCAGCGAGGTCTTGCCGGTGCCAGGCGGGCCGGCGAAACACAGGATCGGCCCCTTCAGATCGCGCTTCAGCGACAGCACCGCGATGTACTCGATGATGCGCTCCTTGATCTTCTCGAGCCCGTAGTGGTCCTCATCGAGAATGGCCCGGGCCGCTGCGATGTCGAGGGTATCCTCGGACACCTTCGACCACGGCAGCTCGATCATCCAATCGAGGTACGTGCGCACCACGCCGTACTCGGCCGCCGCCGCCGGCATCTGCTCGAGTCGCTCCAGCTCGCGTTGCGCCTGCTTCGCCGCCTCTTCCGGCATCGCGGCTTCGACGATGCGCTCGCGCAGCCGGTCGACCTCGACCTCCTGGTCCTCGACCTCGCCGAGCTCCTGTCGAATCGCCTCGAGCTGCTGCCGCAGCATGTAGTCGCGCTGGGTCTTGCCGATGTCCGTCTGGACCTTTTCGCGGATCTCGCTCTCGAGCTTCGACGCCTCGCGTTCACGCTGCACGCCCTCGAGCACCAGCCGCAGCCGGCTCGGCACGTCGAGCTCTTCGAGCAGGGTCTGCTTGCCCGCCAGATCGAACTCGAGGTTCGAGCCGGCCAGATCCGCGAGCTTGGACGGATCATCGAGGCCGCCGGCCAGCAGCTGCAGCTCGTCCGACAGCCGCGAGCTCTCAGCCACCAACGCGGCGAACTCCTGCGCCACGTTGCGCGCCAGCGCCTCCGTCTCCACCGACTCGAAATCGCCGGTGTCGTCGAGCCGCTTCACGCGTCCGCGCAGAAAATCGCCCCCCGCTTCGAACTCCGTCACCTCCGCCCGCGCCACTCCCTGCACCAGCAGGCGGTAGGAATCGTCGGGAAACTTGATCATCTTCGCGATGCGCATCACGGTACCGACCCGGTACACGTCGTCGGGGCCCGGACTGGCCTCCACCGGGTGGCGGACCGCCGCACACAGAAGCAGCCGGTGAGGCGTCAGCAGAACCGCATCGATGAGCTGCTTCGACCGCTCGGAGTTGACGAGCAAGGGCGAGAGCAGGTGCGGAAACAGCACCGTGTTCTTGAGCGGCAGCACCGGCAGCGTCTCCGGAATCTCGGCGAACGCGATCTCCTCGCCGACGCCGCTGCCCACCGCGACCTCGGTCCCCTCCCCGAGCTCTTCCGGTCGGATGTCTCCCGGCTCCGCCGTCATTGCTCTTCCGCCTCTCCCTGGATCGCCACCTCGCGCTGCACTGGCGCGCGCTTCGGCAGCGTCACGGTCAGAAATCCGTCGGCGAGATGCGCACTCACTCCTTCGCGATCGAAGGGGATCGGCATGCGCAGCCGCCGCTCGAAGGGCCCGGTGGCAATTTCCATCTGGTGCAGGCGCCGCACGTCGGCGGGCTCCGGCGCCAGGCGCACGCCGCTGATGCGCAACGCATCGCCATCCACCGTCACCTGCAATTCCGCACCCTGCACACCCGCCAGCTCGAGACGAACGACGAGCTTCTTCTCCGTCTCGAAGATATCGACATCTGGCTGCCAGCGGTCGCCCTGCAGGCGATCGCGAAACTCACCGTACAGCTCGGCGAACGGATCATCTCGACGCCCGCTACTCACGCTGCGATCCCCCCGACGCGCGGACTTCAGTCCTCGCGCTTCTCTTCCGTGTACTCGGCATCGACGACTTCGGCGTCTTCCGGCTCATCGCCCCCCGGCGCCGCATCGGCGGTTTCCGGCGCCGTGCCTTCATTCGCCGTCTGCGCCTTGTAGAGCACCTCCGCAAGCTTGTGGAGCTCCTGCTCGAGCTTCTGTCGCGCCGCATCCAGCCGCGCCGGATCGTCGCTCTCGAGCTCCTTGCGGGCGTCCTGGAGCGCCGTCTCGATGCCGGTGCGCTCCGCCTCGGGCAGCTTGTCGCCGTTCTCGTTCAGCTGCTTGTCACCCTGGTAGATGAGACCGTCGAGAGAGTTGTGCTTCTCCACCGTTTCCTTGCGCGCCGCGTCCTCGCTGGCGTGCTGATCGGCGTCGGCCATCATTCGATCGATCTCTTCCTTGGCGAGCCCACCGCTGCCCTCGATGCGAATCGACTGCTCCTTGTCCGACGCCTTGTCCTTCGCGTGCACCGCAAGGATGCCGTTGGCGTCGATGTCGAAGGTCACCTCGATCTGCGGCATGCCCCGGGGCGCGGGCGGTATCCCGTCCAGAATGAACTTGCCGAGAGTGCGATTGCCCGATGTCACCTCGCGTTCGCCCTGCAGGACGTGAATCTCCACCTGCGGCTGGCTATCCGACGCCGTGGAGAAGATCTGACTGCGCTTGGTGGGGATGGTGGTGTTCTTGTCGATGAGCTTCGTCATCACGCCGCCCATCGTCTCGATGCCGAGGGAGAGCGGCGTAACGTCGAGGAGCAGCACGTCGTGCACGTCACCGGCCAGGACGCCGCCCTGCACGGCCGCGCCCACCGCCACCACTTCGTCCGGGTTCACGGTCTTGTTCGGCTCCTTGCCGAAGAGCTCCTGCACCTTCTGCTGCACCAGCGGAATGCGCGTCGAGCCACCGACCACGACGACCTCGTCGATCTCGGAGGTCGAGAAGCCCGAGTCCGCCAGTGCCTTGCGACACGGCTCGAGAGTGCGCTCGACCAGATCTTCGATCAGCTGCTCGAACTTCGCCCGCGAGAGCTTCATCGTGAGGTGCTTCGGCCCGGTCTGGTCCGCGGTGATGTAAGGCAGGTTGATGTCCGTGCTCTGGGCCGTCGAGAGCTCGACCTTGGCCTTCTCCGCGGCCTCCCGCAGGCGCTGCAAGGCCATCGCATCCTGGGAGAGGTCGACGCCCTGGTCTTTCTTGAACTCGGCCACCAGGTACTCGATCACACGGTGATCGAGGTTGTCGCCGCCCAGGTGAGTGTCGCCGTTGGTGGCCTTCACCTCGACGACGTTGTCACCCACCTCCAGGATCGAGATGTCGAAGGTGCCGCCGCCAAAGTCGTAGACGGCAATCTTCTCGTCGGACTTCTTGTCGAGGCCGTAGGCGAGCGCGGCCGCCGTGGGTTCGTTGATGATGCGCTTGACGTCGAGACCCGCGATGGCACCGGCATCCTTCGTCGCCTGGCGCTGGGCATCGTTGAAGTAGGCGGGGACCGTGATCACCGCAGCGGAGACCTCCACGCCCAGGTAGGCCTCGGCGGCGGCCTTCAGCTTCTGGAGCACCATGGCCGCGATCTCCGGGGGCGCCAGTGTCTTGCCCTCCAGCTGCACGACGACCGTACCGTCCTTGCCCTCGATCACCTCGAACGGAACCAGGCTCATCTCCTCGGAAACCTCCGAGAGGCGCCGGCCCATGAACCGCTTGATGGAATAGATCGTGCCCGTTGGGTTGGTGACGGACTGGCGCTTGGCGATCGCGCCCACCAGCCGTTCCCCGTCTTCTCCAAAGCTGACGACGGAGGGCGTCGTGCGCCCGCCTTCCTCGTTCGCGATCACGGTGGGCTGACCGCCCTCCATGACCGCCACCACCGAATTCGTGGTGCCGAGGTCGATGCCAATGACCTTGCCCGAACCTGCCATACCCTTCTCGTGCCTCCATCTCAGCGCTAGCGTTCCGTGAGCGGTGGAATCGGCCCGAAGGCCGGCCTCCCACCCTGCACCGGCCGCTCCGGGGAGCGTGACCGAGGGCGAAACGTGGCCACCGGAAGGCGCCTGTCAACTTTCTCGGCGCAATTCGGCAGAACGTGGCTACTTCCACCCACGCAGAACCTCGCGAGTGTGAAGAGTGTCACAAGTCGTGGGGCAGGCTGGCCGATAATTGGAAAGCGTCGGTCTAACTCCTCGGAATCACGAAGGATCCCGTTGAGGCCCCCCGGTGCCGAGGTATACTGCCGCTCCCGCCGGTCGGGCGGCGAGGGGAGCCTGTCAACGCCATGAGCCGATACCTGAGCTGGCTCGCGAACGGGACGTTGCTCGTCCTGTGCTGCTTCCTGCTGGCGAACACGGCGAATGCCGTGATCGCGTCCTGGCTGGCACCTTCGCCGGACGAGGTGGCTGCCGACATCGCCCCCGCCGCCGCCACGGATCGCTCCTGGAGCCAGCGCCAGCTGATCCTCGACCGCAACCTTTTCAACGCCTCGCTGAAGGCGAGCGAGCTGCTGCTGCCGCCGACACCGCCGACCGAGGAGCTGGAGACCACCGCGCTTCCGCTCTCGCTGATCGGCACCGCGGCCATGGCGGACCCGACCGAGTCCTGGGCAGCCGTGCAGGACAACGACGCCCGCAAGCACCTGGTGCTGCAGCAGGGCGACAGCGTGAAGGGCAAGGCGACGATCGAGCGCATCGAGCCAAAGCGCATCGTGCTGCGCGAGAACGGCGAGCTGCGCGAGCTGGCCCTCTCCGATGAGCCGGCGCCAGCACCGCGCGCCAAGAAGTCCAAACGCAGCAACCGCCGCAGCGCAGCTCGACGCGCGAAGCGCCCGCGCAGCCGCCGAGCGGCGCGTACCCCCACCCCCATCCCCACCCCCGCCGCCCCGCCGCGACGCTCCGAGAATCGGCTGGCCGATGCGGCGGAACTCTTCTCCCAGGCGAACCTGGTGCCGAAGTTCGAGAACGGCGAGATGGTCGGAGTGCAGGTCGACGCCGTCGAGCCCGGCAGCTTCTTCGAGGCCGCCGGCATCCAGAGCGGCGAGGTCATCACCGAGCTGAACGGCATCCGCATCAGCAGCCCGGAGCAGAGCCAGCAGGCCCTCGCCGAATTCGCCGAGGGCGACATCATCAAGGTGAAGATCCTCGGAGCCGACGGCGTCGCCAAGGAAGTCGAATTGCCGCTGAACCCGACCCAGTAGAGGCCCTGCGTGAAGACGTTCTCCCACATCCAAACAGCCCGCACTCGCCTCGCCAGCTGGCTGTGCGCCGCACTGCTGCTCGCCGCGGCGGGGGCCGTAGCCGACGACCTCGACGTTGGCCGCGACCTGGTGCACCTGGATTTCCAGAACGCCGAGATCACGGCCGTGATCGACACCATCGCGAAGATGACCGGCACGAACTTCATCTACGACGATCGGGTGCGCGGGCGCGTCACCATCGTCTCCCCCACGCCGATGGCGAAGGAGCAGGCCTACGCGGTCTTCGAGTCGGTGCTGCAGGTCAAGGGCTTCACCACCGTGCGAACCCCCGGCGGTGCGCTCAAGGTGATCCCCCTGCGCGACGCCAAGGAAACCAACCTCGAAACGTCGCGCTCGACGCTGCCGCCGCGAAATCGCGACACCTTCATCACCCGGCTGATTCCGCTGCGCTACATCGACTCCGAATCGATCGTCAACACGCTGAAGCCGCTGATCTCGAAGGAAGCGGCCATCGCCTCCTACGCGCCGACCAATACGGTGATCCTCACCGAATCGTCGTCGAACATCCGGCGCGTGATCGCCATCCTCGAGAGCATCGACATCGAGACCTACCGCGAGGAGCTGACGGTGATTCGCGTGGAGTACGCGGACGCGGCCACCATGGCCAGCCAGATCGCGGACATCTTCGGCGCCGAGGTGAGCTCCGCCGCCGCCACCAGCCGCCGGCGCACGTCGCGGCGCAGCAGCGCCAAGGCGACGCCGACACCGACGGCACGGCCCGCCGGCGATCTCGGCAAGGTGCGCATCATCACCGACGACCGCACCAACTCGCTGATCGTGCTGGCGCCGCGCACCCAGATCGAGGAGGTGCGGCGGCTGATCCGCAAGCTCGACGTGCCGGTGACCGGTGGCGGGCGCATCCACGTCTACTACCTGCAGCACGCCGACGCCGAGGATCTGGCGCAGACGCTCTCGTCGATGCTGTCGGGCAGCTCCGGCGGGCCCCGCGGCGGCGAAGGCGGCGCCCAGGCGATTCGTGCGGCGGTGGTGGGGCTGACCGAGGGCATCAGCGTCACGGCCGATCCGGCCACCAACGCGCTGGTGATCCAGGCGAGCAAGGAAGGCTTCAGCACCCTGCGGGCGGTGATCGAGCAGCTCGACGTGGCGCGACCGCAGGTGCTGGTCGAAGCGCTGATCATGGAGGTGGACATCAGCGATGCGGAAGCGCTCGGGTTCGACGGACTGGTGCGGCTGGTTGGAGACAACTACGACCTCACGATTGCGCAGAACTCCGGTGGCAGCACTCTCAACTCAGGAGCTGCTGCTGCTGCTGCTGCAACCGGCGGCGCATCGGTGGCGCTTCCTTTCTTGATGAACTTCTTCAGCAGCACGGCCGACTTCGACGAAGACGGCAACCCAACCAGCTCGGGCACCGTCATCAACGGCATCATCCAAGCCGCCAACCGCGACGCGGGCACCAACATCCTCTCGGCACCGCACATCTTGACCTCGGACAACGAGGAGGCCGAGATCCGCGTCGGCGACAACATCCCGATCATCAGCAGCCGCATCCAGTCGGCGGCGGGCAGCGACACCGACACCGCCAATCTCGCCACCTCGGTGAACGTCGAGCGCCAGGACATCGGCGTCACGCTGCGAGTGACGCCGCAGATCACCGAGGGCGACACGCTGCGCATGGAGATCTACCAGGAGATCACCTCCTTGAACGAGGCGATCCAGGAGGACGTTGGCGTCGTCGAGGATGTGGGCCCGGCCCTCTCGAACCGCCGCATCGAGAACACCGTCGTGGTGGCGGACGGCGAGACCATCGTGATCGGCGGACTGATCGGCGAGAAGTACGAGGACACCATCAACAAGGTGCCGTGGTTCGGCGACATTCCCTTCCTGGGCTGGGCCTTCAAGTCCACGAAGCGCTCGCTGGTAAAGACCAATCTGCTGGTCTTCCTGACGCCCCACATCATCCGCTCGAAGGAGGACCTCGAGTACCAGACGATCCGCAAGCGCGACGAATTCGTCAGCCGCGCCCAGCGCGCGTTGGAGCTCTCCGAACGCGAGCAGGCCTACGAGCGCGCCGAGATGAAGGCCGCGCTCGAAGCCGGTGAACCCTACGAGCCGGGCCGGGGCCTCAACCCGGTGCGCCACGCGATCCTCGACCACGAGAGTCGCTACCCGCTCGAACGCGCGGGGGAGATCGAGGCGACCCAGCGAGCCGCGCTCGAGCGGGCCGCGGCCGAGCCGGCCGGCCCGAGCTACTTCGTGCAGGCGGGCCTCTACGGCGACGAGGGCCAGGCCGTGGAGGTGCTGACCGAGCTGATCGACCTGGGCTTCGACGGCAACCTGCTCTCCGGCGAGCGCGGCGGCGCCCTGCTCTACGAGGTGCGGGTGGGCCCCTACGAGACGCTGGGAGAGGCGAGCAGTGCCGAGACGGTGCTCGAACGCTCCCAGGGCCTGACGCCCGCCATCTTGATCGAGAAGGCTGCCGAATGAGCGAAGCGCCCGTCCCCGCAGCGGCCAGCGCCGCGCCGCGCCCGGGCCCGGGCCGGCTCGATCTCGGCGAGATCCTGCTGCAGACCTCGAGCCTCAGCGGGGAGCAGCTCGAGCAGGCGCGCCAGAAACAGGCCGAGACCGGGCACCGGCTGGCGGACGTGCTGGTGGCGGCCAATTGGGTGTCCTCGGACGAGGTGCTGGAGGCGCTCTCGCGTCAGCTCGATCTGCCCGTGCGGCCGAGCATCCGCATCGACGTGGTCGACGAGACGCTGATCGAGCGGGTGCCGATTTCCTTCTGCAAGAACCACGTGTTGCTGCCACTCGAGCGCGAGGCCGACGGCTCGGTGCGGGTGGCGGTGTGCAACCCGCACGATCTCGGCCCGCTCGACGATCTGCGCATGCTCTTCGGCGGTGCCGAGATCCGCCTCGAGCTCGCCAACCAACGCACGATCCTCGGCGCCATCAACGAGGTCTACGACCGCGGACCCGGCTCGACGGACGCACTGGCCGAGGACGCGGCGGAAGACCTCGACCACCTCGCCGAGGAGCTCAGCCACGAGCCCCAGGACCTGCTCGACGCAGCGGACGACGCACCGATCATCAAGCTGGTGAACTCGATGATGCAGCACGCCGTCAAGGAACGCGCCAGCGACGTGCACCTCGAGCCCTTCGAGAACGAGGTGCGCGTGCGCTTCCGCATCGACGACGTGCTGTACGAGCCGATGAAGCCGCTGCCTCGGGCGCTCCAGGCCAGCATCGTCTCGCGCATCAAGATCATGGGCGGCCTCAACATCGCCGAGAAGCGCCTGCCCCAGGACGGGCGCATCCGGCTCAAGATCGCCGGCCGCGACTACGACGTGCGCCTCTCCACGGTGCCGATCGCCCACGGCGAACGCGTCGTGATGCGTCTGCTGCCGCGCACGCAGGACCTGCTCGACATGCAGCGCATCGGGTTCAGCGAGAAGCAGCAGGCCGTGCTGGACAAGCTGATCACGCGGCCGAACGGCATCCTGCTGGTCACGGGGCCCACCGGCAGCGGCAAGACCACCACGCTCTACGCGGCACTCTCGAAGATCAACTCGACGGACAAGAACATCATCACCATCGAGGACCCGGTCGAGATCCAGCTCGCCGGTGTCGGCCAGATCGAGGTGAAGCCCTCCATCGGTCTCAGCTTCGCCGACGGCCTGCGCTCGGTGTTGCGTCAGGATCCCAACGTGATCCTGGTGGGCGAGATCCGCGACATCGAGACGGCGGAGATCGCGATCCAGGCGTCACTCACCGGTCACCTGGTGTTCTCGACGCTGCACACCAACGACGCACCCAGCGCCATCACGCGCCTCGTCGACATGGGGGTGGAGCCCTTCCTGGTGGCCTCGTCGCTGGTGGCGGTCCTGGCACAGCGCCTGGTGCGCGTGCTCTGCAAGGATTGCCGCGAGTCCTATGAGATGAGCCGCGAAGAGCTGATCGAGCTCGGCTTGCGCCCGCCGGACCGCGCGGTGCCGGCCTTCCGGCCCACCGGTTGTGCGGGCTGCAACTACACCGGCTACCGCGGCCGGCTCGGCATCTTCGAACTCATGTTGATCGACGACGCGATCCGGGGCCTGGTGACGCAGAACATCGACTCCAAGTCGATCAAGAAACTGGCGCAGAAACAGGGCATGCACCCCCTGCGCTCCGACGGCGCTCGCAAGGTGCTCCAGGGCATCACCTCCGTGGCCGAAGTGCTTCGCGCCACCGAGGAAGAGGGCGTCGTGGCCCAGGTCTAGGGTCCGCAGCGGTGCCCATCTACAGCTACAGGGGAGTCGATGGCGCGGGCAAGAAGACCCGCGGTCAGCTGGACGCCGAGAGCCCGCGCAGCGCGCGCTCGAAGCTCCGGCGCGACGGCGTCTTCGTCACCGACTTCCAGGAAACCGGCGCCGAGACACTGCAGGCCGCCGAGGGGGCGCCGCGCTTCAACATCAACGTCTCGCTGCCTTCGCTGCGGCGCATCGGCGCCCTGGACCTCGCAATGATGACTCGCCAGGCGGCGACGTTGGTCGGGGCGGGCATCCCGTTGGTGGGTGCTCTGGGCGCGCTCACCGAGCAGACCGAGCACCCGCGCCTGAAATCGGTGCTCGGTCAGGTGCGCGATCGCGTGAACGAAGGCGCCTCTCTGGGCGACGCCATGGCCGCCACCGGCGCCTTCTCGGGCCTCTACGTGAGCATGGTGCGGGCCGGCGAGGCCGGTGGCGCACTCGAGATCGTGCTGGAGCGACTCGCCGATTATCTCGAGTCCCAGGTGCGGCTGAAGAACAAGGTCTCGTCGATCATGATCTACCCGAGCGTGATGCTGGCTTTCGCCGGCTTCGTGGTGGGCGTGCTCGTCACCGTCGTGCTGCCGCAGATCACCACGCTCCTCAACACCCTCGACCAGCCCCTGCCCTTCTACACGCGCTGGATCATCAACGGGTCGGAGTTCGCGCGGGAGTGGTGGTGGGCGATCCTCCTGTGCCTGCTGCTGAGCCTCGTGGCGATCCGCAGCGCGATCTCGACCCGCCGCGGCCGCGCCTTCTGGGATCAACTCAAGCTCTCGCTGCCGGTGGTCGGACGCGCCACGCGACTCATCGCCATCGCCCGCTTCACGCGCACACTCGCCACATTGCTGTCCGGCGGGCTCCCGATCACGCGGGCGTTGGAGACCGCCAAGGACGTGGCCAACAACGTGGTACTGGGCCGCGCCATCGACAAAGCCCGGGTGAGCATCACCGAGGGCGCCAGCCTGGCGCGTCCCTTGCGCGAGAGCGGCGAGTTTCCGCCGATGGTCACCCACATGATCGACGTGGGCGAGCAGAGCGGCCGGCTCGACCCGATGCTCTCGAAGATCGCAGACACCTACGACGAGCAGGTGGAGACGCTGGTCACGCGGCTCACCGCGCTGCTCGAACCGATCCTGATTCTCATCATGGTGGGGATCGTCGTCGTGATCATTCTGGCGACGCTGGTTCCCCTGCTCAACGTCACGACCTCGCTGGGAGGCTAGGAGAAAGCATGCACAATCGACACACGAGACACGGCTTCACGCTGATCGAGATCATGGCCGTGGTGCTGATCATCGGCCTGCTCACCGGCGTGGTCGGTTTTCAGATCTTCGCCCAGGTCGACAAGGGCCGGGTGGTGGCCGCGCGCACGCAGATGAATATGCTCGAGGGCGGACTCGAGTCCTATCGCATGGACAACGCCCGCTTCCCCACCACGGAGCAGGGGCTGGCATCACTCTTCAACGCTCCGACGTCCGAGCCGACACCGCGCAACTACCAGCCCGGCGGCTATCTGAAGGGGGGCCGCGAACCGGTGGACCCGTGGGGCAACCCCTATCTCTACGAGTCGCCCGGCCAGCACAACGAGCACTCGGTGGACATCTGGTCCTACGGCGCCGACGGCCAGGCGGGCGGAGAAGGCATCGACGAGGATATCGGCAACTGGTTCGAAGCCGAGGAATCCTGACACCCGGCCCGGTCGGCGGAAAGCATGCGACTCGCACCTGGACATCGCGGAGGTTTCACGCTCATCGAGATGATGGCCGTGGTGACCATCTTCGCGCTCTTGGCCGCGTTTGTGGCACCGCAGGTGGGTAGCGTCGGCGGTCGCAACCTGCGTCGACGTGCGGAGGACATCGGCGCTCAGATCCAACTCGCGCGCGAGCGCTCGGTGCTGACCGGCGCGCCCCACCGATTGCTCTTGGACCTCGAGAGCGGCGGCTACCGCCTGGAGTGGTGGGTGAGCGACGACCGAGCGAGCGGCGACGAGCCCGCGGAAGAGGAAGAGCCCTCCACCCCCTGGAGCGCGAGCGCACCGATCCCCATGGCCGCACCGCGCCAAGCCGAACGCAGCTGGCAGCCGCTGCGCGGCAGGCACGGCAGCTTCGTCTGGATCGAAGAAGGTGTGCGGATCGCAGCTGTCGCGACGGCTGGCGACCGGATCGAGACCGGTGACGTCGGGATCGCCTTCGACAGCGACGGCACCACCTCTCCGGCCGAGATCCTTC
Source organism: Deltaproteobacteria bacterium (assembly GCA_019310965.1). Lineage (GTDB taxonomy): Bacteria > Myxococcota_A > UBA9160 > UBA9160 > SMWR01. The sequence continues at coordinate 33,995 of JAFDDG010000008.1, forward strand.
TCGACGACGAGAACGAGCGTCGGCTGTGGCTGAAGGTGTTGCCACTGGCCGACGGGGTGCGAATCGAAGATGAGGAATAGGACCAGCACAACGCTGGCACGGCAAGGCGGGTTCACGCTTCTCGAAGTGCTGGCAGCCGTCGCCCTGCTCGGCATCGTCTTCACGGCACTCGCGCGCTCGGCGTCCGTCGGCGTGCTGTCCGAAGGCGACAGCCGCCGCCGGCTCGAGGCATCGCTCGTCGCCGATTCGCAGCTCGCCGAGCTCGAGCTGGCCGCGCTGTCGGGCGAGACGCCGGAACTCGGCGTGACCGAGACGGAGCTCGACGATCTCTCGATTGTCATCGAGACCCAGCCCTGGTCGCTGCCGGAGTGGCTGCAGGACGAGAGCGGCGCCAGCGACTCGACGGTCTCCAGCGTTCTGGGGGACGGCACGGAGGGCAACCCGGGCGCCATCCGCGAGATCCGGCTGAGCGTCACGTGGTTCGACGGCGTGAACGAACGCAGCGTGGAGCGCGTAACCTACACGGTCGACTACGGCTCGGTGAGCGGCGCCGGCCTGCCGGGGGGAGCGAGCCTATCCGACATGGAGCGCACCCTACAAGACATCCTCGATGCTTCCGAGGAACGTTAGGTAGTGGCGTTCGAGAAGCTCGCCAGGCGAGAGCGTCGCGGCCCGCCCGGATTCACGCTGCTCGAGGTGTTGGCGGTGGTGCTGCTCACCAGCATCGTCATCGGTTCCGTGCTCAACCACTACGTCAACCTGAACCGCGCCATCGAACGCGCCACCAGCCAAACCGGCCGTGTGCGGCGCTCGGTCGCATTGCTCGACCGGCTGGCCCGGGATCTCGAGGCCGCGGTCCTCGTAACGAAGCCCGAAGACGTCGACCCGCTGTTCCACCCGTGGCGCTTCTACGGCGCATCCGAGCGCGACACCTCTGGCGCCGACCAGCTCAAGTTCGTCACCCGGGCTCGGCGCCCTCGGAACACTGGCCACGAGTCAGATCTCGAGGTCGTGGCCTACACCCTGCGCCACGCGGAGGATGGAGAGAGCTTCGAGCTGATGCGCTGGGCGTCACCACGCCTCGACGCTGCCCTCGACCCGGAGCTGCCGAGCGACGAGGCGGACGGCGCCATGTTGCTGGCCGACCGGCTCGCGGACTTCGGGGTGACCTTCTACGACGCCACGGGCGCGCGCTTCGAAGAATGGGATTCGAGCCAGCTCGAGCAATCGAGCACGCTGCCGACCGCCGTCGAAATTCACGTGGCCTTCGCGGACGCAGACGCCGAGGAGCCGGAGTACGAGGCGACCGCGGCGGATGGCTACAGCCGCAAGCTCGTGCTGCCCGTGCGCGAGCTCGATCTGCAGGAACTTCTCGATCCGACCAGCCTCGTGAGCGGCGGCCAGGGCAACGCCGAAGAGAGCGAGGAGGCGGGCGACGAAGGGGAACTGCTAGCCGCTCAGCAATGCCTGCGCGGTCCGTGCGGCCGCTTGAGCGCTTGCCAGGCCATCGACTGCAACGCCGAGATGGGAAAGCACGGCAGTTCCACGGACACCGCCCTCGAGCAGACGCAGCGGACGAATATGAGTTTCTGTCAGTGGCGCGGGGCGTACTCGACGCTGCACCACCTGATCAAGAACCCGGAGTGCTTGCCGTGAGCCGCCGGGACGACCGACGCGGCGTGGTGCTCCTGGTGGTGCTCTTCTTCACGCTGCTGCTGGCAGCGTCGATCACCTCGTTCGTACGTCGCGCGACCGTCGACTCGCTGGTGGCACGCAACCGGGACCACGCAGCCCAGGCAATGGCCCTCGCGCGCGGCGGCGTGCGCATCGCGCAGGCGCTGCTGCTCGAAGACCGTCTCGATGAGGGCACGAACGCGGTCGGTCCCCTCGACACGCACCTGGACCTCTGGGCCCGGATTGGCGACATGCCCTTCGAAGCCGGCGCCGGCCGGCTGCGCCTGCGGATCCAGGATGCCGGCGCGAAGTTCAACCTCAACGCACTTTTCGAAACCGACGATGAGGGACTCCGGACGCCACGCGCCGAGACCGAGTCGTTCCTGTTGCTCTTCTTCGAGAAGATCATCGATGAGCTGCCGCTGCCTCCGGGCGAGCGGGCCCTCTACGATGTGCGCGATCTCACAGCCAACCTGATCGATTGGGTCGATGGGGACGAGGTGAGGCGCCACGGAGGCGCAGAGGATGACTACTACCAGGCTCAGGATCCGCCCTATTTCGCCGCCAACCAGCCCCTGCTCGCGCTCGACGAGCTGCGCCTGATCGAGGGTTTCGACGGCCCGCTGGTGGAGGGCCTGGCGCCCTACGTGACGGTCTACCCCTACGCACCCGGCGGCTGCGGACATGCCGGAGTCGGCTGCGGCGTCAATCTGAACACGGCGCCGCCCCACGTGCTGGCGCTGCTCTTCTACGACGACGGCGTCGACCTGCGGCTCGCGGACGAAGACGTCGTGCGCGACCTGTTGGAGCTGCGCGAGGAGGGCTCCGGCGTCTGCGGAGCGGACCAAAGCCTGGACGGGTGCACGCCGATAAGCGAGATCGTGACGAACGCCATCTTCCCGCCGCCGAGCATCAGCTCGCAGATCTTCATCGTCAGCGCCGAGGCCGAGGTCGGCGAGGTGCGACGCACGGTCGAGGCCGTGGTGGACCGCACCCGGCCGACGGAGCCCCGCTTGCTATCCTGGCGCGTCCGGTGAGGAGGGCCAGCGGATGCCCGTGCTGAGAAACGTCCTGGGCCTCGACCTGGGGAGTCACAGCCTCAAGGCCGTGGAGTTCCGCCAGAGCCTGCGGAGCTGCGAAGCCGTGCAGCTGCGCAGCCTGCCCCGGCCCGATTCCAGCACCGCCCTGCCCGAGCTGCTCCAGCGCTTCGTGCAGCTCCATCGCCTGCCCACGGACCAGATCGTGACCGCGCTGCCCGGCGACCAGCTGTCGTCGCGCCGCCTCTCCTTCCCGTTCGCCGAGCGCCGCCGGCTCGCAGCGGCGGTGCCCTTCGCGCTGGAAGACCAGATGCCCTTCGAGCTCGAAGATGTGGTGATGGACTGGAGCGTGGTGGCGGGAGACCGCAGCCACGCCGAGGTGCTGGCGGTGATCGCTCCGCGTGGCGAGGTCTCGGCGCTGCTCGAAGAGCTCGACGGCGCCGGCTGCGCGCCGCGCACCCTCGAGGCCGAGGGCCTCGTGCTCGGCAATCTATGCGCGGTGTTCGATCTGCCGGGGCGCCGCCTGCTGGTGGATCTCGGTCACCGCAAGACGAGCTTCTGCCTGCTCGTGGACGAACAGGCCGTGGCCGCACGCAGTGTGCCCGTGGGCGGCGCTGCGATCACCGAAGCGCTGGCGGCAGACAGGGGTCTCTCCCTGGCCGACGCCGAGCGCGCAAAGTGCGAAGAAGGCGTGTTCGGCTCCAGCCTCGATCAGGTCGGCCCCCAGACCGGCAAGGCGCTGGATCGCATCGCCCGGGAGCTGGTGCGCACCCTCGGCTCCATCGAAGAATGGCTCGGCGGCGCGCCGCTGGACGAGCTCACGCTCTTCGGCGGCGGCGCCCTGCTCGACCGCATCGACACTTTCCTGGCGGATCGCTCGGGAGTACCGGCCGCGCGGCTGCCGCTGCCGCGCGAAGGGCACGGCAACGACCTGGTGGCTGGCGGGCCACCCATTCTCTACGCGCCGGCCATCGCGCTCGGCCTGCGCGGTACGGCTCGGGCCCGCACGGCCATGAACTTCCGGCAGGACGAATTCGCAGTGCGCATGGACGTCGGCCGCGTGCTGCACGAGTTCCGCCAGACCGCCTGGCTGGCCGCCGCCGTGGTCGCGCTGGCCTTGTTCGCGTTTGGCACCGGAACCTTCCTCGACGCACGGCAGGCCGCCGCGATCGAGCAACGCGCCGAGAAGCTCTGGATCGAAGCCTTCGCGAACGATCCGGTGCCGCACAGCGTGGCGACCGGGCTGCGCGAAAAGATCGGCGAGGCTCGGGAACGCGCCGACTTCCTGGGTGTGTACCGCGGCAATCTATCCGCCCTCGACCTCCTGGTGGAGATCTCGAAGCGGGTGCCGCAGAACCTCGACATTGCGCTCGAAGACATCTCCATCGACCGCCAATCGGTGCGCATGCGCGTGAAAGCGAAGAACTTCGAGGCCGCGGATCGGCTCGGCGCGGAGCTCCAGAGTTTCGAACCCTTCGCCAGCACGAAAATCGGCTCCATCGAGACCGACTCGCGCACCGGGAGCAAGCGCTTCAGCGTCACCATCAGCCTGAAACCGCCGGAGGCCCGCCCGTGAAGGACTGGATCGAACGCTTGCGCGCCGCCTTCGCGAACCTCTCGGCTCGCGAGCGCGGCCTGGTCTCGGCGGTAGGCGGCAGCTTCGCGCTGGTCATCGTCTGGTTCGGGCTCGTGGCGCCCGCCATCGACGCCTCGGCGCGGATCGCCAGCCGGGTCGAGCGCAACCAACGCGAGCTCCAGCTGACCCGCCACCTGCGCGTGGAGTACGACGAGGTGCAGCAGCGGCTGGCCTCGGTCGAGCAGCGCATCCAACAGGCGCCCCGCGGCAGTCTGCGCACTCGGCTCGAAAGTCTGGCCACGACGGCAGCGGTGAAGGTCGACTCGATGGAGCCGCAGGTGGCCCCCGCCGGCGACCGCTACAAGGAGACCAAGGTGGAGGTCACGCTCAAAAAGGTCGACCTGCCGCGCACGGTTCGCTACCTGCACGAAATCGAATCGACACCGGAGTTCCTCTCCGTAAAATCGCTTCGCCTGCGCGGCCGGCCCGACAAGTCCGGGCTGCTCGACGTCACGTTCACGGTCTCGTCGTTCGAGCCGCTCTAGCTTGGAGAACCGCACCACCGTCCTGGCCGTCGGCGCAGGCTGCTTCGTCCTCACGCTGATCTTCCTGCTGGCCGGCTTTCCCTACGACCGGCTCGAATCGCGGGGCGTCATGGCCATCGAACGGGTCGTCGGCGGGCGGATGAGCTTCGCGGAATCCGAGCAGGTTTTCGGACTGTCCGGTCCCGCCTTCGAGTGGCGCGACGTGCGCATCACCGGCGCCACGGCGCGCCCTCTCGACCTGGATCGTCTGCGCGCGCGCCTGGCCTGGTCGAGCAGCTGGCTGCGCGGGGTCCCGGCATTTCACATCGAGCTCGAGGGCCCCAACGGCAGCGCGGTGGGCGTCGTGAGCCTCGGCAGCCGACCCAGCTTGGACGGACGGCTCGAACAATTCGACCTGGCCGTGCTGCCCGACGACTGGACCGTCTCCGGTATCGACCTGCTCGGCCTGGCCGATGCCGAGATCGAGGTGACCGGCGGCGACCAATGGTTGGGCGAGGTGGCGCTCAGCGTGACGAACGGCAGCCTCAGCGGGGGCAGGTTCCGCAGCGGCGTGCCCTTCCACGAGCTGAGCGGCAAGCTGCAGCTTGCCGGTGACAACCGCACCGAGATCACATCGCTGCACGTGACCGGCCCGCTGCTCACGGCCGATATCACGGGCAGCATCGGCCCAGCTGCCAACCCCGGCGAGGCACCTCTCGACCTCGCTGTCGAGCTCGATGCCGACCCGCGCGCGACCGGCCTGCTGCGCAGCTTCGGCATCCGTCTCCGCACGAAGGGAATCCAGCACCTGAAGGTCTCCGGCACCGTGGACGCGCCGAAGGTGCGCTGAAGCGCGCGCGCCGTATCCTTCCGCGATGTCTGCCGAAGCTCTCCAACGCGTCTTCAAGACGCTCTCCGATCCCACGCGAGTGCGGCTTCTGGCTCTGCTCGAGAGAGAGGAGCTGGCGGTGCAGGAGCTGATGCAGGTGCTGGGCATGGCGCAGTCGCGCGTCTCCCGGCATCTGGCGATCCTGCGCGAGGCCGGGCTGATCCGCGACCGGCGCGACGGCACCTACGTCTTCTACCGTTTTGCGCTGCCCGGTGACGGGCCTTGGCGCGAGGCCTGGGAGCTGGTGCGCCGCGGCCTCGTCGGGGACGCCACCGCGACACGCGACACCACCGCGCTGGCCCAGGCCCTGGAAGCACGAGCGGCCCGAGCTCGCAGCTTCTTCGACGCGGTCGGCCCCGAGTGGGACGCACTGCGCAAGGTCTTCGACGACGACGCGCTGCGCGCACGGGCGCTGGCCCGGCTGGTGCCTCGCGGGTTGAGGGTGGTCGACATCGGCACCGGCACCGGCATCCTCGCCCTCGAGCTCGCCCGCCTCGGCCTCGACGTCGTCGCCATCGACCATTCGTCCCGCATGCTCGAAGCCGCCCGCGCCAAGCTCGAGGAGGCCGGCGTCAGCGGCGTCGAGCTGCGCCACGGCGAAGCCTCGGCGCTGCCACTGGAGGACGCCGATTGCGACGCGGCCTTCGCCCACATGGTGATCCACTACCTGCCGTCTCCGGCCGAGACCCTCTGCGAGATGTCGCGAGTCGTGAAGCCCGGCGGCCGCGTGGTGATCGTCGACTTCGTCGCTCACGAGTACGAGTGGATGCGCCAGGAGCTCGGCGTGCACTGGCTGGGCTTCGACCCCGAGGCCGTGGCGGACTGGTTTCGCGAAGCGGGGCTCTCGGACTTCCGCCTCGAGGTCCACGCCGGCCTCTCCTCCGGGCGCGATCTGCCCGCCAGCTTCATCGCCTCGGGAACCCGCAACGCTTGATTCGCGCGGCGCTGTTCGACGCAGCGGGCACACTGATCGAGCTCGCCGAACCCGTCGGCGAGACCTACGCTCGCCACGCGGAGCGCCAGGGCCTCGCGATCTCCGCCTGGCGCCTGACGGACGCCTTCGGCCGGGCCTGCCAACAGACGCCCTTGCCCGTATCTCCTGCCACGGACGCGCCCGAACGCCGCGAGGTGGAGCGAGAGTGGTGGCGCGATGTGGTGCGGCGCACGTTCTTGGCAGCGGACTCGGAGCGGCGCCCGCCCGACTTCGACGCACTCTTCGCCGGGCTGTGGGACACCTACTCGAACGCCAGGCAATGGCGCACTCGGGCCGGTGCCCTGGCGCTGCTGGATCGTCTCCGCGAGCGCGGGCTGCGCACGGCGGTAGTCTCGAACTTCGACAGCCGACTCGGCGGATTGCTCGCCGATCTCGGTTTCGACGGACGCCTCGATGCGATCGTGCTGGCCAGCGATGTCGGGGCGGCAAAGCCGGCGCCGGAGATCTTCCACTTTGCCCTCGAACGGCTGCACGTCGCCCCCCACGAGGCGATCTTCGTCGGCGACGATCCCGAGCGCGACCTGGCCGCTGCAGAGGCGGCGGGCCTGGTTGCCATCGACGCCACCGCACTTGCTACGCTCACCGACCTCCGGCTACCAGAAGGCACTGCATGAGCGACGATCTCGCATTCTTTCACGACCGTTTCGGCCTCGACGAGCGCATGTTGACGACGGCTCTCGACACCACGCTGGAGCGCAAGGTCGATCACGCGGATCTCTTCTTCGAATACACCACCCAGGATTCGGTGGTGCTCGAAGAGAGCATCGTGAAGAGCGGCGATCGCCACCTCGAGCAGGGCGTCGGCGTCCGCGCCCAGACCGGCCAGCGCCAGGGCTACGCGCATTCCGACGACGTCACGGTCGAGAGCCTGCAGCTCGCCGCCACCACCGCCCGCACCATCTCCGAGAGCAACGGCGACGTGCGCAATGTGGCGGTTGCCCCGGCTGCCCGGCCTCGCCACGACCTCTACCCGGTGGCCACGGCGCCCACCGACGTGCCGGTGGAGCGCAAGATCGAGCTGCTCGGCGCCATCGACACGCATGCCCGGGGCCTCGACCCGCGCGTGAAACAGGTGATGGCCAGCCTCATTTCTCAGCACCGACACGTGCTGATCGCCGCCAGCGATGGAAGCCTGGTGGCCGACATCCAGCCCCTGGTGCGGCTCAACGTGCAGGTGGTGGCGGAGTCCGGCGAGTCGCGGGAGATCGGCTACCAGGGAATGGGCGGCCGCTGCGACCTCGACGAGGTCATGGCCGCGGGCGCCTGGCACCCCCTGGTGGCCGAGGCGGTGCGCATCGCAACGCTCAATCTCGAGGCCGTGCCCTGCCCGGCTGGCTGCATGGATGTGGTGCTCGGCCCCGGCTGGCCCGGCGTTCTGCTCCACGAGGCGATCGGCCACGGTCTCGAGGGCGACTTCAACCGCAAGAAGACCTCCGCCTTCACCGATCGCATCGGCCAACGCGTGGCGGCCGAAGGGGTCACGGTCGTCGACGACGGCACGCTGCCCGGGCGGCGCGGCTCGCTCAACGTCGACGACGAGGGCACCAGCACCCAGCGCACGCTGCTGATCGAAGACGGCATCCTGCGGGGCTACCTGCAGGATCGGCTCAATGCGCGGCTCATGGGGATGACGGCCACCGGCAACGGTCGCCGCGAGAGCTACGCGCACCTGCCGATGCCGCGCATGACCAACACCTTCATGCTGGCGGGGCAGGACGATCCGGAGGAGATCGTGCGCTCGGTCGACCGTGGCCTCTACGCGGTCTCTTTCGACGGTGGCCAGGTCGACATCACCAGCGGCAAATTCGTGTTCTCGGCCAATGAGGCCTACCGCATCGAGAACGGACGCATCGGGGCTCCGGTGAAGGGTGCGACGCTGATCGGCAACGGTCCGGACGTGCTGACCCGCGTGAAACGCATCGGCAACGACCTGGCGCTCGACCGCGGCGTCGGCAGCTGCGGCAAGGACGGCCAGAGCGTGCCGGTGGGCGTCGGACTGCCGACCCTGCGCATCGACGAGCTCACCGTGGGCGGGACGGAACGATGAGCGGCGACGCGGGAGCGGAGGCGATCGAACGCGCCCTCGAGCAGACGCTGCGCGCGGGGGCCGACGCGGCCGACGCGCTGCTGGTCGAGAGCGACTCGCTGGAGGCACGGGTGCGCGGCGAGGAGATCGATTTCGTCAAGCAGGCGCGGGGACACACCCTCGGCATCCGGGCCCTGGTGCGCGGTGAGAGCGGCCTGCGCTCGGCGCTGACATCGACCAGCGACCTGCGCGGGGACGTCGTCGACCGCATGGCGCAGGAGACCGTGCAGCTGGCGCGCGCGACGGAAGAGGACCCCTTTGCGGGGCTGCCGGAAGAGGACTACGCGCGGGACGACGTCGACCTCGCGCTCTTCGATCCGGCAGACCGGGACGTATCGGTGGAGACGCGCATCGCCGCTGCGCGGGCCGCCGAGACGGCCGCCCGCGCGACCGATCCGCGCATCGAGAACTCCGAAGGCTCCCAGGTGAGCTCGGGCTTCTCCCAGGTGTGGCTCGGCGACAGCCGCGGCTTCCGCGGGAGCTACCGCTCCGCCACGCACTCGCTCTTCTCCGAGCCGATCGCGCGAGAGAACGGCAGCATGCAGCGCGACTACTGGATGACGACATCGCGCAGTCTCGCGGGTACAGACGCGCCGGCCGACGTCGGCCGCAAGGCCGCCCGGCGCGCGCTGCGACGCCTCGGCGGACGCCGGGTCGCCACCTGCCAGGCACCGGTGATCTTCGATCCGGTGACGGCACCGAGCCTGCTGGGCCACCTGGCCGGCTGCGCCAACGGCTACTCGGTCTACCGCCAGACCAGCTTTCTCGCCGATCGCATGGGCGAACAGATCGCCAGCGAAGCGCTCACGGTCGTCGACGACGGGCGCAAGCCCGGCGGCCTCGGCAGCCGCCCCTTCGACGGCGAAGGCCAGCCGACGCGGCGCACCACTCTGATCGAGGGAGGCCGGCTGGCAAGCTGGCTCCTGGACTCCTACTCCGCCCGCAAGCTGGGAAGCGCCACCACCGGCAATGCCGCACGCAGCGCCGGCGGCGCTCCGAGCGCGGCACCCAGCAACCTCTGGGTCGAGCCCGGCGAGCGCAGCCTGGAGGAGATCATCGCCAGCACCGAGCGAGGCCTGCTGGTGACCGAGCTGATCGGCCACGGCTTCCAGCCGGTGACGGGCGACTACTCACGCGGCGCCGTCGGCCTGTGGATCGAGGGCGGCGAGATCGCCTACCCGGTCGAGGAGATCACCATCGCCGGCAACCTGGGCCAGATGCTGCTCGACATCGACGCGGTCGGCAGCGACCTGCTCTGGCTCGGGCGTCTGGCGGCCCCCTCGCTGCGCGTGGCGCAGATGACGATCGCAGGAGAGTGACGTGAGCCAGGCGCCCCCGGTGATGATCGGCCTCGAAATGCCGGACGTGGACGTCTGGTCGGAGCGAGTGGTGGTGGCTCTCGGCCAGAACCCGGGGCTCTTCACCGGTCCCGGCACCAACACCTATCTCGTCGGCACCGGAGCCGAGCGCGTGCTGCTCGACACCGGCGAGGGTCGCCCCGAATACCTGCCGGTTCTCGCCCAGGCTCTCGAACGCGCCGGCGGCGTGCGCATCCAGGAAATCGTGGTGAGCCACGGCCACCCGGATCACCTCGGTGGTGCGCCTTCGGTCATCGAAGAGCACGGTGCACTGCGGGTCTCGAAATGCCCGTGGCCCGCAATGGACGACCGCCATGCACTCGACCTGACGCCCATCGGTGACGGCGCCCTCGTCGAAACCGAAGGCGCGACGTTGCGCGCCGTGCACACCCCCGGCCACGCCGAGGACCACCTCTGCTTCGTGCTCGAAGAAGAGCGAGCGATCTTCTCCGGCGACAATGTGCTGGGCGTCGGCACGACGGTCATTCCACCCGAGGGCGGCGACCTGCTCGATTACATGAGTTCTCTCGAGCGTCTGTTGGCCGAGGCACCCGGCAGCATCTACCCGGCACACGGTCCGAAGATCGAAGACGGCACGGGCAAGATTCGCGAGTACATCGCCCACCGGCTCGAGCGCGAAGCGCAGATCGTGGAAGCCGTCGAGGCGGGCCTCTGCGAGATCGCCGCAATCGTGAAGCGCGTCTACGCGGCGTATCCGGCGGCACTCCACGCACCGGCGGCGGCGACGGTGGCCGCGCACCTCATCAAGCTGGAGCGCGAGGGGCGAGTGCAGCGCGACGGCGAAGCACCACTCGAGGCGCGCTGGACGACGGCGTGAGCCATCCGCTGCTCGAACGGCTGGCGCAGGACGATCCGCAGGAGCGGGCCCGCGCGTGCCGCGACGCCGCCGGAGACCCGGCGGCGGTGCTCTTCAGCGAGGCCCTCGCCGGAGCCCTGACCGACCCGGTGCCCGCGGTCGCGGCTGCCGCCGCGGGTGCCCTGACGCAGCTGGCCGAACACCACGACGTGAAGCCCGCCCTGATCGCGGCGCTGCACGGCGACGAAGCGCGCGGGCGTTGCGAGGCCGCGCTCGTGCTCGCGAGGCTCGAGCCGCCGAGCTTGCGGCTGCTGCCGGCATTGGCCGAGGGCCTGGCGCTGCCCGACCGCAAGCAGCGCTGGCGCGCCGCGCGCCTGCTCGTGAAGTGCGGGCGACTGCACGGCGAAGTGCTGCCGCTGCTGCTGGGCCTGTCACGCGGAGACGAGCGCGCGCGGGTGCGCCGCATGTCGCGCCACGCGCTGCGCGAGCTGGCGCCCGACGACCCGGAAGTCGCGCAGGCCCTGCTCGAGGGAACCCGCGACGCAGACGTGCTGGCGCGACGCGCCGCCTACGCCGCGCTGGCGGCGCTGCTCGACCCGCCCCGCGGAGTCGTCGAGACGCTCGTCGGGGCCCTCGCCGACGAGTCGGATGCCGCCAGCCGGCGCATCGTCACCGTGGTGCTGGCGCAGCTGGCGCCGCTGCATGCCGGCGACCTGCGCACGGCTGTCACCGAGGCGCTGCGCAGGGCGCGGGCCGGCAGCAGCGACCCCGAGCTGCAACGCTGCGCCGAGCGGGCGTTGCAGCAACTCGCCGACGCGCCGCGCTAGTAGAGCAGCGCGTCGAGCGAAAAGGAACCGGGGCCGAGCAACAGCAGAACGAAGCAGATCGCCGCCAGGTTGATCGTGTACTCGGCGCCCGGGGGCTCGTTGGTGATCAGGTAGCCGGCGCCCTTGTGGCCGAGCCGGCTCGCCACGATCATCGTCACGATCAGCAGCGCACAAGCCGGGCGCATGTAGAGCCCCAGCGCCAGCAACGCACCGCCGACGATCTCCGACAGCATGGCGATGCGCGCCTGCACCGGCGCCAGCGGCACATCGAGGCTTTCGAGCCATTCGACGAAACCCTGCATGTTGCCCGTGCCCACGAGGCCGAGCTTGCCGAGGCCGTGGGTCACGAAGCAGATACCGATGAAGCCACGCCCGACCAGCAGAGCCAGGTCGGGCCACAAAGTCTGGGTGAGCAGCGGTGCGAGTTCCATGGGGGCGCAGTCTAGCAGGCGCCCGCCCACAGGGGTTCGCACGCTGTGCGATTGACCCCACGCAGTCGCTCGGCCAAGCTCCAGCGCGGCAGCGCCATGCGAGAGAGCCAGGCCGTCACAGCCGCCGCGAGCCGGCCGATCCCCCTCGACCTCGGCGCTGTCCTGCGCGAGACGGTCGAGTCGCTGATCATCGTGCGCTGCCGTGCTGGGGCCGAAGCGGCCGAGCGGTTCCCGGCCCCGTGAGGCGCACCCTCGCCTGTCTGGCCGCGGTGACGTTGTGGCTCGCTCCGGCACGCGCGGCGGACCTCGCCAGCGTGATCGTGCTTTCCCTCGACGGCGTCCGCCACGACCTGCTGACGCAGGGCTCGCTTCCGAGCTTTGCGCGCGTGGTGCAGCAGGGCGCCCGGGCGCAACGCCTGATTCCGCCGTTTCCATCCAACACCTTCCCGAGCCACGCGACGTTGGCGACGGGCACCCATCCGGATCGCCACGGAATCCTCGGCAATCGATTCATCGACCCGGAGCGGGGCCTGTTCGACTACGCAAACGATGCGTCCTGGCTCGAGGCCGAGCCGCTGTGGGCGGCCGCCGAGCGCCAGGGCGTGCGCAGCGCGGTCTTTTTCTGGGTGGGATCCGAGACCGACTGGCGCGGGCGCGGCGCCAGCCTGCGCAGGTCGCCCTTCGATTCGAGCATCCCCGAGGCGGAGAAGGTCGATCAGATCCTGGCCTGGCTCGACCTGCCGGCAGCCGAGCGGCCGCGGCTGGTGATGGCCTGGTGGCACGGAGTCGATCGCGCAGCACACCGCCATACGACGCGAAGCCGCGAGGTGACGCGAGCGTTGCGCGCCCAGGACGAGCAGCTCGGGCGCCTGCTGGCCGGACTCGATGCGCGCGACGCGTGGCCGCACACGACGTTGCTGCTGGTGAGTGATCACGGCATGACCCCGAGCAGACGGCGCGTGTTGCCGCAGACCGCGCTCGCCGAGGCAGGCATCGCGGCGCAGGTGGTGACCGGCGGAGGGGTGGCGCACATCTATCTCGACGACCCCAGCGTCGCGGCCGTGACAGCGGCGGCGGCGGCGCTGGCACGATTGCCCGGAGTCGACGCGTGGCCGCGCGCCGAGATACCGGCACGCTTGCGTGCGCGGCATCCCCGGGCCGGCGACGTGCTCGCCATGGCGCAGCCGCCCGTGAGCTTCCTGCAGCGCCGCGGCAAGCCGCTCGAACGCGTCGCCTCGTGGCTCGGGCATCGCATCGGCATGCACGGCTACGACCCGCAGCACGCCGACATGGCGGGCGTATTCCTGGCGCTGGGGCGCGGCGTGCCGGCCGGACGCGCGTTGCCCGCAGCGCACGCCATCGATGTGGCGCCGACGGTGGCGGCGCTGCTCGGCATCGATCCGCCCGCGGCAGCCGAAGGCCGCGCCCTGTTCGAGCCGGGAGCCCTACCGTGAGCGCCCCCGACCTCGAAGTGCAGCGTGGACTGACGCTGCCCGGCCACGAAATTCGCGAGACGGCGAGCCGCGCGAGCGGCCCGGGCGGGCAGCATGTCAACAAGACCAGCACCCGGGTGACGCTGCGCTGGAACGCCCGGGACAGCGGTGCCCTCACCCCGACCCAACGCCGTCGGCTGCTGCGCCGCCTCGCCCACCGACTCACCCGGGACGGCGAGCTCCTGGTGCACGCGAGCCGCAACCGCAGCCGCGCACGCAACCGCGAGCTGGCACGCGAACGACTGGCCGAGCTGGTGCGCGACGCCGTCGTGGCCCCCCGCCGTCGCATCGCCACCCGCCCCAGCCGCGGCTCGCAGGCCCGCCGTGTCGAGGCCAAACGCGCCCGCTCCGCCGTCAAACGCACCCGCCGCCCCCCTCGCGACGACTGAGCCGGTTCACTGGATTCGGATGCGGCTGTCGAAGCCCTCGTCGTAGCCGTGGAAGAACTCCAGGCGCTCCTCCGGCCAGCGCCAGCAGTAGTATCCAAGACCGTTGTCGAAGTCGACGAGCCACAGGCCCTTCACTTCGACACCGAGGGCTTCCATCGCACGCACCCAGCGGCTGAGGCGAGTGCCGAGCTCTGCCTCGAGCCGGGCTCGCTCCTCCGAGCCCGGACGCGCGGAGTCGCGCTCCGCGGACAGCCGCTCGACCTCGGGAACGGCTTCCGCGGTATGCGCGCGCACCTCGGAGAGCAGGTTGCGGGCGGTCTCGAGCGTCCAGCTGCGCGAGCCCGGCGCCATCTAGTCCTCTGCGGGCAGGACCATCTGGATCAGGCTGCGCACGACCGTGCTGCGGTTCGCGCCGCCGACCAGGAGCTTCACCTCCTCGTAGAGGGTCGGATCGTTGAGCAGCAGGCCCAGCGTGCCCTCGCCGCGATCCACCTTCCCGAGAATGCTGTTGAGCCGCGCCCCGGCGGCCAGGAATTGCATCAACACATCCTGCTCGGCCGGCGCGTCGTAGATCAACGAGTGGAGCAGGCCGTCTCCGCTCTCGACCTCGAGCATGATGTTCGCCAACGAGCCCATCGTGGCCTCGAGGTTCGAAAGCGCGCTGCCCTGGTAGGGCTCGTAGATCAGCGTGTGCAGGGCACCGTCGCCGTTGCGCACGGCGGCTACCATCGAGGAGAGGCCATCCAGGGTATCGACGAGCCCGGCGGTTCCGCCGGTCGCCTGGAAGTCGTCCAAAGTGTCGTTGAGGTTGCGCGCCAGCGAGTCGATCGCGTCCAGCGCGCGCCCTCCCTGCGCGATCATCGCACTCAGCTCGAACGGGTCGCGGGTGCGCACCTCGGCGCCGTCGGTGAGCACCGGGCTCTCCGACGTGCCGATCGAGAGCTGCACGATCTGATCGCCCATCACCCCGACCTGCGTGATCTCCGCGATCGAGTCCTCGCGCAGCCGCTGACGCACCGCATCGTCGACCTGCAAATCCACCCGCACGGCCGGCGAGCCGTCTTGCCGGATCACGATTGCGACCGACTTGACTTGGCCGACGCGGGTGCCGGCGAGCCGCACCGCGGCCCCGGGAACCAGCCCCTGGATGTTGCCGAAGTAGGCAACCAACGGGTAGCGCGCGCGGAAGACCCCCTGCTCTGCCGAGAGCGACAGCACGATGACAGCCAGGGCCGCAAGAGCGACGAGGACGAAGGCACCCACGCGCAGACTCAGGCCACGGTCAGGTTCCATGGATCTCCCTCGCGCCGGCCGGGGCAGCGGTCTCGGCTGTAGCGTGCTCGCCAGCCAAGAATTCGCGCACGTCGGGGTGCTCCGAGTGCTGCATCGCCCCCGAGCTGCCGCACGCCACGATTCTACCGTCCTTCAGCAACGCTACCCGATCGGAAATCGCGAAACACAGCTCGAGCTCGTGGGTGACAATGATGGAGGTGACGCGGAGGCGCTGCTGCAGCGAGCGGATCAGCTCGCCGATGCGCCGCTGGTTCGCGGGGTCGAGACCGGTGGTGGGTTCGTCGTAGAGGATCGTGGCGGGCTCGAGCGCAATGCCACGCGCCACGCCGACGCGCTTGCGCATCCCCCCGGAGAGCTCCGCCGGCATCAACCCCTCGCTGCCGACCAGGCCCACCGCAGCCAGGCACTCGGCCACGCGCTCTTCCACCTGTGCCTCGCTCCAACGCCGGTGCTCCCGCAGCGGGTAGGCCACGTTCCCGAAAACCGTCAACGAATCGAAGAGCGCCGCGCTCTGGAAGACCATCGACACGTGGGTGCGCACATCGATCAGCGCGCTCTCCGAGAGCCCGGTGATTTCCCGCCCCGCCACCAGCACCTGGCCGCGATCCGGACGCAGCAGCCCGATCATGTGCTTGAGGCAGACGGACTTGCCCGACCCCGAGCCGCCCAGGATCGTGAAGGTCTCGCCCCGCTCCACCGACAGGTCCACACCGCACAGCACCGGCACGTCGCGAAACGCCTTGGTCACACCGCGCATTTCCACGGCCGCGCCGTCGCTCATAGAATCAACATGAGCTTGGTCAGAAAGAAGTCCGATATCAATACGGAAATCGATGCCACCACGACGCTGTTGGTGGTCGCGCGGCCCACGCCCACGGTACCGCCGGTCGTCTCCAGTGCCAGGAAGCAGCCGACCATCGCGATGATCCAGCCAAAGACGCAGGTCTTCGCAATGCCGGAGAGCACGTCCGGCACCGTCACGGCCCAGTAGACCGTGTCGAGGTAGAAGTTGCCCGTGATGTGAAACTGGCTGGTGGCGATCAGCATGCCGCCGATCGTGCCGAGCAGATCGGCCAACATGGTCAGCAGCGGCAGCGCCAGCGTGGCTGCGACCACCCGGGGCAGCACCAGCTTCTGCACCGGATCGGCACCCATGGAGCGGATCGCATCCACCTGCTCGGTCACCTGCATGGCACCGATCTCGGCGGTGATCCCGGCGCCGACGCGCCCGCCGACCATCAGCGCGGTGAGCACCGGACCGAGCTCCCGGGCCAGGGCGAGCCCCACGACGGAGCCGACGTAGAGCTTCGCGCCGAAACGTTCGAGGGCAATGCCCGTCTGCAGCGCCAGCACCATGCCGGTGAAGAGCGCCGTGATCAACACGATGGTGAGCGAGCGCGCACCAATGGCCTCGAGCTGCTCGAGAGTCGCGCGCCAGGGAAAGCGCGGCCGGGCGCCGGCGCGGAACACCGCACCGGCAAGCAGCGCGAAGCGGCCCCAACTATCGACCAGATCGAGGGTCGCCCGACCGAGCGCCTCGAGCCCGCTGCCCTTGCCGCGCTGTGCCGCCGGCGCGCTCACGCTCCGCGCTCCTCGGTCACGAAGTGGAAGCCGCCCCACCACGCGTCGAAGACAGGCTCCACCTCCGCGAAGCGCGGCCCGGCCGCGGCCAGGACCAGATCGAAGCTGCACTTGCGCGCCACCAGCGTGATGGTCTTGAGCCGCACGGGATGCCCGGCGTTGGAGGTGTCGACCACCTGCAGCCAGCCGCTGCTGCCGGCAATCGCGACCGGATGGGTCTCGACGACATTCCGTTCCGCCAACCCGATGAGCAGGTGCCGCGCCATCAGCTGCACCCCGGCGACGGGCCTGCCACAGCGCGATGTCAGGGTCACGGTATCGGCCTGCGGACTGCGAAACGCCAGGGTCGCTCCCTCGACCTCGACGCGTGCCCAGGCGCCCTCGGTGCCACCGGGCGCCGACACCGCGTAGCCGTGAGCGCGGTGGCGGTAGAGCCCTCCCGACTGAACGACCGGCCCCACGCAACCCGCCGCGAGTGCGACGAGGAGCCACGGATGGGTGCGGCGAATGACGGCCCGCATAGCCGGGACAGGCTACCGGATTCCGTCGCCGCCCGGCGCGCTTGACGAGCGCGCCCCGCCTCGGTACCCCGCACGCCATGCCGGCGCTCCCTCTCATTCTCGCCAGCGCCTCCCCCCGCCGGCGCGAGCTCCTCGCCCGCGCCGGCGTCGCCTTCGAGGTGCTGCCGGCGGAAATCCCCGAGCAGCGAGACCCTGGCGAAGCACCGGAGGCATTCGCCCGCAGGCTGGCCGAGGCGAAGGCCCGCGCGGTGGCGACACGGCTGGGCGGCGAACCGCGCCGCTGGGTGTTGGGCGCGGACACGATCGTCGTGCTCGGCGATTCGGTGCTCGGCAAGCCGCGAGATCCCGAGCACGCAGTGGAGCTCCTCGCGCGGCTGCTGGGCCACACCCACCGGGTGCTGACCGCGGTGAGCCTCATCGCCAGCGATACGGGAGACGCGCGCACCACCCTGGTGGAGAGCCGGGTGCGCATGCTCGCGGCGAGCGAAGCCGAGGTGCGGGCCTATGTCGCAACCGGCGAATCTCTCGACAAGGCTGGCGCCTACGCCCTCCAGGGCAAAGGGCGCCGCTTCGTCGCGCAAGTCGAGGGCAGCGAGACCAACGTCATCGGCCTGCCGCTGGAGGAGACGCTGGCACTGCTCGCCGACGCGGAAAGTCGAGCTGCTTCATGAGCAACGAGGCCATCGCAACGCGGCTTGCGGCTCTCCGTGCACGCATCGCCGACGCGGCGGCGCGGTCCGGACGCTCGCCCGAGACGATCCGCCTGGTGGGCGTGTCCAAGCGTCAGCCGCTGGTCAGGATTGCCGCGGCCGTGCGCGCGGGGCTCGACTGCATCGGAGAGAACTACGTGCAGGAGGCCCAGGCGAAGCTCCCGAAGCTTCGCACAGAGCTCGAGCGACACGGCATCGACCCGCCCCGCTGTCGCTTCATCGGCCAGCTCCAGCGCAACAAGGCCGGCGCCGCCGTCGAGCTCTTCGACGCGATCGAGACCCTGGACCGCGAGCGCCTCGGCGCCTCCCTCGAGCGCCGCGCGGCCGCCGCCGGGCGAACCCTCGAAGTCCTGCTGCAGGTCGACGTGAGCGGCGAGCCCGGCAAGGGTGGCTGCGCGCCTGAGGCCCTGCCCTCCCTGCTCGCCGCCTCGCAGCAGTGGCCGCAGCTGCGCGTGACCGGCCTGATGGCGATTCCGGCACCCGCCGACGATCCGGAGCAGCTGCGCCCGGCATTTTCCCGCTTGCGCGAGCTGCGCGACAGCCTGCAGAGTGCACCGGGCGGCGAGTCGCTGACGGAGCTCTCCATGGGCATGTCGGCGGACTTCGAGGTCGCGATCGAGGAAGGCGCGACCAGCGTGCGCATCGGCACAGCGCTGTTTGGCCCCCGCAGCATCTCGCCACACGCAGAAAAGGAGTAGAGCATGTCGTCTGCCGACGTTCGCATCGGGTTTCTCGGCGGGGGCGCCATGGCCGAAGCGCTGCTCGGCGGGTTGCTCGCCGACGGCATCGACGCGTCGCTGCTGCGCGCGGCCGACCCCGAGCCCGCGCGCCGCAAACACCTGTCCGAGGCGCTCGGCATCGCGACCTCTGCCGTCAACGCCGAGGTCGCGGAGGCCTCGGACGTGCTGGTGCTGGCGGTGAAGCCCGGCATGGTGACGCCCGTGCTCGAGTCGCTCGCGAGTGGCGGATTCGACTGCACGCGGCCGCTCTGGATCTCGATCGCCGCAGGGGTGACGCTCGCCGGCCTCGAGGCCACACTCGGCACCGGGGCCCGGGTGGTGCGCGCCATGCCGAACACACCCGCACTGGTCGGCGAGGGCGCCACCGGCTTCTGCGGCAACGCCGGAGCCACCGACGCGGATCTGTCCGCGGCGCGCAGCCTCTTCGAAAGCGTCGGACATGCCTGGGGCGCGCAGAGCGAAGCTCAGCTGGACGCGGTCACGGGCCTGTCCGGCAGTGGCCCGGCCTATCTGTTTGCCTTTCTCGAGGCCCTGATCGCCGCGGGCGAGGCGGAAGGCCTGCCCCGGGCCGCCTCCGAAGAGCTGGTGCTGCAGACGGCCTTCGGCGCCGCGAAGCTCGCGCGGGAGAGCGAGCGCGCGCCCGCCGAGCTGCGTCGCCAGGTGAGCTCGCCGGGGGGCACCACGCTGGCGGGCCTGAAGCAGCTCGAAGAACGGGGCTTTGCAGAGGCCCTGGGTGCCGCGGTGCGAGCCGCCACTCAGCGCGCCGGAGAGCTCGGCCGGGGCGAGTAACGGGCGGCGGCTCCAATGCTAAAGATTCCGGGCGGTTCGGTCGAACTCTTGCCGTGGGACGAAGGTGCCCCGGAGGAGCCATGCGGATCACACCGCTCGACCTGCGCAATCACAGCTTCGCGCGCCGCTTCGCCGGCTACGCCCCGGAAGAGGTGGACGAATTCCTACGCCTGGTCGGCGAAGACTACGAAGGCGTGTTGCGGGAGCTCGGCCAGCAGGCCGAGCAGATCGCGGGGCTCCAAGTCCAGGTCGAGCATCTCTCGGCCAACGAACAGGTGCTCCAGGACACTCTGACAATGGCTCAGAAGCTCTCGGAAGACCTCAAGCGAACAGCCGTAAAAGAGGCCGAAGTCCTCGTGGGAGAAGCGGAAGTCCGCGGCGAGAAGATCCTCGAGGCGGCCCACCGCCGCGCTGCGGCTCTTGCCGGGGACATCCGCGAGATGAAGCTGCTGAGGGTGCGCCTGGCTGCGTCGGTACGCAACGCCTTCGAGACCCACCTGCGCCTGCTCGACGGCCTGGCCGAGGAGCCGCCCGAGGAGCTGGCGACGGAGGGCAAGGTCGCTTATTTGCGACGCACCACGAAGGAGGCCGCCACCGGCGAGGGCTGAGCGCAGCACTTCGCGCGGTGGCGACGGCCGTTGGCAACTCGAGAGACCAGCCGTTAGCCTGCCGCCTGCGGCGGAGGTACTCCACCCTCGCCCCGCTGGGAACGAGACACGAGATGCCGATCTACGAATACTCCTGCAAGAAGTGCGAGCGCGAATTCGAGGCCGAGCAGCGCATCACGGACGATCCGCTCAAGACCTGCCCTCATTGCCGCTCGCGCAGGGTGAAGCGGCTGATCTCCCAAACTTCGTTCCTCTTGAAGGGCAGCGGCTGGCACTCGGATCTCTACTCGTCCCCGTCAGGCAAGTCCGACAGCGATGACGGGAAGTCGGAGTCGGGCGAAACGAAGAACACCGAGAAGAAGACCGGCGACGCGGACAAGAAGAGCTCCAAGTCGAAGGACCAGTCGAGCAAGGACAGCGGCAAGAGCAAGGGCAAGGGCGGTAAGGCCGCGGCCTGACGCTCCGCTATATTGCGCCCCTGCAGCCACAGGGGCTCCCGAACATGTCCGCTCCCCCCATCGAGACGGTCGTCGTCGACGGCCTCGCACTCGCAAACGAGCTGCGCGCGGAGCTTGCGAAGCGCATCGCCGGCCACATCGAAGCGGGACGGCGTCCGCCGAAGCTGGTGGTCGTATTGGTGGGCGACGATCCCGCCAGCGCCTCCTACATCAAGGGCAAACAGCGCGCGTGCGCGCGCATCGGGATGGACTCCGCGGAGCATCACCTGCCCGCGTCGACGAGCCAGAAGCAGCTGCTGGACCTGATCGACACCCTCAACCGCGACACTGGCGTCGACGGCATCCTCGTGCAGCTGCCGCTGCCCAAAGGCATCAACGCCAACGCCGTGGCCGAAGCCCTCGATCCGGCGAAAGACGTCGATGGCCTGACTCCGATGAACCAGGGGCGCCTGCTGCTCGGCGAAGCGGGCCATCGCGCGTGCACGCCGCTGGGCGTGATGGAGATCCTGCGCCGCAACGAGATCCCTCTCGAGGGCGCCCTCGCCGTGGTGATCGGGCGCAGCGCGATCGTCGGCAAGCCCGTATCGCTGCTGCTCCAACAGGCCAACGCCACGGTCACCATGTGCCATTCGCGCACCCGCGATCTGGCCGGCGTGTGCCGGCAGGCGGACATCATCGTGGCGGCGGTGGGCGTTCCCAGGCTGGTCCAGCGCGATTGGGTGAAGCCCGGCGCGGCGGTCATCGACGTGGGCGTCAGCCAGGTGGACGGCAAGCTGGTGGGCGACGTCGACACGGACGGCGTGTGCGGGGTCGCGCGCATCGTCACACCGCACCGGCGCGGGGTGGGCCCGATGACGATCACCCTGCTGCTGTGCAACACCCTGGATGCCTACGAAGCGCGCCTGGCCGGATGAGCGAGCTGCGCCGCACCCCCCTGCACGAGGCCCACCTGCGGCTCGGTGCCCGCATGGTCGACTTCGCGGGCTTCTCCATGCCCGTCCAGTACGACTCGATCGTCGCCGAGCACCGCGCCGTTCGCGAGGCGGCCGGCCTTTTCGACGTCTCGCACATGGGCCAGCTCCACCTGGAGGGGCCGTCGGCTCTGGCCAGCGCCGACCGCCTGCTCTCGCGCCGAGTCTCGAATCAACGCGAGGGTCGCGTGCGCTACGCGCTGCTCTGCAACGAGGCCGGCGGCGTGGTGGACGACGTCACCGCCTACCGCACCGGAGAGTCCGCGCTCTTTCTCTGCGTCAACGCGGCCAACGTCGCCAAGGATCACAGCTGGGTGCTGAAGCACGTCGAGGACGGCACGCGAGTGCACGACGCGAGCGATGACACCGGCCTGCTGGCGCTGCAAGGTCCGGCCAGCGGCGACATCCTCGCGCGGGTGGGGGCCGGAGACGCCAGGCAGCTCAAGCGCTACGCCTTCGCCTCGTTCGAGCTGGCCGGCGCCCGCGCCCTGATCTCCCGCACGGGTTACACCGGCTCCGACGGCTACGAGCTCTACCTCGAGGCCGCCGGCAGCGAGCGCGTATTCGAAGCCCTGCTGGCCGAAGGTCAGCGCGACGGACTCGTCCCTGCAGGCCTCGGCGCCCGCGACACGCTGCGCCTCGAAGCCGCCATGCCCCTGTACGGCCACGAGCTCGACGCCGAGAGTTCGCCCCTCGAAGCGGGGCTCGATCGTTTCGTCGAGCTCGAGCACGGAGGGTTCATCGGCGCCGAAGCGATCGCGCGCCGCGCGGCGGCGGGCCACGGCCGCGCGCTGGTGGGCTTCGTGCTCGAGGACCGCGGCGTGGCGCGTGCCGGCTACGAGA
Organism: Deltaproteobacteria bacterium; assembly: GCA_019310965.1. Lineage (GTDB taxonomy): Bacteria > Myxococcota_A > UBA9160 > UBA9160 > SMWR01. The sequence goes on from JAFDDG010000008.1 coordinate 56,604, forward strand.
TCGCCGTCGACGGCACCCGCGTCGGCCGCGTGACCTCCGGAGCCCCCTCGCCTACCTTGGGCCGGTCGATCGGGCTGGCTTGGGTTCCGCCACATCTCGCGGCACCCGGCTCACGCTTCGACGTCGTGATCCGCGGCCGCGCCACCGCAGCACAGGCAGTAGAGACCCCGTTCGTCGAGATCGCCGGCTAGTCCGGCGAGGAGGAAGAGGCGTTGGCCGATTACGATTTCCCTGAGAATCTGCGCTATAGCCGCGAGGACGAGTGGGTGCGCGCCGACGGTAACCGCGTGACCATCGGCATCAGCGACTACGCACAGCAGCAGCTCGGAGACATCGTATTCGTCGAGCTTCCGGGAGTCGGCACGGCGGTGAGCGCAGGCGAGAGCTTCGGGGTCATCGAGTCGGTGAAGGCCGTCTCGGATCTGTTCGCGCCGCTGAGCGGCACCGTGGCGGCGCTGAACGAGGCGCTGGCGGATACGCCGGAGCAGGTGAACGAGTCGCCCTACGGCGACGGCTGGATGCTCGAGATCGAAATCGCCGGCGCGGAGGAGCTCGACACGCTGCTCGACGCCGAGGCCTACGCCGCCTACGTAGCGGAACGCGGTGACTGAGCGACGTGCGCTACATCCCCCACACCGAGAACGAAATCCAGCGGATGCTCGACGCCGTCGGCCTGAGCCAGCTCGACGAGCTCTTCGACGCGATCCCGCAGAAGCAACGTCTGGCTCGCCCACTCGACCTGCGCCGCGCAGTCAGCGAACAGGAGCTGTGGGGCGAGCTGAAGACGCTCGCGGCGCGCAATGCCAGCACCGAGACCCACGACTGCTTCCTCGGCGCCGGCGTCTATCCGCACTTCACGCCCGCGGTGGTCGACGCGCTGACCTCCCGCTCGGAGTTCACCACCGCGTACACGCCCTATCAGCCGGAGATCAGCCAGGGCACACTGCAGACGATCTTCGAGTGGCAGACGATGATCTGCGGCCTCACCGGCTGCGACGTCGCCAACGCTTCGATGTACGACGGCGCCTCGGCGAGCGCCGAAGCCGCCCTGATGGCCATGCGCGCCACGCGCCGCTCGAAGGTCGTCGTGGCCGCCGGGCTCCACCCGCACTACAGGGACGTGCTGCGCACCTACCTGAACGGCCTGCGCGCGGAGATCGTCGAAGCGCCGCTGGCCGACGACGGCCGCACGGCGCCTCTGGCCGAGCAGGTCGATGGCGCCACGGCCTGCGTCATCCTGCAGCAGCCGAACTTCCTGGGAGCGATCGAAGACGTGCGCGCCGCAGCCGAGGCCGCCAGCGCCTGCGGCGCGAAGCTGGCAGTGACCGTCACCGAGGCCCTGTCGCTCGCGCTGCTGACACCGCCGGGCGAGCTCGGCGCCGACATCGTGTGCGGCGAGGCCCAGAGCTTCGGCGTGCCCATGAGTCTCGGCGGTCCGCACCTGGGCTTCATGGCCACTCGGCAGAAGCTGCTGCGCCAGCTGCCGGGGCGCCTGGTCGGCGAGACCGTCGATACCGAGGGCCGCCGCGGCTACGTGCTCACCCTGGCGACCCGCGAGCAGCACATTCGGCGCGAGAAGGCCACCTCGAACATCTGCACCAATCAGGGCCTGTGCCTGCTGATGGCCACGATCTACCTGTGTCTGCACGGACGCCGCGGACTGCGAGCGCTGGCGGAGCTGAACCTTGCCAAGGCGGAATACGCGAAGGCAAGGGTGCGCGAGAACCCCGCGCTGTCCTTGCCTCTCGAGGCCCCGACCTTCAACGAGTTCGTGGTCGGCGTGCCGGACGTGGCGGCCGCACTCGAGCGCGCGCGGGCCGACCGCCTTCTCGGTGGGCTCGACCTGGCGCCCTACGCCCCGGATCTCGGCCCGGCGCTGCTGGTCTGCACCACGGAGCTGGTCTCGCGGGAGGCCATCGATCGCCTGGTCGCCGCCCTGGCAGGAGACGCGTCATGAGCGATCCGCGAGCACGCATCGGCAACACCGGCACTGGCTTCTCCTACGAGGAGCCCCTGGTCTTCGAGCTCAGCCGCCCCGGCCGCATCGGCTATTCGCTGCCGGCGTACGATGTGCCCCCGGTCGACGCGGTGCAGATGCTCCCCGACGGCAGCGTGCGCGACGACATCGAGGGCATGCCCGAAGTCTCGGAGGTCGACGTGGTGCGCCACTTCACGCGCATGTCGACCTGGAACGCCTCCGTCGACCTGGGCCTCTACCCGCTGGGCTCGTGCACGATGAAGTACAACCCGAAGATCAATGAACGCGCGGCGCGGCTTGGCGGCTTCGCCGACGCCCATCCCCTGCAGCCAGCCAGTGAGCAACAGGGCTTTCTCGAGCTGTGCCACCGGCTCGAGAATGAGCTGGCCGAGATCTGCGGCATGGATCGCGTAACGCTCCAGCCAGCGGCCGGCGCCCAGGGCGAGCTGGCGGGCATCATGATGATCCGCGCCTACCACGAGCACCGCGGCGAGCTGCGCAGCAAGATCCTGGTGCCCGACTCGGCCCACGGCACCAACCCGGCCAGCGCGGCACTCAACGGCTACGAGGTGGTCGCCATTCCTTCCGACGAGGACGGCATTCTCCACCCCGAAGCCATCGAAGCCGTGATGAGCGAAGACGTGGCGGGCCTGATGATCACCAACCCGAGCACGCTGGGCCTCTTCGAGGAGCATGTCGTGCGCATCTGCGAGATCGTGCACGCCAAGGGCGGGCTGGTCTACGGCGACGGTGCGAACCTGAACGCGCTGCTCGGCATCGCCCGTCCCGGCGACCTCGGCATCGACGTGATGCACATCAACCTGCACAAGACCTTCTCCACGCCCCACGGCGGAGGTGGGCCGGGTTCGGGACCGGTGGGGGTGAAGAATGTGCTGGCGCCGTACCTGCCCACACCGGTGGTGCGCGAACTCGCCGGCGCCGAAGGCGCGGGCTTCGTCCTCGACTACGACCTGCCACAATCGATCGGCCGGCTGCACGCGAACTTCGGCAACGCGGGCATGTTCGTCCGCGCCCACGCCTACATCCGCTCGCTCGGCCCGGACGGGCTCAAGCGCTGCGCCGAGATGGCGGTGCTGAACGCGAACTACCTGTTGGCACGGCTGCGCACCGCCTACCACGTCCCCTTCGACCGCGCAGTCATGCACGAGTGCGTGCTCACCGACCGATCACTGCAGGACACCGGCGTTACCACGCTCGATGTCGCCAAACGCCTGATCGACTACGGCTACCACCCGCCGACCATCTACTTCCCGCTGATCGTGCACGGCGCGATCATGATCGAGCCCACCGAGAGCGAGAGCTTGGACGGCCTCGATCGCTTCGCCGACGCGATGCTCGCCATCGCACAGGAAGCGCGGGAAGATGCCGACACCGTACGCACCGCACCGCACCACACCCGGCGCTCGCGACTCGACGAAACGAGAGCGGCTCGAAAGCCGATCTTGCGATGGCAGCCCGCCGCTCGGGACTGAGCCTGCTCGCCAGCCTGCTGGCGGCTCTGGCCCTCGTGCCGGCCGCCTGCATCCAGGACGACGGCTCGCGCTTCAACCCGGTGCGGGACATCACCGAGGTCTCCGAGGACGACGAGCGCGAGATCGGCTTCCAGTTCGACCAGGAGATCCGCAGACACGTCAGCATCATCGAAGACCCGGTGATCGCGACGTTCATCAACGACCTCGGCCAGGAGATCGTCCGCGGCATCGAGCCGCAGCCGTTCGTCTACCGATTTCGGGTCGTGCAGGACCCGTCACTCAACGCCTTTGCGGTGCCCGGCGGCTACATCTACTTCCACAGCGGCACGCTGCTGGCGGCGGGCAGCATCGACGAGCTGGCCGGTGTGATGGGTCACGAGGTGGCCCACGTGAAGGGCCACCACTACGCGCGCATGCGCGAGAAGACGCAGATTCCCGATCTGCTGGTGGGGTTGGCGGGCATGGCGGCGGCGGTGGCCACCGGGGAGCCGGGGCTGCTGGTCGCTACACAGGCCGCGAACGTCGCCGCCAAGCTGAGCTTCACTCGAGAGTTCGAGAACGAGGCGGACCAGTACGGCAGCGTCTTCATGACCCGCGCCGGCTACGGGCCGGCCGCCATCGCCCGCTTCTTCGAGCGCATCCTCCAGGAGGAGCGCGCCACCCCCCACGGCATTCCGCCGTACCTCTACAGCCACCCGGATGTCGAGGATCGCATCGCGATGGTGCGACAGCGCGCGCGCAAGCTGCGCCCCACCGGCAGCCCAAATCCGCGTTTCAGCGAAGAGCTGCGCGAGGTGCAGGCACGGCTCGCCTACCTGAGCGACACGCGCCGCCAGAGCGCTCCACCGCCGATCCCGCCAGCGAATCCGCACCGCATCGACGCGTTGCTCGAGCAGGCGGCGTCGCTGGCCAGCGCCGATCGGGTCGACGAGGCGCTCTTCGTGCTGGCCCGGGCGGAGACCCTCGAGCCCCACGACCCGCGCGCACCGTTCGCCATCGGCGACTTGCTGGCCGCCCACGGGCGGCAGCTGGACGCGGTGGCCGCCTACCGACGCACGATCAAGCTCGACCCGACCCGCGCCCAGGTGTTCTTCCGCCTGGGGCTGGCCCAGCGCGCTCTCGGCAACCGGCACAGCGCCGTGCAGGCCTTCGAACAGGCAGCGCGACGCTCGATCGAAGGCAGCGCGCTGGGCCAGCGCGCCGACTGGCACGTCGAAACCCTGATCTTCCCGCTGCTCGTCGAGACCGGCTTTGCGGACGGGACTGCGCCGGACGGGGCGACCCCCTTCGGCTCGCCGATCGAGACGGCGGCGGTGGGCGCCACACAGCTCGTCTGGTACGGCCAGCTCAACTCACGCTACGCCAACTACGCCGAGCACCTGCGCATCCGCTGGCTCGACCCGCACGGCACCGAGATCGCCGAGACGCCGGTCGAGCCGGGCCGGGGCGACTGGGTGTCGAGCGTGCTCGAGCTGCCGGACGCCGCGACGGCGGGCGCGTGGAGCGCCGAGCTCAGCTATCAGGGCGAAGCGCTCGAACAGCATTCGCTGACGCTTCAGCGCTCGAGGTGACGGCGCGCCGCGTCGGCCCAGCCCCCGTCCGGATCGAGCTGCAGGTAGCGCCGCCAATGCTCGCGAACGCGGCCCTGCAGCCCCAGCCGTTCGAAGATCAGGGCCAGGCTCACGTGGGTGTCCGCGCAGAGCGGATCGGCGGCGAGCGCGCGTTTGTAGTGGACCAGCGCCGCCTCGAGCCGACCCGACTCCTCGAGCAGCGCCGCCATGTTCAGGTGACCCTCCAGGTGATGCGGCTCCAGTTCGAGCGTACGCTCGAAACACTCCTGCGCTCGTCCGCGCCGTTCCTGGTTGTAGAAGACCGTGCCGAGATTGCACCACGCGTCCGCAAAATCGGGGGCGACCGACACGGCCTGCTCGTAGGCTGCGATCGCGTCGGCGTAGGTCGCGCGATCCATGTCGAGCTTGCAGCCACACTCGAACCAACTCTCCGCGACGTCGCGCGCGTGGAGCCACGTCGGCTGACCCGCGCCGGGCGTGCCGCGAGCGAGCGCCGTGACGGACTCGCCGGAGCGGGCGTCGGCCTCGAGATCCAACAGCAGCTGGCCGTCGGTCTCCACCAACACGCCGCGATGCCGCGCCACCACGTCGCGCGCCCCCCACGGCGCGGGACGCAACGCCTCGAGCGGGCGATCGAGCTCCGGCAGTCGCTCGCGGAGCGACGCCAGGCGGCGCCGAATGCACCGCAAGGGCACTCCCCCGTCGAGGAGAGCCGCCAACCGCCGCACGCTCACGAGGTCCGAAAACTCGAAGGCCGCGCCAGCATCCGACTGCGCACTCAGAAGCTGCGTGCGCTGCCAGTAGCGAAGCCGCCGCGTCGGCACCCCGCAAATACGCGAGACATCGCCGAGCGTATACCCACCCACCGCCAGAGAGTCTTTTGGACTTGCGGCGGCGGCGCAACCCCTCCCGTGCACAATGTGCAATTCCCGTCCAGCCAAACTCGGGTTAGAATCCACGCGGAAGCGTTTCTGAGGCTGGTGCCCGGCTCGGACTTCAAATCCGATGGGGGGCGCGGCGACGCGTTCCCGGCGGGTTCGATTCCCGTCCGCTTCCGCCAAACCCCGGTTATTGGCCGGCCTGCTGGCGCTGGATCCAACGCACGACCTCTTGCCCCACACGCTCGGGCTGGTCCTCGGGCATGAAGTGGTTCGCGTCGTCGATCTCGACCGCGGTCAGGTCCGGAAGGAAGCTGCGGTAGGCCTCCACCGCGGGCGCCATTTCCGGGTAGTAGAGAAGCAGCGCCGGAAGGCCGCTGCGCGCGAGCGCGCCGCAGTAGTTCGTGGCCGTCGCATAGAAGTCCTTCGGCTCGCCCGCGATCGGCAGGTCGTTCGCCAACTGCCAGACGGGCCGCCGGCTCGCTGGACTCCCGTAGGGCTCGAGGTAGTGCTCGAGGACCTCTGGAGTGGGCTCCTCGACGAGCAGGTGGCGGAGCGCCGGTTCCACAAATAGGTGCTCGTTCACGCAGATGTCCCAACCCAGATCCGGCGCGCGATAGGCCCGCCACATCACGCGAGTGGGGCTGTTGCCACCGAAGTGCTGCCAGGTCGGCCAGGGGGTCACGATGTTGCCGGTGAAGGCAATGCTCCGCACGTTGTCTCGATGCTCGGCGACGTACTGCGCGGCCACTGCCGTTCCCCAGTCGTTCGACACCAGGTGGATGTCCTCCAGGCCCAACGCCTCCACGAAGCCGGCGAAATACTCGCACTGGTCGTAGATGCGGTACGGAATCTCCGGCTTGTCCGAGCGCCCCATCCCGATCAGGTCGAGGGCAATCGCCCGACCGACCTGCGCGACGTGCGGAATGACGCCGCGCCAGAGGTACGACGACGTCGGGTTGCCGTGCAGCAGGACGACGGGACTGCCCTCCCCCTGCTCGACGTAGTGCATCCGAGACCCCTGGACGTGCGCGTAGTGAGACTCGAAGGGGAATTCTGCTGAAGCCGACCGACCGCTCATGGCGTCTCCTCCACCCCCAGAGTAATCGAGCGGGGAAGCGAGGACGCCCTTTCCTTTTACCTCTTCGGACTCTTCCCGTACCCGAGTGACTCGAGGAGCCGTTGTCGTCCGCGTAACTGCCCACACGAGCGACTCCTGGCGAGCGCACCCGAAATCCCGCCGCGGCGAGAATTCAGACCTCCGGAGCGCGGTTGTCCTGCGCCGCCGGGATCCCGGACTCCGCCCCCGGGCGCTTGCGAAACCGGGCCATGTGCTCCTCTCCGAAGACCCGGCGGGCGTCGTACTGGTTGTGTGCGCGGCAGCGCAGGGCGATGCCGTCCACCGAATGCGTCCCGGTGTGGGCCCAGGGGTCGAGGTGGTGGAACTCGAGGAACACCGCCGAAGCGCAGCGCACGCCACCGGCAGAGACATAGCTGCAGCTCCCTGCGTCCCGGCGCACGACCGCCCGTCGGATCGCGGCCGGGATGTGTCGAGACGCTGCATGGTTTGCAGGGGCCTCGGGCTTCGGCCTCGAAACCGCCCCGAACTTCCGTTTGCGAACTTGATCGAGCAAAAGCGCGACCGCACGCGCCAGGATGATCCCGAGATCGCCATCCGGGATCTGATGGCGCATCAGCGCCCGCAGCTCCACGAGCTGCGCGTGCAGCTCTCCGTCTGCGGTGAAGCACACGCGATAACGCTCGCTGCCAAGCGGCGAGGTCCGGGAATGCGAGGCTCCCCGAGATGCTACGCCGCCCGGCGCTCTCACTGCCCGATCGGGAGCCCACCCCGGCTTGCCTCCGGCCGAGTCCGTCTTGCGGCCCGAGACCTCGGCGCACTCCGAGGCCTTCGCTGCCGCGGGTGCCGAGGCTCGTGCCACCGTTGCGGCCTCGGCTACCAGTGCCTCCGCCGACACGCTCCCCGAACGCCCTTGTGCCGGCAACCGGCGCACGCAATTCGCAAGATCCGGCTTCGGTTGCCGATCGGCCAGCAGGCGTTTGATCTCCTCCGCCGTCTGATGCCTCGCGGCCCGGATCCACTCCCCGCAGTTCTCACCCGTGAGCTGCGCCGCGAGCAGGCTCAGGGCCGTGACGTGCAGCTCCCCCCGGCGCAGTGCCAGAAGCAGCTCCGGGTGCCGCCGCGCCGCCCGGGCGGCACGGATCCGCTTGTACGCGGCCGCCTCCGAGAAGTGCAGCACGCGCACGCAGTAGACGAACATGGAGGAACAGGCCTCTTCGAGGTAGAGCCGCCGCGCGTCGACCTCACCGAGATGACGGAGCATCTCGGCCTCGACCGCACGTCCGCACCGAACCAGCGCCTGTGTCCGCTCCAGCAACTCGCGGCTGGGAAGAGCTTCGAGAGCAAGCTTCACGAAATGACCTCACGGGACCGAGGGGCGAGGTCGCACGCGAACATAACACGGGATATTTCGCTCCCCACGGCCGGGCCCAGAGCGCCGATCATCCGTCTGAAGCTCTCGAACTCGCGATCGAGAAGAACTGCTCGCAGGCGCTCATCTCGCTCACCTGAAGGCCGAAAGTCCCAACAATCGCAGCCCGCAGGGTGCCGGCGACGAAAGGCTGTCAAGCCCTTGAATCGGATTTCTCGAGAGGCTTCACCTGAATCTGCACCGACCCGATGCAACTGGCTTCAAAGCCAGTTCGAACGCCAAGGTGACTCACCGCCCTGCGATGCCGGAGCGCTGGCACGGTCCACACAAGAAACTGAAGCCCGGGCAATGGCTCCGCAAGAGTGCTGCCGGGCCTCAAGGAGGGATGTGCCGGGTGCGAAGGCGGTGGCGCGCGGAAGCAGAGGTGCCCCAACGCAGGCGCTTCGCATTCTCGGTGCACGAACGAGGGGCACCGGCGCATGAGCACGACACCGCCTTCGCACCGGGCCCTGGCACCGCTCGCCGATCTACGTCAGCAACCTGTCAGGCGCTTCCCGGGTATACGGAGTGGAGAGGGGGAGTTGCAGCGCCTCCTGCCGCTGTCCCGCACCGCCCCACCCGCTCGCCCTTGGCGCTGTCTTCGCGGCCGCCACTCGGTCATACTGAAGACATGGCAGCAAGCAAGGAGGAAGTATGAGCCAACGTCCCACGGTGGTTACGAACTTCAAGGACCTTCCGCACGACGACGACGTTCGCGACTCGATCGAGCGCCGCAGCGAACTCCTGGCCCGCGAGTTCAGGGAGATCTCGCGGATCGAGCTCACGCTGGTCGAGGACGGAGCGAACGTCGCCGTGCACGGACACGTGACGGGCAAGCACAGCGACGTGGGAGCCCAGGCCGAGGCCAGCGAGGCCGGGCCCGCCGCCGACCGGGTGCTCGACAAGCTCGAGCGTCAGCTCCGCACGTTGCACGACAAGCGCATCTTCACTCAGCGCCGCGACGCGCAGCGCGACCCACCGAAGAAGCGCACCGCAAGCTGAGGACTCGACCGCTCGGCTCAGCGCAGGTCGCGCAGGGCTCGGCCGGTCGGAGTATCCAAGCGCGCGATCTGCGCGGGGGCGCCTTCGCCGACGACGCGACCACCGGCCGGGCCAGCGCCCGGGCCGAGATCGATCACGTGATCCGCGGCCCGGATCACCTCGAGGTTGTGCTCGACCGCGATCACGCTGGCTCCCGCGTCGATCACCCGATCGATGCAGCGCAGCAGCGCCATCACGTCGGCCGGATGCAGCCCCGTGGTCGGCTCGTCGAGCACGTAGAGATTGCCCCGGCCGCGCTCGGAGAGCGCTTGCGCCAACCTGAGCCTCTGCAGCTCGCCACTGGAGAGCGTCGACAACGGCTGACCGAGGGACAGGTAGCCGAGGCCAACCTCCTGGAGTGGCCGCAGGCGACCCTCGATCTTCGGGTCGTCGGCGAAGCGCTCACACGCCTCGTCGATCCCGAGCGCCAGGACGTCGACGATCGAGAGCCCGTCGAGGCGCACCTGCAGCACCTCGGACCGGTAGCGAAGCCCGTCGCAGGTTTCGCACGACATGCGCACGTCATCGAGGAACTGCATGTCGACGACGACCTCCCCGGACCCCTCGCAGCTCTCGCAGCGCCCACCCGGAACGTTGAACGAGAACCAACCTGGCGCGGCACCGAGAGCTCGGGCTTCGCGAGTCGCCGCGAAACGTGCGCGGATCGCGTCGAAGGCCTTGCTCGCCGTGGCCGGATTCGAGCGCGAGCTGCGGGCCGGCGGCGCCGGATCGAGCATCACCACCTCCCCCACGCTCTCCGCACCTTCGATGCGCGTGCACTCGCCCCGCTCCGGGTCGGCGCGCAGATGCGCGACCAGGATGTCTCGCACCAGCGTCGACTTGCCCGCGCCGGACACGCCGGTGACGGCCACGAGCTGTCCGAGCGGCACATCCACGTCCAGCTCTGCCAGATTGTGCGCGCGGGCCCCGACGATGCGCAGGCGGCCCGTCGCGGTGCGACGCCGGCGCGCCGGCGCGGCGAGCTCGCCGCGCAGGGCTCTCCCGGTCGGCGAGTCCGCCCGCTCGCGAATCTCCGCCACGCTGCCCTCGGCGATCACGCGGCCACCGCGACTCCCTGCGCCGGGCCCCATGTCGATCACGTGGTCGGCTGCCGCAATGATCTCCGGGTCGTGCTCGACCACCACCACCGTGTTGCCGTGGTCGCGGATGCGCTCGAGAGTGTCGACGAGTCGTTTCGCATCGCTCGCGTGCAGGCCAATCGAAGGCTCGTCGAGTACGTAGAGCGTCGCCGTGAGCGTGCCGCCGAGCGCCGACGCCAGCTGCATGCGCTGGGCTTCGCCGCCGGAGAGGGTGCGGGTCTGGCGCTCGAGGGTCATGTAGTCGAGACCGACTCGGTTCGCGGTGGCCACACGGGCGCGCAGCTCGCCGATCAGGCGCTCGCCGCGCTCGCGCTCGGCTGCGGTCAACACGAGCTCCTCGAGCCACTCGCCGAGCTCGCCGAGCGGCAGGCGGGCCAGATCGGCGATCGTGCGACCGCCCACCTGCACCGCGAGGGCCTCGGCGCGCAGCCGCGCCCCGTCGCATGCGGGACACGGCTCGTAGCTGCGGTAACGCGCGATCTGGACGCGCGCCCCCACGCGGTAGCGCTTGCGCTCGAGCGCGGCGAAGTAGCCCTGCACGCCCCGCCAGCCGCCGGCACCGTCGAAGACCCAGCTCTGCTGCTCGGCGTCGAGGACCTCGAAGGGCGCATCGGTCGGCACCCCCGCCGCGGCTGCAGCGCGCAACAAGCGCGCCTGCCAACGCAGGCCCGACTTGCTCTGGAACGGCACCACGGCTCCGCGAGCGAGACTCTTCGACGGGTCGGCCACCACGCGCCGCCGGTCGAGGCCTGGAACGCGTCCGAAGCCCTCGCACTCAGCACACGCGCCGGATGCGTGATTGAAGCAGAAGAGCGCCGGCTCGGGCTCCGCGAAACGGCGCCCGCAGCCGTCGCAGCCAAAGCCCTCGCGAAAGCCGGCGCGCTCGCCATCGACCGGAACGACGACGCACTCGCCATGGCCGCGGCGAAACGCGTTGGACACCGCCTCCGCCAGCCGCGCGCGGCTGCCCTCCCCCGTGAGCGCCAGGCGGTCGACGAGCGAGAGCGCGCTGCGACGCAGGCGCGAGAACTCCCGCGCCGAGATTTCCGTGACGTCAACGACCCGGCCCTCGGCATCGAGCAGCCGCGCAAAGCCCTCCTGCGCCAGGCGTTCGCGCAGCGCCGCGGCGGCCCCGTGCTTCGGCAGCGGCGCCCCGATCGAGATGCGCCGACCCGCGAAGCGCTCGGCGATCCGCTGACCGACGGCCACCACCGTGCCCGGCTGCACCGGCCGGTCGCACTCTGGGCAGCGAGTGACACCGAGATGGGCGAAGAGCAGCCGCAGGTGATCGTGGATCTCGGTGGCGGTGCCGACTGTCGAGCGTGCGTTGCCGACCCGGTTGCGCCGTTCGATGGCAATCGCCGGCGGCAGGTGCGACACCAGCTCGACGTCTGGCCGCGGCAGCCGCTCCAGAAACTGGCGGGCATAGGTCGACAGCGAGGTCACGTAACGCCGCTGCCCCTCCGCATAGAGCGTATCGAAGGCCAGGGTCGACTTGCCCGAGCCGGAGACGCCGGTCACCACGGTGAGCGCGCGCAGCGGGATGCGACAGTTCACACCGCGCAGGTTGTGCGATCGCGCGTTGCGGATCTGGATCTCGCCCGCGTCCCCCGCCGGATTCACCCCGCTTGGCGCTCGGCCTGGCGGCGGGCATCCGCCGCGTAAGCGAGGTTGCCGGCCGCCTCCGCCGCCGCCGCCAGGGCAGCCCACTCGTCGCGGGTCGGGGCTGTGCCGCTGGCCCGAGCCACCGCGCGCAGCAGGAAGAGATCGCCCGCCTCGACGGCCTGGGCGCGCAGCTCCGCGAGCCGCTCGGGCGCATCCGCCATGGCCAGGAAATCGATGGCGTCGACGCTGCGCCCTTCCGCGAGGTAGGCCTCGGCCGTGGCCAGCGCCTGCGCCGCCGGCAGATCGCGTTCGAGCAGATGCCGCCGCGACAACGGATCCGGCAATTTCTTGGCCACGCAACCCCCCCTGCTGGTCAATTGTCGGCTGGAAACTAGTAGCGCGGGACGCTCGGATCCACCGTCAGCGACCAGGCCTCGATGCCACCCACCAGATTCGCCACTTCGCGAAAGCCGTTTGCCGTCAAAATCTGACACGCCGCGGCGCTGCGACCGCCGTGGTGGCAATGGGCCACCACCCGCCGGCCGCGCCAGGACGCGAGCTCTTCGACCCGAGCCTCGAGATCTCCCAGCGGAATCCGCGTGGCTCCTTCGATGCGCGCGATCTCGCACTCGTCGGGCTCGCGCACGTCGAGCAGCAGGAACGAGTCGCCCTGCCCCCGCGCCGCGGCCACCTCAGCGGCGGACACTTCCTGCAATGCCTCTCCCTCCGGCTCGTCCGGCACTCCGCAAAAGCCCGCGTAGTCGATCAGCTCCGTGACACTCGGCTGCGAGCCGCACACCGGGCAGCTCGCATCCTTCTTCAGCCGAAACTCGGTGAACTCCATGCGCAGCGCGTCGTACCGCAGCAGACGACCGTAGAGCGGCTCTCCGACACCCGCCAGCAGCTTGAGCGTCTCGGTGGCCTGGATCAGCGCCACCAGCCCGGGCAGCACGCCGAGCACGCCGCCCTCGGCACAGGAGGGCACCGCGCCGGGCGGAGGCGGCTCGGGATACAGGCAGCGGTAGCAGGGCCCGTGCAGGGCATCGAAGACCGTCGCCTGCCCTTCGAAGCGAAAGATCGAACCATGCACGTTGGGCTTGCCGAGCAGCACGCAGGCGTCATTCACCAGGTAGCGAGTCGGGAAGTTGTCGGTGCCGTCGACGATGACGTCGTAGTCCGCGAGCACCTCGAGGGCATTGCCCGAATCGAGCCGCAGCGACAGCGCCTCGACCCGCACGTCCGGGTTCTGTGCGGCGACCCGTTCCTGCGCGACCTCGACCTTGAGCCGTCCGATGTCGGCCGTTCCGTAGAGCACCTGACGCTGGAGATTCGAGGCGTCGACCACGTCGAAGTCCACCAGCCCGAGGCTGCCGACGCCGGCCGCGGCCAGGTACTGGGCCAGCGGGCAGCCGAGGCCCCCCGCTCCGATCAGCAGCACGCGCCCGGCCAGCAGCGCCTGCTGGCCCTCGACACCGAACTCGGGCAGGCTCAGGTGCCGCCGATAGCGATCGAACTGCGCAGGGCTGAGGGGCGGACGATCGGCCATGGCGAAACGCTAACCGAGGGCCGGCAGGCCCTCAAACCGCGCGCGGGCGCCGCTACGAATCCGGCAGCACACAGACCTCGTGGGCCACCGCCGGGCTGTCCGAGATGCGCCAGCCGACGATCGCGTGGTCGCCCGTGGCAAGCGCCGCCCACTCCGTCTTGGCGCCCATCACGACGACGCCACTAGCCCTGCGGAACTCGACGCGATCGCCGCCGCGCTGCACCAGCGTCAGCCTGCCGCCATCGACGAGCTCGACGCTTCCGTGCATCGTCCGGTACTCGGACGAGAGCGAGCAGTCCGCAGCGCTCGCCCCGGCGAGCAACAAGATCGACACTGAGGCAATGAGGCTGACAACGACACGTGCACTGCTGTGCATGGCTTCGATCTCCCGAGGCTCCCGAAGCTCGGACGCCCGAGCGCACCCGCCTATTCGAAGACGCCCTCACGCCCTGGTGCCGGAGGTGGGACTCGAACCCACACGCCCCGAGGGGCAACGGATTTTGAGTCCGTCGCGTATACCAATTCCGCCACTCCGGCCGAGGCGGCGCGCAAGATACCGCAACGCCATCACTGCCGCGCAATTGCGCACGAAGCGTGCCATCGCCTAGACTCCACCATCGCGG
>JAFDDG010000032.1 GCA_019310965.1 Deltaproteobacteria bacterium
GTATCTCGCTCGGGTCCACGAGCCCTTTGCGAGGCTGTTTCGCGAGGGTCAGGAGCGTGGGGAGGTACGCGGCGACGAGGATGCTTCGTTCCTGGCAGAGATGGTGGTCGGCATGCTCAACGCTGCGGTCGCTCACTGGCTCTCCGATGCGGACTACCCGATCGAGAAGCGTCTGTCTCAGGCGGGGAGCTTCGCCTGGGGCGCCATCCGCCAGCGCGGGGACACGCTCTGACCCCACGCCACCGGGCCGGCGGCGTGGGCCGATTTGCGAGCCGAGACACCCCGGACTGAGACATTCTGACCATGCGAGAGGTGCGCTGCGCCGCACCTCTGTCCCGAGATGGCCCGGAGTCGGGCCCGGGGGCGAGCGGAGGTCCAGGAGAGGCCGCGGCCGCTTCCATGGCGCAGCGCTCCGGGGATGCTTCGCGAGCCCTCCGATGCGGCGGCGAGACTGGCGCGATCGGTGGCGGTGCGCGACCGTTGGGAACGTCGCTGCGGCTCGGTGTGAGCGCCTGGATACGGGGTGGCTCGTGACGGGATGCGGTCGTCGTCCTGTGGGGATGGCGACCCTCCGGCGTGGGCTCGCTTCGAGTCCGTCGGCGGTGTGCTTGCTCGGTGGCGCGTGATACCTCGAAAGCCAAAACGGGTACGGAGGCGTTGCGCCGTCCCCCCGTTGTGCCGATGAGCGGAGCATTGTCCGAGCCGGGGGGTGCGGAGAATGCGAGAGACGGGGCTCGCATGCGGCACGAGGGTTGCATGATCATGACAGGATTCGAGAGTCGTCGTTGCGTCAACGCTCCGTTGAGCCGGGGTCGTCCCGCGAGATCCGCCTTCACCGTATTCACGCCGACCGCCCAGTTCGCCAGGAGAAAAGTCCTTTGAGTCCTTCGTCCGCTGCCACTGTCACTCGCATCGCGACCGATTCCGGGCCCGGCTCGGCTCCCAAGAACGTCCTCCACCTCGACGAGCACACCCTCGAGATCGTGTCCGACTCGGGCGAGGGGGCGCAGAAGTGCGGTCAGATCTTCGCGTCGGTGTCGGCGAAGATGAACTACGGCGTCTGGACGGTCGAGATCATCCCGGCGGAGATTGAGCCCCCGGCACGCACGGCGGCCGGCGCCAGCGGCAACCTCATCCGCTTCGGACGCGACAAGGTCACCAACTGGGGGGACGAAACCAACCTGGTCGTGGCCTTCAACGAGCAAGTGCTGCTCGCTCGTCATCGCCTCGATGCGCTCTCCGACGATTGCATCATCCTGATCGAGTCGAAGTGGGCCGAAGATCCCGACGCCGAGATCCGCCAGGAATGGCAGGACGCGATGGAGGAGATCTCCGATCGGAACTACCGCGTCATC
Source organism: Deltaproteobacteria bacterium (assembly GCA_019310965.1). Lineage (GTDB taxonomy): Bacteria > Myxococcota_A > UBA9160 > UBA9160 > SMWR01. The sequence continues at coordinate 1,356 of JAFDDG010000032.1, forward strand.
CCCGTGCCCATGGAAGAACAGTGCCTGACCCGGGTCGATAATCCCCGGAAGGGCAAGAATATGTTCGCGCTCGGGCTTCTCGCTCAGATCTACGGCTACGACGTCGAGAAGATCAGCGAACAGATCCGAGCCCAGTTCGCCAAGAAGCCTCCGGAAGTCTCGAAGGCGAACGTCGATCTGCTCGAGTTGGGTGTGCACTGGGCGCAGGAGAACCTCGATCTCCGGATCGAGGTGCCCCGCATCGAGACCGACGAGAAGCGCGTGGTGATGAACGGGAACCAGGCGGCGGCACTCGGGGCCATCGCGTCTGGCATGGAGTTCTGCGCGATGTATCCCATCACGCCGGCGACTTCGGTCTCGCAGTACCTCTGCGATGTCTTCGAGCGCTACGGCGGCACGATGCACCAGGCAGAGGATGAGATCGCCGCCGCCGGCGCTGCGATCGGAGCCTCCTACGCGGGCAAGGTCGCGCTCACGGTGACTTCGGGTCCGGGCCTCGCGCTGAAGACCGAGTTCATCGCGCTCGCAGTCATGACCGAGATCCCGCTCGTGGTGCTCGACGTGCAGCGCGGCGGGCCCAGCACGGGCCTGCCCACCAAGGTCGAGCAGAGCGACCTGCTCGCGGCGCTCTTCTCCCAGCCCGGAGATGCGCCGCGTGTCGTGATGGCGCCCGCCACCATCGAGGAATGCTTTCACTCCATGGTCACGGCGCGTCGCATCGCGAAGAGCTTTCGCTGCGTCGTCATCGTGCTGACCGACGCGAACCTGGCGAGCGGGCAGCAGCAATTCCAGCGCCCGGTGCTCGACGAACGCTGGCACGCGGCGCCCGCGAACCATCGCGCGGTCACCAGCGGCGAGCGCCCGTACGACTGGGATCCGGACACGGGACTATCCCGGCGCATCGTGCCGGGCCAGCCGGGCGGGATGCACACCGTCACCGGCCTCAACCACGATCACGACAGCAATGTCGACTACACGCCCGAGATCAACCAGCTCGGCTGCGCCATGCGCAGTCGCAAGTTGGCGGTGCTGCAGCAGACGATGTCGCCGCCGCCGATCCACGGCGACGAGTCGGGCGAGCTGCTGGTCGTCGGCTGGGGCAGCACCAAGGGCGCCATCGAGGAAGCCGTGGATCGCGTACGGGCAGAGGGCCATGCGGTTTCCTCGACGCACCTCACCTTCCTCTCGCCCATGCAGCCCGGGCTGGGCGAGATCTTCTCACGCTTCGAGCATGTGATGACCGTCGAGCTCAACTACAGCGACGACCCCGCGGCGCCCTACATCACACCCGAGAATCGCCGGCTCGGCCAGCTGGCATTCCTGCTGCGGGCGCAGACTCTGGTGGATGTGGACTGCTGGACCCGCGTGCCGGGCCAGCCCCTGCGACCCGGACACATCGCCGACGCGCTTCGCCGAAAGCTCTCGGCAGCCAGTGAAACGGAGGTCCGAGTAAATGAGTGAACAGCTCCGATCCTTCTTCGGTTGCGGTCTGGACGATGATCGCACCTTCGATCTCAACGACTACGGGGATTCGATCCCGCGCTGGTGTGTGGGCTGCGGCGACCACGGCGTGCTGAGTGCCGTGAAACGCATGATGCGTGACCAGCGGCTGCTCCCGGAGCGCACGGTCTTCGTATCGGGCATCGGCTGCTCCAGCCGCTTTCCCCACTACCTCGACACCTACGGTTTCCACGGTATCCACGGCCGCGCGTTGCCGATCGCCACCGGCGTCAAGCTCAGCCGGCCCGATCTGGACGTCTTCGTCGTCACGGGCGATGGCGACTGCTGCTCGATCGGTGCCGGGCACTGGCTGCACGCCACCCGGTACAACATCGACATGACCGTCTTGCTGCTGGACAACGCGATCTACGGTCTTACCAAGAATCAGACCTCGCCCACGACGCCCGAGGGTTTCGAGACGAACACCCAGCCGCACGGGACATACCTGCCGGCGCTCAACCCCCTGAGCACCGCGCTGGGAGTCACCAATGCCTCGTTCGTCGCGCAGACCGCGGACTGGGTGCCGGCCCATCTGCTCGCCACCTTGAAGGCGGCGTACGAGCACGTCGGGTTCTCCTTCGTTCGGATCCTCCAGCGTTGCCCCAAGTTCAGCGCGCCTGTGTTCTCCGAGCAGGCGCGGACGCCGGACCTGCACGAGCTGCTCTTTCACTCCGATGGCATCACGGTCCCCTCGCTCGACAAGATCTACAAGCACCGCCTCGAGCACGACCCGAGCGATCTCGATCGCGCCCGGAGCCTTGCCGAGGACACCGAGCGGACACGCCTCGGCATCTTCTTCAAGGACGCGACGCGGCCGTGCTACAACGCGATCCGTCACCTGCCGACCTACACGGCGGCGCAGAACATCGAGCGCCTGAACAGGGAGCTGGATCGTTATGCCGTCTGACTCTCGCACTCCGGAGGCGCTCGATGCCCTCTCCGGTCCCATACAGGCCTTTCGCTCGACGCTGGCGAACACGAGCGAACAGATCCGGTTGATGATCAGCACGCGCATCGAGCAGAGCCATGAGTCCGCGGATTTCGAGCGGGCGGAGCTGGGGGAGTTCGCGGCGGGGCGGATCGACGCGAAACGCCTCTCGAAGATCCTGGCGCGGGACGAGCCCTTGCCCGCCGCAGACACCGGAATCATCCACGAGGCACTCGTCACCTGCAACGAGTTGCTGGCGCGCAACGAGAACCTCTTCCGGGTCATCGTCGAAGAGGGAGACGACCTGCGCAGCGCCGTCGGTCGTGGCCTGGCGGAGATCGGCCGGGCCTACGGCGCGGCCCGAGTGGTCGAGCTGGTGAGCCAGGGAGCCTTCCGCGCCGCAGAGCACTCGTCGCTCCTGAAGGGTCACTCCTTCGAGAGCTGGAGCCGGACCGAGCGCTCGATCGAGTTCGGGCTCGTGGTGCGCGTCTGCGGCCGCGATCTTCGCGCCGGCGGGCTGGCGGACTACCTCGATCGCTCCATCAAGCTCGTGCTGGTCGTGCAGGGCGATGCGCCGCCGGCGGCATTGGTGCGACTGATTACACCGCAAACGCTCGTGCTCCAGACCTCGGAGGCCTCCGAGCTCGAGTGGCTCGCGAGCTATCGCGGGCCCGGTGTGGCGGCACTCGTGTCGAGCGCGGCGGCCCAATTTCGCCACGATCCCGCCGGCGGACCCGCGCTCGCGGATCGCATCGTGATCACGAGCCTTCCCGAGCGGCCGCCGAAAGCACTGGGCGCGGCGAGCGCATTCCAGCAGCGGCAGGATCTGCTGCAGCTCGAAGCGCTCGCCGAGAGCCATGCCGATGTCGTGCCGATCGATCCCGTGGCCGTGGGAGAAGAGCCTCCGCCCGCCGCGGCGCGTGCCGTGCCAGCGGCCGACTCGGCGGATGCGCTGTCGAACTGGCTGCTCCGCCAGGCGGATTTGCCGAACTCCTCCTAGAGCGAGCCCGGACGGCAGCGAGAAAGCCAATTCTGCCTTCGAACCGCCGGAGATGGGCCCAGCGGAATGGATCCACAACGAATGACGCCATCCAACATCATCGACTCCATCGTGATCGTGGCCGGCGTCTGCCTGGTCTTCGGTGCCCTCATCGCGATCGTTCACGGCAAGTTTCGCGTATTCGAGGATCCTCGCATCGACGCGACCGTGGAGCTGTTGCCCGGGACGAACTGCGGTGCCTGCAGCACACCGGGCTGCCGCGCCTTTGCGGAGGCGCTCGTCTCGGGTGAGCAGCAGCCGGCTGCGTGCACGGTGATGAGTCCAGAGGACAGGGAGGACGTGGCCGAGCTTCTCGGCGTCGAGGCCGGCCAGGCGAACCCGCGCGTGGCGCGCCTGCTGTGCGCCGGCGGAAGCGATGTCGCGGTCCAGAGCGCTGAATATCGGGGTTTCGAGAGCTGCAAGGCGGCCGCCGCCGTGGCGGGGGGCGGCAAGGGCTGCACCTGGGGTTGCCTGGGATTGGCAGACTGCGAGCTCTCGTGTGATCTCGATGCGATTCAGATGGACGCACGCGATATCCCGGTCGTGACGCCGGACCTGTGCACGGCATGCGGCGATTGCGTCGATGCCTGTCCCAAGGATCTCTTCGTCCTCATGCCGCGGGAACAGCACCTGATCGTACAGTGCAAGAGTGAGCTCGAGGGCGACGAGGCCGATGCGCTCTGCCGTGTCGCCTGCAACGGGTGCGGCAAGTGTGTGCTCGATGCGGCGGACGGAGTCATCGACATGGTGAACGGACTCGCGGTCATCGACTACACGCAAAACGTCTCAGCCGACCCGAACGCCACCGCGCGCTGCCCGACGGGCGCCATTGCCTGGGTCGAGAAGGCCCAGTTCGAAAGTCCGGGCGGCGAAGGCTAGAGCAGGCGACGAAGCAGAGAGCTGTCGAAGACGGCGGAGAGAAGAAATGAGTGAACCGAGCGAACGCCCCGACGTGAAGTACCCGGGGATCACCAGTGCCGATGATGGAAGTGGAGCCGTCGTCGCGATGGAGACCGCCGCCAGCGAGGCGGCGGGTGCCTACCCGATCACACCCTCCACCCAGATGGGCGAGGGGTGGGCCGCCGCGGTTGCTGCCGGCAAGCGCAATGTAAATGGGCGGAGCCTGCTCTTCTTCGAGCCGGAGGGCGAGCACGCCGCGGCCGGCGTCACCGCCGGCATGAGCATGACGGGGCTGCGGGCGACGAATTTTTCGAGCGGGCAGGGCATTGCGTATATGCACGAGTCCCTCTACGCCGCCGTGGGCAAGCGCCTGACCTACGTGCTCAACGTGGCTTGCCGCGCCATGACGAAGCACGCGCTCAACGTGCACGCGGGGCACGACGACTACCACGCTGTCGATGACTCGGGCTTCTTCCAGCTCTTCGCCAAGGACGTGCAGGGTTCCGCGGACCTCAACCTGATTTCCCACCGCATTGCGGAGCTCTCCCTCAACCCCGGCATCTGCGCCCAGGATGGCTTTCTCACCAGCCACACCATCGAGTCCTTCCGCTTGCCCGAGCGCGATCTCGTGCGGGAGTACCTCGGTGACCCCTCGGACATGATCGAGTCGCCGACGCCGGCCCAGAAGATGGTCTTCGGCGAGACTCGCCGGCGCATTCCCGAGCTCTTCGACTACGACTACCCCGCCATGCTCGGTGTCGTGCAGAACCAGGACGCCTACGCCCAGGGTGTGGCGGCGCAGCGGCCCTTCTATTTCGACCACATCGCCAGCCTCAGCGACCGCGCCTTCGCCGAGTACGAAGCGCTCACCGGACGCCTCTACGCCCGCGCCTCCGGCTATCGGCTGGACGACGCCGAATTCGTAATCATCGGGCAAGGCTCGCTGGTGGCCAACGCCGAGGCCGTCGTCGACCACCTGCGCGCGACACGCGGTCTGAAGGTCGGCGTGCTGGACCTGACGATGTTCCGCCCCTTCCCGACGGATCTCGTCACGCAGCTGCTGCGCGGCCGCAGAGCGGCCGTCGTGCTCGAGCGCACCGATCAGCCGTTGGCCGCAGATCTTCCGCTGCTCCGCGAGATCCGCACCGCCATGGCGAAGGGCTTCGAGAACCACCGCGCACGAGCGGCCACGCCCCACCTGGGTGTGGCGGCCTGCGCGCCGGACGAGATTCCGGAGTTCTACTCCGGGTCGTACGGCATGGGGAGCCGCGACCTGCAGCCCAGCGATCTGATCGCCGCGGTGGACAACATGCTGGACGGCGCTGCCCAGCGGCGTCACTTCTACCTCGGGATCGACTTCATCCGCAAGGGCACGAAGCTCCCGAAGCTGCAGATCTGGCAGGAGCGCATACGGGATGCCTACCCGGGCGTCGACGAGCTCGCGCTCGAGCGGGGTGAGGACATCAACCTGCTTCCCAGTGACGCCGTCTCCCTCCGCATCCACTCGGTGGGGGGCTGGGGCGCCATCACGATGGGCAAGAACGTGGCGATGACGGCCGCGGAGCTCCTCGGGCTGAAGATCAAGGCGAATCCGAAGTACGGCTCCGAGAAGAAGGGCCAGCCCACGACCTTCTACGCCAACCTGGCGACCGAGCCCGTTCGCACGAACTGCGAGCTCAAGCACGTGAACGCCGTGCTCGCGCCGGACCCGAACGTCTTCCGCCACTCGGACCCGCTGGCCGGCATGGACGAGGGCGGCGTATTCATCATCCAGGGCGATGCTCCCGCGGCCGAGATCTGGAACGCATTGCCCGAGCGCGCCCGGCAGACGATCCGCGAGAAGGGCATCGCTGTCTACCACCTCGACGGTTTCGAGATCGCCCAGAGTGAGGCCTCGGACCCGGAGCTGCGTTTCCGCATGCAGGGGGCGGCCTTCATGGGAGCCTTCTTCAGGACGGCCCCCATCGTCGAGGCCGCCGGCCTGGATGAGGAGCACCTGTTCGACGGCATCCACGCACAGCTCGAGAAGAAATTCGGCCACCTCGGTGAAAAGGTGGTGGCCGACAACCTGCGCGTGATCCGGCGCGGCTATCACGAGGTGGAGCGCCTCGACACGAACATGGACGCGAGCCGCGAGGAAGAGCCGGAGCCGCCGCCGGCCATGCCCGAGGTCCTCGACGGTGCGGGCTGGCGCGACGGGATCGGCAACCCCGGCCGCTTCTGGGAGCAGGTGGGCACGCTCTACAAGCTGGGTCAGGAGCCCATCGCGGATCCCTTCACCGCGATCAGCGCCATGCCCGCGGCCACCAGTGCCATGCGCGACATGACCGGTGTGCGCTTCTCCGTGCCCGATTTTGTCCCGGAGAACTGCACCGGCTGCGCCCAGTGCTGGACCCAGTGCCCGGACACGGCCATCCCCGGTGTCGTAAGCACCGTCGAGGAAGTCCTGCAGGCGGCCATCGACCACGTGAAGAGTGCAGACCTGCCCATGAACCGGCTGCGTCAGATCGCCAAGCACCTGGCCAAGGAAGCGCAGAGGATCCTCACCGGCGTCCCCTTCAAGAACATCGCGGAGGTGCTCTCGGCCGCCTACAGCGACGTGATTCAGAAGCTCGACCCGTCTCCCGAGCGCCGGGCCGAGCTCGACGCGGAGTGGGCGCCGGTCTATTCGGCACTGGCCGACTTTCCGCTGGCCAAGACGGGGCCCTTCTTCGACCTCCCGGAGCGCAAGCAGAAGGGCAGCGGCGGTCTGCTCTCGATCACCGTCAACCCCGAGACCTGCAAGGGATGCGACATCTGCGTCACGGTCTGTCCCGACGACGCCCTGCGCACGATCAAGCAGACCGACGAGGTCGTCGAGCAGCTCCGCAGCAACTGGGATCTCTGGAAGAAGTTGCCCGAGACCGACGATCGATACGTCAACATCCCGGACATGCAGGAGGGCATCGGCGTGCTCTCCTCGCTTCTGCTCAAACAGCAGAACTACTTCTCGACCCTCGGCGGAGACGGCGCCTGCATGGGCTGCGGCGAGAAGACGGACATCCACCTCGTGCTCTCCGCCGTGAACGCGCTGATGATTCCCGCCGTCGAGGAGCACGTGCGCCAGCTCGACGAGCTGATCGAAGCCCTGCAGGCCAAGGCGCGCGGCCTGGTTGCCGAGGAGGCCGACCTCGAGGCTGTGGCGAAGGGCGGGGCCGACGCTCCCGGGTTGACGATCGCGGGCGACAAGCGCGAGGACGTCGCTCGCCTGCTCGAGATGTCGCGCAAACTCGAGGACCTGCGCTGGCGTTACACCGAGGGCCCGAGTGGCCGGGGTAGGGCGCGGGCCGGCTTCGCGAACTCCACCGGCTGCACCTCCGTGTGGGGCTCCACGTATCCGTTCAACCCCTATCCCTTCCCCTGGGCCAACCATCTCTTCCAGGACGCGCCGTCGCTGGCCGTCGGCATCTTCGAGGGCCACATGCGCAAGATGGCGGATGGCTTCATCGATGTGCGACGTGCACGGCTCGAGCTGGCGGGCGAGTACGACCCCGAGGCGGACGAGGCCTTCTTCGCGAAGTTCGACTGGGAGCAGTTCACCGACGAAGAATTTGCGCTGAGTCCGCCCCTCTTCGCGGTCGGCGGCGACGGGGCGATGCTGGACATTGGCTTCCAGAACCTCTCGCGACTGCTCGCCAGTGGCAAGCCGATTCGCGTCATCGTCGTCGACACCCAGGTGTATTCGAATACCGGGGGCCAGGCCTGCACGAGTGGCTTCCAGGGGCAGGTCTCCGACATGGCCGGCTTCGGTGCCGGGCAGCACGGCAAGAGCGAGGAGCGCAAAGAGCTGGCCCTGCTGGCGATTGCGCACCGGGGCGTCTTCGTCCTGCAGTCGTCCCAGGCGGCGCCGACCCACCTGCTCCGCAATGTGTTGCGTGGCCTGCGCGTCAGGCGACCGTCGATCTTCATCTTGAACACGCCCTGCCCTGTGGAGTGGGGCATTGCGGACGACGCGGCGCCCGACGCCGCTCGGCTGGCGCTGGAGAGCCGGGCGGTTCCCCACCTCGTCTACGATCCGGAGGGCGGTGCCGACCTCGCGGACTGCCTCGATCTCGAAGGCAACCCGGCGCTCGACGAAGAGTGGCCCAGCTACGAGCTGTCGTACACCGACGAGGCGGGCGCGGCGCAGAGGCTGACGCTTCCCGTCACCACCGCCGACTGGGCCTCCCAGGAGGCACGCTTCAGGAAGCACTTCCGCCCGCTCGTCGATGGCGACGACACCGGAGAGCTCACGCCGTTCCACGAGTACCTTCACCTCTCCGCGGAGGAGCGCGAGGACGCCACGCCCTTCATCTACACGACCGACGCAGATGGGCGGCTCGGCCGCATTCGCGTTGCGCACGAGGTCGTGATGCTCGCCGAGGAGCGGCTCCACTTCTGGCATCAGCTCCGCGAGATGGCGGGGATCGTCGTCTCGTCCACGGCTCGTGACACGGTCGCGTCGGAGCTGGAGGCCGATTTCGAGCGCAAGAGCGAGGCGCTGCGGTCCGAGTACGAGGCCAAGCTGGGAGCGCTGCAGAACGAGTACCCGCGATTCGTCGCCCGGCGCATGGCCGAGGGCTTGCTGCGTGCGGGCGCCGATCTGACGGTGACGCAGATCCTCGAGCAGGCGGACGCACTTCCGAGCGGTGCGCCGTTCGAGACGACCGGCGCGCCGGCGCTGTCCGCACCTCGGCCGGCAGTGTCGGAACCTGCGGCTGCGGCGCCAGCGATCGAGCCAGAGCCCGAGACTGTCGTCGAGAGTGCGCCCGCCGTGGCGGCGGAGCCTGTGGTCGAAGAAGACGTGCTGGCGATGGAGCCTTACATCGACACCGAACTGTGTACGAGCTGCGACGACTGCCTCAAGATCAACAAGAAGCTCTTCGTCTACGACGAGAACAACCAGGCCTACATCAAGGACGCGAGGGCGGGGACCTTCAAGCAGCTCGTGATGGCTGCCGAGGCCTGCCCCGTCGAGATCATCCACCCCGGAAGCCCGCTCGATCCGAGTGAGAAGAACCTCGACAAGCTGATCAAGCGTGCAGAGCGCTTCAGCTGAGCCGCGCATGAGCAGAGCTCTCACCTTCCGCAACGGGGTGCACCCGGGCGACGCGAAGGAACTCACGGCGGCGAGCCCGATTCGCCGGCTGCCGTTTCCCGATGAGGTGGTGCTGCCCCTGCGGCAACACACCGGCGCGCCGGCGAAGCTTCTGGTGCGCGCCGGTGACCGCGTCGAGCGCGGGGACATGATCGGTGCGGCGGCTGGCTTCATCTCCTCGCCGGTGCACGCTTCGGCGGCCGGGCGGGTGAGGTCCATCGGGCCGTGGCCCCACCCGAGCGGGGGCTTCGAGCCTGCAGTGCGCATCGTCGTCGATCGTTACGCGGCCCAGATGCCGCGCCGGCGGCTGGTGCCGGATTGGGAGGGGCTGGCGCCAAAGGAGATCGTTTCGGCGGTGCAGGCCGCGGGGGTTGTGGGGCTCGGCGGCGCCGCATTCCCGGCCCATGTGAAGCTGTCGCCCCCCGCCGACCAGACGATCGACACGCTGGTGGTGAACGGCTGCGAGTGCGAGCCCTATCTCACCTCCGACCACCGCGTCATGCTCGAGTACGCGGATCGTGTCTACACCGGCGTTCGCATCATGCTCCGTTGCCTCGGAATCGAGCGCGCAGTCGTCGGGATCGAGCGGAACAAGCCCGACGCGATCGAGACGATGCGCCGGGCGGCGCCGCGCGATCTCGACATCGAGGTAGTGGGGCTGGATGTGAAGTACCCGCAGGGCGCCGAGAAGATGTTGATCAAGGTTCTGCTGGATCGGGAGGTGCCGTCGGGCGGGCTTCCGGGCAACGTCGGCGCGGTCGTGCAGAACGTGGGCTCTATCGCGATGCTCGCCGAGGTCTTCGAAACCGGCCTGCCATTGATCGAGCGGATCGTGACGGTGACGGGCCCGGGCGTGCGCAAGCCGGGCAACTGGATTGTTCCGGTGGGCACGAAGCTCTGCGATCTCATCGAGGGCAGCGGGGGCCTCGACGACGACGCGAGCGAGATCATCTTTGGCGGTCCGATGATGGGCGCATCGGTGGCCAGCCTCGACACGCCCGTGCTGAAGGGGACGAGCGGGGTCCTGGTGCTGAGCACGAACGAGACGCGGCTGCGGGACAGCCACCCGTGCATCCGCTGTGGACGCTGCCTCGAGGCCTGCCCCGTCTTCCTCAACCCGCAGCGCCTCGGCAGCCTGGCGAGGAAGGAGAGCTTCAGCGAGATGCTCGAGCACAACCTGATGGACTGCATGCTCTGCGGCTGCTGCTCCTACGCGTGCCCCTCGAACATCCCGCTCAGCCACCTCTTCGCGACGGCAAAGGCTGCGCTGCGCAGGCGGCCCGCAGCATGAGCGAGCCTGCGCTCGGCGTCAGCGCTTCGCCCCACGTGAAAGGCGGCGACAGCACCCCGACGATCATGTGGTCGGTGGTGGCGAGCCTGGTGCCGGTGGTCGCCAGCGCGATCTACTTCTTTGGCCCCAGCGCGGCGCTGCTGCTGGCGGCGAGCTGCGCCGGGGCGCTCGCCACCGAGATGTGCTTCGGGCAGCGGGGCACGCGTCGGCTCTGCGACGGGTCGGCGGCCATCACGGGCCTGCTGCTCGGCCTGACGCTGCCGCCGGGTTTGCCGCTCTGGATGGCGTTTCTCGGCGGCGCTTTCGGGATTGGCTTCGGGAAGCTCGTCTACGGCGGCCTCGGGCAGAACGTGTTCAACCCGGCGCTTCTCGGTCGTGCCTTCCTTCAGGCCGCGTTCCCCGTGGCGATTACGACGTGGCCGGTGCGGGCCGAAAGCTGGTGGAGCCTGCGAGGCGACAACTTCGCCCTGCCGCTGATGAGCCCCGCCACCCAGGACGCCTTCTCCGGGGCCACCCCGCTCGGCCTGATGAAGTTCGAACAGACCGCGACCTCGAGCTGGGACCTCGTGCTCGGCACGACCGCTGGTTCGCTCGGCGAGACCTCGGGGCTCGTGATTCTCGTCTGCGGGCTCTACCTGGCGGTGCGCAGGCACCTCGAGTGGCGGATCCCGGCAAGCATCTTCTGCACGGTCGCGCTGCTGGCCGGGGGCCTGCACCTGCTCGATGCGGCCCGCTATCCGGGCCCCGTCTTCACGCTCTTCTCGGGCGGGCTCATGCTGGGGGCTGTCTACATGGCGACCGATATGGTGACCTCGCCCGTCACGCATCGAGGCTGCTGGATCTTCGGTGCGGGCATCGGCCTGCTCGTGATCGTGATCCGGCTCTGGGGCGGGCTCTCGGAGGGCGTGATGTACGCGATCCTCCTGATGAACGCGCTCGTGCCGTTCATCAACCGGGCGACCCAGCCGCGCGTCTTCGGCGCGATCGAGGCGGAGGGCGGATCGTGAGCGAGGAGCGCAGCGGCAACATCGGCGACGCCCAGCGCCGCGGGCTGGTCGGGGACGAGGCGCTGCCGGACGAACCGGCCGCCGAGCCCGCTGCGCTCGGGGACGAGGTCTCGTCGCTGCGCATGATTCTCACGCTCGGGGCAGCGGGCGCGCTGGCTGGCCTGCTCATCGTCATGGTCTTCAACGCAACGTTGCCCGCCATCGAGGCCCACAGGGCCGAGGCCGTGCGGCTGGCGGTCACCGAGGTTCTCCAGCAGCCGGCCCGCTACGAGGCTCTCAGCGTCACCGAGGCTGGGCTGGTCGAACTGCCGCGCGAGGACGTTCAGCCGGCAAATGCGGTGCTGGTCTACGTCGGCTTCGACGAGGGCGGGCGCGCGACCGGCGTCGCGGTGACGGCGGCCGAGGCGGGGTTCCAGGACATCGTGGGGCTCATCTATGGCTTCGATCCCCAGAGCGGCACGCTGCTCGGAATGAAGGTGCTGGAGAGCAAGGAGACGCCGGGGCTCGGAGACAAGATCCAGAAGGACGCGCGCTTCGTCGCGCAGTTCGCCGGCGCGCGGCCGCCACTCGAGGCGGTCAAGCGGCCGAAGGGGGAAGAGGGCGAAATCGATTCCATCACCGGGGCCACCATTTCGTCACGCGCGGTGGTTCGCATCATCAACAACTCGCTCGAGCGGCTGCGGCCACGGATCGAGGCTCATTTCCAGGAGGTCGTGCGATGAGGCAGACGACTCCCCAGCAGGATCTCCTGCGCGGTCTCTGGCGCGAGAACCCCGTCCTGATTCAGATGCTCGGCCTGTGCCCGGCGTTGGCAGTGACCAACAATGTGGAGAACAGCCTCGCCATGGGGCTCGCGACCTTCTTCGTGCTCTGCGGCTCGAGCCTGCTGGTCTCGCTCTGCAAACGCTGGATTCCGGGTGAAATTCGCATCTCGGTCTACATCCTCATCATCGCGACTTTCGTGACCGTGGCGGATCTCTGCCTCGCCGCGCTGCTGCCGGACATCCACAAGGCACTCGGTGCCTTCATCGCGCTGATTGTCGTGAACTGCATGATCCTGGGTCGGCAGGAGGCCTTCGCCTCGAGGCGGCCGGTGGGCCGGGCGCTGCTGGACGCGGTAGGGACGGGCGCCGGCTTCACACTGGCCCTCGTCATGCTCGGGGGCACGCGTGAGGTGCTGGGCAGCGGCAGCTTCCTGAACGTTCCGCTCTTCGGACCGTCTTACGAACCCTGGGTTGTGATGATCCTGCCGCCGGGTGGCTTCCTCACGCTGGGCGTGCTGCTGCTCGGCCTGGCGTGGTGGGAGGAACGGCGTCGGGAGCGCGTGAAGGCCGGCGGGGTTCCGGCGGGCGCGGACATGGAGCCGAGCCCCGCGCTGGGGATGTCGCTCTCCGAGCGAGCGAGCTCGAGGGGAGATGCGGCATGAGTGAGCTGGTCTGGATCTTCCTCTCGGCCCTGGTCGTCAACAACTTCACGCTGGCGCTCTTTCTTGGACTGTGCCCCTTCATGGGCGTGTCGTCGCGGGTCGAGACCGCACTGCGAATGGGGGCCGCCAACATCTTCGTCCTGGTGGTGACTTCGCTGAGCGTCTCCTTCCTCAACGCTTTCGTTTTGGTGAAGGCGCCGTATCTGCGGATCATCGCGTTCATCGTCGTGATCGCGTCGCTGGTGCAGGTCGTCGAGACGGTGATCAAGAAGGTGAGTCCCGTGCTCTTTCGCGAGCTGGGGATCTACCTTCCGCTCATCACGACGAATTGCGCCATTCTGGGCCTCGCCATTTTCCAGACCAACCGCGGCTACGGGTTCTTCGAGGGCCTCGCGTTCGCCGTCGGTGCGGGGCTCGGCCTCACGCTCGCGCTCGTACTCATGGCCTCCATCCGGGAGGAGACCGAGCTGGCGGACGTTCCTTCGATCGCGCGCGGCATGGGGCTCGTGCTGATCATCGCGGGCAGCCTCTCGCTGGGCTTCATGGGGTTTGCCGGCTTGCTGAGCTCGTCATGAGCGAGCTCGCCGCGTTGCTGATGGTGGCTCTGCTCTTCATCGTCTTCGGCCTGTCGCAGCGTGGCCGGCCGCGTCCGAGCTGCGGTGGCAGCTGTTCGGATGGCGGTGGGTGTCAACGAAGAGAAGACTGCACGCGCGAGGAGCCCCACGGCTGAGCCGGTGGGGGCTGTCAGCCCGCTGCCTTGATCGAGAACAACTCCGGCCGCAGAGGCTTCCTCACCTTCACGTCGGCGAGGACCTCCGCGGGGAGATCGAAGACGTCGCTGGCAGGGCCGACCGGATCGGTGAGCATGCACTCCGGCAACACGTCGTCCGCCACCGTGAAGCCGGCGCGGCGATTGAATTCCCACTCGTCTTCGAGCACCTGCCAGCCGAGGTCGGCGATCTCTTCACGGCTAACCTCTCGGCCGATCATGAAGCCGTAGAATATGCGGATGTCGTCGGGGGTCGGGCCGATGAACTCACAGAAGCCCGAGCCGTCGCAGATTGCGTTCACGATCTGTTTTTCCTGGGAGTGCTGCGCACAATCTTCGACCGGCATGCCGGTTTCCAACAGCAGCCCTGCCGTATGGTCGGCACCCATGGCGCTGGTCGCGTAGGTGGCGCCGGTGGCCTTGAGAGGCCGCGGATCCCAGGCGGGGATGGCTTGCCCCTTCACCGCGGGCACGCGGTGGTGTCCCGTGTATCGCCCTGTTGCGACCGCGCCCCCACCGATCGCGCGGCCGAGCTCGCTGCCCTCTGCGATCTCGTAGAAGAGCGCCTTCATCGAATCGACGTCGCCCCACTTCATCCGGCCGGCCTCCATCAGGATGGCGATGGCAGCGCCGGTCTCGATCGTGTCGAGCCCGAGTTCGTCGCAGAGCCGGTCGAGATCGGCGACGTCGTCCCAATGCTCGACGTCGCAGTTGGCGCCGAGGAGTGCCAGCGTTTCGAACTCCAGCGCCGAGGTCTTGTAGTTGCCCTCGGCGTCGTGAACGACGTTCGAGCACTGGACGACGCAGCCGGTGAGGCAGTTGTGCATCCCGCCACCGCGCTCGGCCAAGCTCTCGTAGATCAGGTTGCCATCGAGCGTGTCGACGTGGGAAGACTGGCCCGCGATCCGGTTGCGAGTGGGAAGCGAGTGGATCACGTTCGCGAATTGCACGCCGACCACCGTTCCCTTGGCGAAGGGTTGGGGGCCATCGCGATAGGCGCGGCCGAATTTCTTGCCGAGGGCGAGGAACTCCTCGTGCTGGGCAGCCCGCCGCAGGCGAGTCTTTCCGGGCTCCACCGCGACGAACTTGAGGCCCTTCGCGCCCATCACGGCGCCCATCCCGCCGCGCCCCGCGTGGCGCGTCGGGTGGCGGCTCTCCTGGTCGGTGCAGGCGACCGACGCCCCGCCGAGCCGCAGCTCGCCGGCCGGGCCGCAGCAGATGAACGAAGCCTGCTTCGAGTAGAGCTCGGCGAGCCGCTCGCAGGTAGCGTAGGTCCAGAGTCCTTTGAGCTCGTCCGCGGCAACCAGGCGTGCGCCCTGCTCGTCGACTTCGAGGCCGAAGCGGGCGTCGGGGTCGGCGGGCTGGCCGGAGACGACGATGGCTCGGTAGCCGAGGCGCGCGAGATGCTGGGCGGGGTTGCCGCCGGCGTTCGCCTCCTTGATACCGCCGGTGAGTGGGCTCTTGGCGCCGACCGAGAGGCGCCCGGAGGTCGGCGCGGCGGTGCCGCCGAGCACACCGCCGGCGAAGATCAGGAGGTTCTCCGGACCGAGTGGGTCGCAGGTCGCATCGCACTCCTCGAGCAGGATGCGTGATGAGAGCGCACGGCCGCCGAGCAGGGTCCAGGCTTCGGGCAGGGGTTCGCTCTCGACACTCATTCGGCTCATGTCGACTCGGAGCAGCTGGACCGGGGATACCGCCATGGGAGAGTCTCCGTGCTTGTCGTTCTGGATTGGCGCAACGGCCGAGCGTAGCTCGCTCGAAATCTCGCGCGAAAGTGGCGGGGGACTTCGGGCGGGTCGTCAGCCGCTCGAGGGGCGTCGAGGCTCCCCGCTTCGCCGGCGGGTCGTTACTCGTGCCAGAGCTCGGAGACGAGCGCGGCGAGCACCCGGCGCTCTCCCTGGTAGGTGGTGCGGCCGTGGCCCACGCGCAGGTTGTCGATGAGCATGAGGTCGCCGCGCTGCCAGGGGAACGAGGCGGTCAGCTCGCGCAGGTTGCGTCGTACGTCGCCGATCACGTCGGCGGGCAGCGCGCCACCGTCGCCGTAGCGGCAGTCGAGCGTCTTGGATGCGTCGAGCCCCGGCGTTCCGTTCGGATCGGGAGCGTCGGGCTCCTCTCCGGCCTCGGCCAATTCCGCGAGCTCCTCCGACATCGATCCGCACCAGACGGCGGCCTGGTTGAACCAGACCCGCTCGCCCGTCTTCGGATGCCGGCGGAAGGCAGGCATCCGGGCGAGAAGACGAAGCGACCCATCTTCGAGCCAGCTGCATTCGTTGTGCTGCTTGGCTGCAATGCGCTCGACCTCCGAATGATCCCGGGTCCCGAACATGTCGGGCCACGTGCGCGTGAGAATCGCAGTCGGCTCCAGCGGGACGATCTGGATGTATTGAAGCCCGCGGCGCTCGAGCTCGGCGACGGCGGCCTCGGGGATCCTGGCGAGAACTCGCCGCAGGTCGACGAGTGGGGTGGCCCCACCCTCTGTAGCCGGGGTCGTGCAGCTGAATACGAGTCCTTGCGGGTGGATGTGTGCGTAGGACATCTCGGTGTGGAGGGGGATCGGGAAGTCCGGTCGCGTGTCCGTCGAGGTGAAGACTCGTCCCTGCACCCGTGTTCTCGGCGTCATGCCGCGGGGATATTCCATCAGCGGCAGGTCCAGGGCGAGGGTGAAGTCCTCGAACTGCGACGCTTCCGTCACGCCGAAGCCGCGGAAGAGCAGGCCACCGTATTCGAGCAGCGCGGCGCGGATCGCCGAGCGGTGCTTGCTGGCGAAGGCGGAGAGCTCTGCTCCGGGCGCCGCTTCGATGAGCCCCGGGAGCGGGCAACCCGGCTCGAGCTCCCCCACAGAAATCTCGAAGCGGGTGTCCATGCCGGCCTCCTGTCGCTCGTCTCCAGGAGCATAGTCTCTCGGGCTGGCGCGAGAAAGCTGGAATGGGCGCAAGCACCGCGGTGCTAGTCCCTTGCCGGAGTGTTGCGCTCGGATGCCTCGTGGCGGTCGCGGCGGCCAGTGAAGCTCGCCGCGGCCGCACTCCCGCTGGCCCGCGCGGCCTGGCAGCCGGGCTCGAGCAGGCAGGGTTCAATGGGCTGTCGCGAACCGTTGTCATGGCTGACGGGAACCTGATCGTTCGCGGAATTGATGGGCAAATCTGCCTGAGCCGCTCCGTCGCGTGGTAGCGTCATGGCGAATGGGGAGGGGCCGGCTTGAGTAATTGGCTTCGAAAGCGAGTGCTGGCGGCGACGATCCTGGTGTGGGCGGCCGCAGCGCTCGCCTGCAGCGATCCGCTCGAGATCGAGCACTTCGAGGTGGTGTCCGATGCGGCGCCGCCGGCGCGCCCGAAGTGTCGGCAGCGCGCACGGCTGCGCAATGCCTACTTCGGCGACCTTCACGTCCACACCGGGCTGTCGAGCGACGCCTTCATGTACGACGTGAAGTTGAGGCCCAACGACGCCTACCGCTACGCCTTCGGTGAGCCCGTGCGGCTGCCGCCGCTCGATGCCGAGGGGCGCGGCACGCGAGAGGTGCGCATCGATCGCCCGCTCGACTTTGCGGCCGTCACCGATCACGCCGAGTTCCTGGCGGAACTCGAGCTGTGCAACGAGCCCGAGTCCGCCGGCTACGACTCCGCCTTTTGCGAGCGCCAACGTGACGCCAAATCGCCGCTGGACCTGGGTCTGGCGATCATCAGCCCGTGGAGCAGCCGGGATCGCGAGGTCTGCGGCGACGACTTGTCGGTCTGTGGGGAGCGGACCGAGCGCATCTGGCAGGAAGTCATCGATGCCGCCGAGCACTGGAACGACACCAGCCCCCGCTGCGACCGCACGACCTTCGTGGCCTACGAGTGGAGCTCCTACCGGCTCGGTTCCAACTTCCACCGCAACGTCATCTTTCGCAATGCCACGGTTCCCCGGCGCCCGATCAGCTACCTCGAGGTGAAGCGCGAGTGGAAGCTCTGGGAGCTGCTGAAGCAGACCTGCCTCGACTCCGGCACCGGCTGCGACGCGATCGCGATCCCTCACAACTCGAACATCAGCAATGGCCGCCTGTTCGCCGTCGACTATCCCGGGGCTGCAACCGAAGAGGCGCAGCGTCAGCGCGCAGAGCTGCGGCGCGCCCTGGAGCCCATCGTCGAGATCATGCAGCACAAGGGCGACTCCGAGTGCGCGCCGCGTGTAGCGAGCGTGCTGGGCGCCGACGATCCGCTGTGTGACTTCGAGAAGTTCGCGATGCTGCTCGGGAAGTTGAGCGAGGAGGACACCTGCTACACCGGCCCGCTGGCGGATTCCGTGCCGCATCGCGGTCCCGACTGCTTCTCGCCGCTCAGCTATGTGCGCTACGCGCTCACCGAGGGTCTGAAGGAGGAGGCGCGCATCGGGGTCAACCCGTACAAGGTCGGCCTGATGGCCAGCACCGACACCCACAATGCCCTGGCCGGTGGCGTCGAGGAGCGCAGCTGGCCCGGCCACCTGGGCATCACCGACGACGAGCCCGCCAAGCGGGTGACCCTCGACCCGGACGCCTACGGGGGGAACACCTCGAACGGGCCGGGCGGCTTGATCGGTGTCTGGGCGGAGGAGAACTCCCGCGATGCACTCTTCGAGGCCATGCGCCGGCGCGAGGTGTTCGGAACCAGCGGGCCGCGCATCCGCCCGCGCTTCTTCGCCGGTTGGCGCTACGCCGACGGTCTGTGCAACGACCGCGCGCTTCTCGAGAAGGCCTACGCGGGCGGCGTCGCGATGGGTGACGATCTGCCGGCCCAGCCCGAGGGCGCGGCCGGGCCGGTCTTTCTCACCACCGCCGAGCGGGACGTCGGGACGCGCAGTGCACCGGGGGGCCTGCTGCAGCGCATCCAGATCATCAAGGGCTGGGTCGATGACGACGGCAACTCCCATCAAGCCGTCTTCGACGTGGCCGGTGGCGACAACGGCGCCACGGTGGACACGGATCGCTGCGCGCCGAGCGGGGTGGGGCATCGCTCCCTGTGCGCGGTGTGGCGCGACCCGGATTTCGATGCGGATCGCAACGCGGTCTATTACGCGCGAGTCGTCGAGAATCCGAGCTGCCGCTACTCGGCCTGGCAGTGCGTCGGTCTCGAGGGCGACGAGCGCCCCGCGGAGTGCGACGACCCGCAGCTGCCGCGGGTGATTCAGGAGCGCGCCTGGACTTCTCCCATCTGGTACACGCCAGGCGGCGCGAGCTAGGCCTCTAGAACTTACGCGGCCGGCGGAACGACCTCGACCATCGAGCGATGCTCCGCCGGCCGCTCGTCATCGAGGGCGGCCGTGAGTTGCGTGTGGCAGCGCTGGCACAACCCGTGGGTGCGCTTCCAGGGCGCGCCGCTCCAGGGCCACAGGCCCACGCCAAAGGCCTGCTGGCAATTCAGGCAGACGCGAAGCGCGACGGTGAAGCGGTGGCTCATGCGATCCTCGGGAGCGGCGGTGCCATGCTGTCTATGACGTCGGGGGCTCGAAAAAGGTTCACTGACGCGCGGGCCAGGAACGGCAGGCCGCGCTCCATGCGGCAGCCGCTACCGGATGGCGTGTCGTCGAGCTTCCGCTTTACGTGATGGCCGGCTCCCGCTCACCGGGTCGGCAACGGGCGCCGGGCTACTGCGCGGCGGCGAGCTCCTCGTCCACGACTCGACGCAAGCGGGGGTAGGTCTGCAGGCCGACGAAGAGGCGGCCGTTGACCAGGAGCGCCGGTGTGGCGTCGAGCCCGAGGCGTTCGACGCGCACGAGGTCGGCGCGCACGCGGGTCAGCAGTGCCGGGTCGCGCAGGTCCGCCGAGAAACGCTCGGCATCGAGGCCCAGCGTGAGGGCGACCGCCCGGAGCTCGGCTTCGTCCAACGGGGCGGCGCTGCGGGCGAACAGTGCGTCGTGCATGCCCCAGAAGTCGCCCTGCTGCCGCGCCGCCTCGGCCGCGACGGCCGCCCGCCCGGAATCCTGCGCCACCACCGGCATGTGCACGAAGGCGAGCCGCACGTCGTCGGGATACTCGGCCAGGAGTCGCTTCAGGATGGGCTGGAAGCGCGCACAGTAGGGACAGCGAAAGTCGGCGAACTCGACGATCTGCACCGGGGCATCGGCGCGCCCGCGGGCCGGTGCGTCGGCCGGGTCGAAGGCGACGCGCGCAACGTCGGGAGCGGGCAGGGGGTTGGCACAAGCCGCGAGCAGAACGGCCAACGCGAAAATGCAGCGTGAAAGGGTGAGCCTCAGCGTTCGCGCTGCCCGGCCAAGAAGGCCTCGGTGCGGCGGTGGGCCTCGTCGTCGGTGAACTGACGCGGCGGGTGCTTCATCAAGTAGGCCGAGGGGCTTTCCAGAGGTCCGGACACGCCGCGGTCGAGGGCCAGCTTTGCGAAGCGGATCGCGTCGACCACCACGCCGGCGGAGTTCGGCGAATCCTCGACCGAGAGCCTCACTTCGAGGTTCATCGGCACTCCACCGAAGAGCTCGCCCTCCATGCGCAGGAAGCACACCTTGTTGTCGTTCTGCCAGGCCACGTAATCGCTGGGACCCACGTGGATGTTCTCGTCCGCTATGCGTTCGAGGGCCACCGACTGCACGGCCTCGGTCTTGGATTCCTTCTTCGAGGCCAGGCGGCTGCGATTCAGCATGTTGAGGAAGTCGGTGTTGCCCCCGGTGTTGAGCTGGTACGTGCGCGCGAGCTTGACGCCCCGCTTGCCGAAGAGGTCCGTCAACGTGCGGTGGGTGATGGTCGCGCCCAGCTGCGCCTTGATGTCGTCCCCGATGATGGGAAGTCCCGCATCTGCAAAGCGCTGCGCGAACGCCGGGTCGCTGGCGATGAAGACGGGGATGCAATTCACCAGCGCGCAGCCGGCCTCGAGGGCGCACTCGGCATAGAAGCGCGCCGCCTGCTCGGAGCCCACCGGCAGGTAGTTCACCAGCACTTCGGCACCGGAGTCGCGCAGCACGGCGACCACTTCGTCGCGCGTCGGGACCGTGGCGTCGGAGACCAGGAAGGTGCGCTCTTCCGGAAATTCCTTCATGTGATCGGCAACGCCGTCGAGAGGCACACCCATGCGCACGCGAACGCCGGTCTTGGATACTTCGCTGCAGAAGACCGCGGTGCAATTCGGAGCTTCGAAGATCGCCTCGGAGATGTCCTTGCCGACCTTGCGCACGTCCACGTCGAAGGCGGTCACCACGTCGATGTCCGAGGGCCCGTAGCCGCCGATGTCCCAGTGGATCAGCCCGGCGCTGGCCTCGGGCGTGCAGCCCCTGTAGTACTCGATGCCCTGGATGAGTGAACTCGCGCAGTTGCCCACGCCTACGACTGCCAACTTGATGCGGCCCAAGTCACCCCTCCGATCGAATCGCCCGTGCGAGTGCTCACCGAGCGGCCCCCCGTCCCTGGGGGACGGCGAGGCCCCGTACCGATACCATGCTCCCCGAAGCTGAGCCATCGGGCAGGCACGGAGCTGTGGGCAAAAAGATACATGTACTGCGCGGCGCCGACGTCGCCCTCGCCGGAATCGCGGCGTTGGCCCTGGGGCTGTCCCTGCTCCACGGGCTGGGGCAGCCGCTCCTCTGGGCGGACGAGGCCGAGACGGCGATGTTCGGCCAGCGCGTGCGCGAGCACGGCTACCCGAAGGTTCACGGCCAGCGCAACGTCGTCTACCAGTTCGGCCCGAACATCGCTCTGGGGGTGAAGGAGGGCCCGGACGCCTACATCGGCACGACCTGGGGACAGTTCTACTACGCGACGCTGGGCCTCTGGTGGGCCGATGGGGTCGCCGACTTTGCGTCCCGCACGGCGCGCCTGCGCCTGCCCTTCGCGCTGGCGGGTGCCCTGGGCATAGGGCTGTGGCTCTGGGCCCTGCTGCCGGTGTTTGCCCGCGAGCCCGAGCGGGCCTGGCGTTTTGCTGCCGCCTTCGGGCTGCTCGCCACGCTGTCCGTATCGCTCGTCCTGCACCTGCGGGAGGTGCGCTACTACGCGTTGGTCGTGTTCCTGGCGGGCGCCCTGTGCCGCGAGCACCTGCGTTACGCGGTGTTTCGCGCCGGCAGCTTTGCGCGTTGGGCCACGGCGTCGATACTGCTGCTCTTCGCGCTTTTTCACGTCTTCTTCCAGGCTTACTTCACGGTTGTGCTGTTCTTGAGTGCAGAGCGGCTGTGGGCGCTCTGGCAGCGGCGCACCACCTGGCGTGATCTGGTCCCCGTTGCGGTGGCCGGGGCGCTGGTCGCGCCCTTCGTCGCGTGGTTCGAGATGTTCGAGAACGCTGCGGAGTTCTCGCGCAGCTTTGGCTTCGGGCCGGCGGATTACCTGGCGAATCTCTGGAGCATCGTCGCGCATCTGCTGCGCCACGAATTTCTGGCGCCGGCACTGGTCGTGCGCGTGGCGGCCTGGCAGCTGCGAGCCGGCAGCCGCGAGAGCCGAGCGATCGCGGCGGGGCTGTTGCTGTTCAGCGCCGGCACCGTGGCTTTCGGCTGCCTGAACCCGCTCGCGCTCGAACGCTACTTCATCGTGTCGAGCCCGGCGCTCACGGGCGCCTTCCTGCTCGACGCCTTCGCACTCGTCGACGCGGCGGGCCGGCGCGCGTCGCGAAGGCGCTGGGCCTGCACCGCGGCAGCCGCAGGCATTGCGCTACTGACGCTGGCGCTGCGCGTGCCCGGGCTGCCGGCTGTGGAGGGCCGCCTGGCCGAGCTGGCAGAGCCCGCCCGCGGCCCCCTCGACTACGCGATCCCATTCCTGGCAGAGCGCTACGAGCACCCGGAGCAGCTCGTCATCGCAACCAACTACGAGGAGTACGCCTTCATGTACTACCTCGACAGCCACGTCATCGTGGGGCTCTCGCTCAACAACCTGCGGCGCGAACGCGACCTGGCGCCGGACGTGGTGATCCCGCGCCGGCGCTGGCCGCGCAGCCTGCGAGCGCTCGGGCCGTTCTTGCGCGACGGCGACTGGGAAGAAGTGCGGCTGCCCGTGGCCGACGTGCACCACAACAATGTCCCGGCGCTCTCGGCTTCGCGCTTCATCCCGGCGCCGCATCGCTTCGTCACTCCGGCGAGTGAGGTTCCCGACGAGCAGCTCCTGCTCTACCTGCGGCGCTCCAGCAAGAACAGCACGGGCACTTCCAGGCGGCCGTAGACCCAGGGCAGCGGGGCGGCGGCGCCGACCGCGGCCGTGGCCGCGCGGTCGAGCGAAGCCAGCCCCGATGACGCGTGAAGCACCACATCGCGGGGTGTGCCTTCGGCGTCGATGTCGAAGCGCAGCACGGCAGTTCCCTCGAGCTCTCGCTCGCGCGCCAGCGGCGGGTAGCGCAACGCTGCCTGGATGCGGCGCTGGATCTCCGTCAGCCGCTCACGGGCGTGCACCCGCTGCGGGCCGGCATCGACGAAGCGCGGCGGCGCGTTGGTGGCCACCACGTCCGAGGCATCGTCCGCCGCCCCTGTGGCGGCGGCGAGCAGCAGCACCAGTGCGAAGGCCAGCGCGCGTGTCACAGCGTCACCGTGAAGCTGAGGCCCACCTGCCAGGTGCGCTTGACGGCGGGGTTAACGAAGCGCGTCGGGACAGAGGCGAACGGACCACTAAACGGCGTCAAGCTCGCGCCGAAGCCGTTGTATTTCTCGTTCGCCACATTGTAGAGGCCGAGGGTGAGCTCTCCCGAAATGTGCTCGGTGATCTTCGGGCGCCAGGCGAAAAACAGGTCGAGCACCTCGTAGCGCGGCAAGTCGCGCAGGTCTCCGCCGAAATCGTTCGCGAGCTTGCGGCTTCCGACCAGGTTCAGGTTCGCGTTGATCTCGAACGAGTACGGCAGCCAGGCGGTCGCGCCGACCGTACCGCGGTGAAGCGGGGTCAGCGGCATGCGATGGCCCCGGAACTGGGAATCGGACTCCCGAGTGATGCGCACGTCGTCGAGGGTGTAGTTCGCGTAGACGGAGAGCCACTCGAATACGGCGACGTCGATGGAGGCCTCGATGCCCCGGTGGCGAACGCGCTCGAGATTCGTGTTGCTGAAGTTCATGGGATCGAAGAGGATCTCGTCCTCGACCCACATCCAGTAGAACGACAGCCCGCCGGACACCCGCTCGCTGCGGGCCTTGAGGCCGACCTCGAGCGAATCCGAGATCTGCTCGTCGAGATCCGGCACCGAGCCGAAGAAGGGGGCGTCTTCGTCGAAATTCGGCAGGCGAAAGCCGCGCGAGTACGAGAGGTAGCCCGAAAGGCATTCCACGAAGCGGTAGGTGATCGACGCCCGGGGGCTCCACAGGGTGAAGTCCGGTCGTGCCCGATCTGGCGAGCCGCCGACGGAAAGGGTCTCGATGTCGTAGCGCGCGCGATCGATGCGCACGCCGCCGGAGAGCAGGATGTCTTCGTTGACGGAGAACTCTTCCTGCACGTAGCCGGAGTAGAGCTCTCGCTCGCTGTCGATGAGGAGCGTGCTGGGACCGAATATGGAGATGAACGTGGACTCGGTCTCCACGTCGTTGTACAGGAACTCGAAGCCCGCGAGGAAGCGGTTCTCGTGACCGTGGATCTGGCGATCGACGCGCAGCTGCGCGTTGACGCCGGCGGAGCGCTTCTCGGTCTGGATGTCGAACTGGCCGCTTGTGGCCGTAGAGATCAGGACGTCGTCGGTCCGGTGGTTGTAGAACGGCTCGAGACGCAGCTGAATGTCGTCCGACAGGAAGTACTCCATCCAGGCCTGCACGTAGTAGGCCTCCACCGCCGATTCGTCGCCAACGCTGTCCGGGTCCGCGCCGCGGCGGCCGCGGGGCCCCGCCAGCTCCAGCGGATCGAGAGCGCCGGGAAATTCGCGATCGTTGTCGTCGTAGCCACCCTTTGCGCCCACCGCGAACGAGTTGCCGGCGTACTCGACACTGGCATCCACCCGCTCGTGATCGAATGTGGAGCGATCCCGGTAGCCGTCGGTGTCGTAGCCCGAGTAGAGCAACGATCCCGTGACATTGCCCAGCGTGCCCGTCGCGCGCACGCTGCCATCGTAGGTGTCGTAGCGACCGATCCGGCCGCGGCCGGTGACCCGCAGCGGACCCTGCTGCGGCAGTGTGCGGATGTTGATCACGCCGCCAACGGCGTTGTCGCCGTAGATGGCACTCACGGGCCCGCGCACGATCTCGATCGCCTCGATCTGGTCGAGCGGAATCAGCGACCAGTCTGTGTTGCCGGTGTCCGCTTCGTTGACGCGACGCCCGTCGACCTGCACCAGCAGGCTCGAGCCGAGCGCGCCGCCGTTGTTGAAGCCGCGCGCCTCGACCTGCACGCCCGCCGGGTTGCTGGTGGTGCTGGTGACGAAGAGTCCGGTCTGGCGCCGCAGCAGATCCGGGATGCTGCGCGCGCCGGTGGCTTCGATCTGCGCGCGATCGAGGACGGTCACGTTGCCGGCGACCTGCATCGGATCGCGCTCGCCGCGGGTTGCGGTGATCGACACCTTGCCGATGTCCTGGATCGGACGCGTGTCCGGCACAGCGGCTGCCGCGCTGGCCGCATCGTCATCCGGTGTCTCCGCGCCGGCGGGCGTTCCGAACGCCAGGAGCGTGGCGGTGAGAAGAATGCAGAGGGTCCGAAGAATGCCCTCCGCCGTTTCCGCGCGGCGGGTGAGGGACGCAGCCATGTCGAGCCTCCGCCGCCCTGCGCAGTGCATGGGGGCGGGCAGCGGGCCGGTTCGCGATCGCGTGGTGGCAGCACCGCACCGCTCTCATTCCTCGAAGAGCAGCTCGTTGTTTGTGCGTCCGGGCAGGTTTCCTGGCTCATGGGAAGCGCGACGACTTGTCGCGCGCGCTCTGCCAACGCCTTCCCAGGCCTCGTAGGACCCAGTGGCTCCGTGTTGGCAGGGCTTCCCATTCACAGTGGCGGGACCGCGGCCGATTCTCACGGCCTTCCCTTTTCACCCGTGGTGGGCACCCAGACGACGGTATGTGCCGATCTTGATACCTCGGCGGGTGCGCGGGGTCAAACGCGGCCTACCAGCCACGCAGATCCACAGCCCAGGTCTCGATGACGGCGTCGTCGGCAACCACGTGCATCTTCTCGTGATACGCGACGGTCGGGTCCACGTGGGCCGGCCACACGCGAATGCGGTCGCCCACGCCGAAGGCGGCGCCGTCGGGCGCGAACGTCACGTGCTCGTCGGAGCAGAAGAGCACCCGCGCGCCGTCGATGCGCGGGTTGCCGTGATCCATGCCCAGTGCCTTGAGGCCGCAGTCGGCGACGGCGTAGGTAGCCGAGAGCGACACGACCGTGGCGAGAAGCGAGAGCGCCGGCCGGAAGGGCAGGCCGAGGCCCGCGTACGCGGTGTCGAGCAGGGCGTAGGAGCCGGCCTGGATCTCGCTGGCGCTGGCGTTGCAGTCGTAGCTGCCGGTGCCGCCGGCCGAGATCACTTCCCCGCCGACATCGGCGTGGGCGGTGCGCAGCAGCCGCATACTCTCTTCCACCAGGGCCTCGCGTTGCGCGCGGTCGACGATTCCCATGGCGTGCCCCTCGTAGCCCATTACGCCGCGCACCTCGAGGCCGCGCCGCCGCGCGAGCGCCGCCAGCGGGCCCGCCTCAGCGGGCGCACAGCCACAGCGGGGTAGCCCGACGTTGACGTCGATCAGCACTTCGCGCACGCCGCCGGCCACGGCGGCTTCGATCGTCTCGTGCGAGTCCACGGCCAGCGTGACCCGCGCCTCGAGCACCCCCAGGCGCCGTGCATCGAGCACTTCGTTCGCGAGCAGGAGATCGGCGCCGAGCCCCGCGGCCGCGAGCCCCTCCATCTCGCGCAGCGTTGCGCAGGTGAACCCCAAGTGGCCGCGCGCCGCCTGACGCTTCGCCAGCTGGGTCGACTTGTGCGCCTTCACGTGCGGGCGCAAGCGCGCGCCGGGCAATGCCGCGCTCATCGCGTCGAGGTTGTGGTCGAGGGCGGCCGCGTCGACCAGCAGCGCGGGGGTCGTGAGCGCGTCGAGCGCGCTCACGCTCCGCTCGTCTGGCGGCCCGACGTCACGCGCCGCCAAACCAGCGCCATCAAGACCAGCAGCGCGATGCCTCCGAGCGCGAACCACAGGTGTGGGCTCTGCTCCCCGAGCCACTCCAACACGCCACGGCCGAAGAACGTGAAGCCGATCACCCAGGGCAGGCAGCCGATGAACGAGCCCAGCACGTACGCCCTCAGGCTCACCGGAGAGAGTCCCATCGCCCAGTGCGCGTAGGGCGCCAGGTAGAAGGTCATGCGCATCGCGATCACGGTCGGCACGGCCCGCTCGACCACCGCCGCCTCGAAACGGCGCATGCGCGCCGGCAACCGCGCCGCTACGAGCTCTCGGCCGAGGGTGCGCGCGTAGAAGAAGCCGATCAGGCAGCTCGCCAGCGAGCCGGCCATGTTCAGCGCAAATGCTTGCCACGGCGGCCAGATGAAGCCGGCCGCGAGCAAGAAAGGGAAGCCGGGGACGAGCGCCATGCCCTGCACCAGGAAGAGAGCCACGAAGAGCGGCGGCCCCAGCCAGCCGGCGGCCAGAACGAGGCTGCGGATCGATTCGATGCTCAGGTGCTCGTAGAGGCCGGTCGCCCAGGCCACGACGGCAGCGGCGACGAACAGCAGAACGAGCAGCCAGCGCTTCAGCACGACGGCAAGCCTAGCGCGCTGCCCGTCACACGATGCGAGAGCCGTGTTGACCCCAGTAGCGATCCTTCAGAAGTCGCTTGTAGAGCTTGCCGGTCGGGTGGCGCGGCAGCTCGGCCTCGAAGTCGACCGAGCGCGGACACTTGAATTTCGCCAGCTGACCGTGGCAGTAAGCGATCAGCTCCCGCTCGAGCGCGGGCCCGGCATCCGCCATGTCGAGCGGCTGCACGACGGCTTTCACCTCCTCGCCGAAGTCCTCGCTCGGCACGCCAAAGACGGCGACGTCGGCGACCTTGGGGTGGGAGATCAGTGTGTTCTCGGCTTCCTGCGGGTAGATGTTCACGCCGCCGGAGTTGATCACGTTGGCTTTGCGGTCCGTCAGGTAGAGATAGCCCTCGTCGTCGAGGTAGCCGATGTCGCCGAGGGTCGACCAGCCCGCGGCGGTCTGGGAGCTCGCCGTCTTCTCCGGCGCATTGTGGTACTCGAAGCGGCCGCCCTTTTCGAAGTACACGCCGCCTTGCTCGCCGGGCGGCAGCTCTCGGCCCTCGTCGTCGAGAATGTGGAGCGTGCCGCGGACCGCGCGCCCCACCGAGCCCGGGTGAGCCAGCCACTGCTCGGTGTCGATGGAGACGAAGCCGTTGGCCTCCGTCCCACCGTAGTACTCGTAGAGCACGGGACCCCACCAGTCGAGCATCGCCCGCTTCACGGGGATCGGGCACGGCGCTGCGGCGTGCACGGCGGCGCGTTGGCTCGAGAGGTCGAAGTGCGCGCGAGCGTCCTCCGGGAGCTTGAGCATGCGCACGAACATGCTCGGCACCCACTGGCTGATCGTGATCCGGTGCCTCTCGATCAACGCAAGCGCTTCGAGCGCGTCGAACTCCTGCATGATGACGGCTGTCGCGCCGATGCGCTGGAAGCCCATGGCGAAACGCAGGGGCGCCGCGTGATACAGCGGCGCTGGCGAGAGGTAGACGTCTCGGTCCGTCGCGCCGTAGAGGTCGGTCAGCCGACTCACAATCGCGGACGGCTTGCCCAGCGGCCTGCCGATGCCCGGAAACTTGATGCCCTTCGGGCGTCCGGTGGTGCCCGACGAGTAGAGCAGATCGCTGCCCTCGCACGGGTCGCTGATGGGCTCCTGGGGCTGCGCGTTGCTGGCGTCTTCCCAGGAGGCGAAGCCGGCCCGCTGGCCGTCCACCATGTACAGCGCATCGAGGTCGGCGAGCGTCGCGGCGAGAGCCTCGGCAATTTCCGCCTTCGCGGCCGAGGTGATGAAGACCCGCGCGCCGCAATCTCTGACGATGTATTCCACCTCCGGCGCGGTCAGCCGCGAGCTGATCGTGGTGTAGTGAAGCCCCGAGCACTGCGCGGCCCAGCAGATTTCGAAGAAACGCGGGTGGTTCTCCATCATCACGGCGATGCCGTCGCCGGTCCGCAGGCCGAGCTTGCGCAGCAGCTGGGCACCCTGGTTCGAACGTTGATAGAGCTGCGCGTAGCTCACCGCCTCGCCACTGTCAGCAAAGACGTAGGCAGCCTTGTCGGGGGTGCGACGCGCTATATCGCCGGGGTGCATGCGGGCGCTCCTCTCGAATCTACTAGAGGGTCCTGCGGCGTGCTCAGTCCGCCGGGACGAGCGCGTCGATGCGCTCGATCACCGCCTCGGGCAGCTGCAGCCCCGCGGCCTTGGTGTTGTCCTCGAGCTGCGCCCTGCGCGTCACGCCTACGATGACGCTGGCTACGTTTGTCTGTCGCAAGCACCAGGCGAGCGCGAGCTGGGGCAGGCTGACGCCCAGCTCTGCCGCCAGCGGGCGCAGGGCATCCACCCGCTCGAGGCGTTCCGGGCGCAGGAAGTCGCTCATGAACGCGTTGCGGAAGTCGTCCGCACCGCGTGTGCCGGTGGGGATCGCTCCTCCGGAGTACTTGCCCGAGAGCACGCCCTGCGCGAGTGGGCTGAAGACCACCTGGCCCAGGCCTCGCTGCGCACAGCTGGGGATCACCTCGCTCTCGATGGAGCGGCGGAACAGATTGTATTGCGGCTGGTTCGAGACCGGCCGGTAGGCGCCGAGAGTGTCTGCCAGCTGACAGACCTCCTCGATCTGCGCGGCGCTCCATTGGCTGACACCCCAGTAGAGGATCTTGCCCTGACGAATCAGGTCTTCGTAGGCGCGCAACGTCTCGTCGAGCGGTGTCGAAGGGTCGGGGCGGTGGCACTGATGCAGGTCGAGGTAGTCGGTTCCCAGGCGGCGCAGAGACATCTCCACGCTCTCGACGACGTGCTTGCGCGACAAGCCGCGGTCGTTCGGGTGCTCGGACATCGGAAAGAAACACTTGCTGGCGATGACCAGGTAGTGACGCGGGATGCCCTGGAGTGCGGAACCCAGTGCCTCCTCGCCCTCGCCGTTGGCGTATACGTCGGCGCTGTCGAAGAAGTTGATGCCGAGGTCGTAGGCGGCTTGCACGATCTCGCGGGTGCCGGCGCGGTCGACGCTCGAGCCGAGCGTGAGCCACGAGCCGAGACCAATCTCGCTGACCACGAGCCCGCTGCGACCCAGGTTCCGATATTCCATGGCGGCGGATACTACCACCTCGGCCGCGCCGGACGGCGGCTTCGTCGGGGCGCTGGTCGCCGCCGGCGCTGCGTCCTACGTTCCGCGCATGCTGAACCTGGCGGCGCCCACGCGAGCGAGCTGGACCGAGCGCGCCATCGAGAACCTCGATGTCGTGCTGCTCGACCACGCGCACTGCGAGAAGAAGGCCGCCGGCATGGCCGTGCGCCTGCTCTTCCGCTACCCGCAGCACGTGTTTCTTCAGGACCCGCTCTCGCGTCTCGCGCGCGAGGAGCTCGGGCACTTCGAAGAAGTGCTGCGGCTGATGCAGAAGCGCGGCATCGCGTTCGGTCGCCAGAAGCCGAGCCCCTACGCCGGCAAGCTCCGGCAGCGCCTGCGCGCGCAGGATCCAGAGCAGCTGATCGACACGTTGCTGTGTTGTGCTCTCATCGAAGCGCGCAGCTGCGAGCGTCTGGGCTTGCTCGCCGAGCGGGTGCCCGACGCCGAGCTCGCGCGTTTCTACGCGGGGTTGTTGGCCGCGGAGGCGCGGCACCATCGCCTCTTCGCCGATCTCGCGGGTCAGCTCGCCGATGCCGCGAGCGTGCGCGCGCGCTTGCTCGAGCTGGCCGAGTGGGAGGCCGAGGTGGTGGCGGCCGACAGCTCGATCGTGCGGATGCACAGCGGCTAGCTCGGAGCCCGCCGCAAGACTGGCGCGAGACGCGAGCCTCTAGGCCAGGAGCTGGCGCAACGCCATCAACAGGGCTTCGACGTTGGTGATGCGTGCGTTCTCGCCCATCAATCCGATGCGCCAGATCTGGCCGGCGAGCGGGCCGAGCCCGCCTCCCACTTCGATTTTGTACTTCTCGAGCAGACGCGCGCGCAGCTGCGCCTCGTCCGCGCGAGTGACGGCCGCGGGAAGCCGCAAGGTGGTGAGGCTCGGCAGTCGCACGGCCGCATCGACGAGGGGCTCGAAGCCCAACTCGGCCATGCCCTCGATCAACGCCGCTGCGGCCACACGGTGACGCTGCACGCGCACCTCCATGCCCTCGGCTTCGATGAGGCGCAGGCCCTCGGCCAGCCCGTAGATCGCCGAAATGGGTGCGGTGTGGTGGTACACGCGCTCGTTGCCGACGTAACGTGAGAGCAGGTTGATGTCGAGAAACCAGCTCTGCACGGGGGTCTTGCGTTCGCGGGCGCAGGCGACGGCGCGCTCGGAGAAGCTGGCCGGTGACAGCCCGGGCGGGCACGACAGACACTTCTGCGTCCCGCTGTAGGCCGCGTCGATGCCCCAGGCGTCGAGCTCGACCGGTACGCCGCCGAGAGAGGTGACGCAGTCGAGCACGACGAACGCTTCCACTTCGCGCGCGGCCCGCACGATCTCGTCGACCGGCTGCAGCACGCCGGTGGAGGTCTCCGCGTGGACGAACGAGACGACCTTCGGGCGCACCCGCTGGATCGCGTCGCGCATGGCATCGGGGTCGAGCGCGCAACCGGGCTGCGTGTCGACGCGGTGGACCTCGGCGCCGGCGCGCTTCGCCACCTCGCACATGCGCTCGCCGAACACGCCGGCGACCCCCACGAGGACGCGGTCGCCCGCTTCGACCAGGTTGACCAGGCAGGCCTCCATGCCCGCGCTGCCGGTGGCCGAGAGTGGCAGTGTGAGAGGGTTCCGGGTGCCGAAGAGGCGTCGCAGCGCGGCCTGGACATCGTCGAGGATCGCCAGGAAGACCGGATCCATGTGGCCCACGAGGGGCTGCGCGAGCGCGGCCAGCACCCGGGGATGCACGTTCGAGGGCCCCGGGCCGAGCAGCAGGCGGCGCGGCAGCGCTTTCACGAGCATCTGCGCATGCTACCCCGGCAGATCCGGAAAAGCCTCGGGGAATCGGGCGGATGCGCGCATCCCGCGCGTTGACGCTCGCCGGGGCGGCTCCTACCTTCGGAGTTGCCCCCCCACCGGCCGGTCTGATCGGTGTTCCCATTCCTCGCCGGAAAGGCGATGTCATGTCTGCCCGAACCCAGCGACGTTCTCGCAGGGCTGCGAAGCGCCCGCGGCGCTGGTTGGCGCTCGCCTTCGGGCTGGTGGCGTGCGGCGTCGCCTTCTGGGTGCTGCTCGATGGCGGCAGCGAGCCCCCCCTCGGCGAGATCGACGCGGCCTCCCGTGCCGAACTCGAGCGAGTGCTCGAGCGCGCGGATGGCGCGCGCGCGCGATGAACACGCTGCGCCGGCGCGAGGCCTTCGAGCGCGAAGAGACCGAACGGCTCGCGCCTTTCGCGGTGTGTAGCCGGGCCTCACGCGGACGCTTGCATGCCGAGCCCGAGCACGCCTACCGCACCTGCTTTCAGCGCGATCGCGATCGCATCGTGCACTCGCGGGCGTTTCGCCGTCTCCAGTACAAGACGCAGGTCTTCGTCTACCACGAGGGCGACCACTATCGGAACCGCCTGACCCACACCCTCGAGGCCAGTCAGGTCACACGCACCATCGCGCGGGCGCTGCGGCTCAACGAAGAGCTTGCCGAGAGTGTCGTGCTGGCCCACGACCTCGGGCACACCGCCTTCGGCCACGCTGGCGAGCGCGTGCTCGCACACCTGATGCAGGCCGACGGTGGCTTCGACCACAATCGCCAGAGCCTGCGCATCGTCGATTGGCTCGAGGATCGCTACGCGCACTTCCGCGGGCTGAACCTCACCTCCGAAACTCGGGAGGGCATCCTCAAGCACGGTTGCCACTGGGAGCACCCGGTGCCGGTGCCCGAAGCCACGGCGCAGCCCTGCCTCGAGGCGCAGGTCGCCGACGCTGCCGACGAGATCGCTTATCTGAACCACGATCTCGACGACGGCCTGCGTTCGGGTCTGCTGCCACTGGCGGCGCTCGAGGAGACGACGCTCTGGCAGGAGCAGCACGCGAACGTCGTCGCCCAGCTCGGCGGCGTGCCGGAGCGGGCGCTGCGCCCCCAGATCATCGTGGCGTTGATCAATTTTCTGGTGACGGATCTGGTGGAGTCGACCGGTGCGCGGCTGGAGGCCGCCCGACCTGCGGATGTCGACGCCCTGCGAGCACACCCCGAGCGATTCGTGAAGTTCTCGTCCGAGGTCGAGAAGTGCAAGCGCGAACTCAAGCGTTTCCTCGATCGTGAGCTCTACCACCATCCGCACGTGGTGGAGTCCAACGAGCGCGCGGCACGGGTGCTGGGCGATCTCTTCGCAGCCCTGCGAGACGATGTGACGGGCCTGCCGGAGCAGGTGCGCGAGCGCGTCGCTCTGGACGGAGAGGCCCGTACCGTGGCGGATTACCTGGCGGGCATGACCGACCGCTTTGCCATCGAGGAGCACCGGCGGCGCTTCGGAGAGCTGCTGTGAGCGACCTCCAGGTGGTGCTCATCACGGCCCCGGATGCGGCCTGCGCGGAGAGCTTGGCCCGGGCGCTGGTGGACGAGCGGCTCGCCGCCTGCGTCAACGTGGTGCCCGGTGTGCGCTCCTACTACCGCTGGGAGGGGGCCATCCAGGAAGACGCGGAGCTGCTGCTTCTGGCGAAAACCCGCGCGGATCTGGTGGAAGCGCTGGCGGCGCGGGTGAAGGAACTCCATCCTTACGAGCTTCCCGAGGTTCTGGGGCTGGTCGCCCCAGGGGGCAGCCCTGCCTATCTCGATTGGATTCGCACGGAGACCGAAACATGAGTTCGCAGAGCGGCGTCGGTCTGCCCGAGGCCCTGGAGCGGGCGGCCAGCGCACTGCCGAGCGAGGCGGATGCCATCCGCCCCGCCAACGGAGATCCGGCGCAGCTGATCGAGCTGCTCGACCCCAGCGCCGCGAGCCGTGTGCTGCGCTGGCTGCTGGTCGAAGAGCCCCAGGACGGCGCCGAGCTGCTCGGCGCGTGGCTCGACGTGCCCGAGCGCGGCGCCGCTGCGGTGCTCGGTGTCGACGCTGACGGGATGCCGAAGCCGGCGCGCAAGGCCTTGCGTCGCGCGCACCACCAATTGCGTTCGCGAGGCGTGGAGGTTCCCGACAGCAAGCCCGCGCCGACCGTGGCGAAGCTGCCGAACGTCGAAGAGGCCTTCGAGGAGGCGATGCTCTCGCCACTCGATCCGCGTGGCGGTCGCGCCGCGTACCTGGTGACGCCGAATCCACAGGGCGGCGTGCGCATGTTCGAAGTCCTGTTCGACGACACCCGCGGCATTCTCGAGTGTCGCGTCTACAACACCGGCCGCAGCAAGGTCCGCAATTTCTTGAAGGAGCTGGAGCGCAAGGGCGCGCTGGCTGTCATCGCGACGCCGCCGGACGCGGTGCGCGCGCTGGTGGAGCGTGCGGCCGAGGCGCATCCGGCTGACCGGCCGTTGCCGCGGGCCTTTCACGAGTCGCGCAGCCAAGTTGGGCGCGCCCCGCAGGGCTCGAGCACGCCGGGCGATCTCGTGCGCGAGACACTCGGTGTGCCGGAAGGGCCGTCCGGGGGGCGGCGTGCTGCCGAGCTGGTGAAGCGGGGTGAGATCGGTCCGTGGCCGCCGGCCCAGGAGGCGCTCACTGCCGTGGCCGAGAAGCTCGACTCCATCGCTACCAGCACGCTGATCGTGTCGGCAGAGCAGCGGCGCGAACAGATGCACGCGGCGATCGACGACGCGTTGCCGGAAGTCTACGCAGCACCCTTTGCGACACAGACGGCGACGCGCTTGGAAGAAACAGCCTACGTGTTGTGGAAACGCGAGAAGGACGACGATGCGCGCGCCTGCCTGGCCGCCGCGGCAGCGTTCCGAGCGGGAGACTCCGGCGAGAACGAGACCGCACGGGCCATGCTCGAGAAGGCGCTGGCGCCGATCTTTCGCAAGGCGGAGGAGAACGTCGAGGGCGGCGCCGACGAGCCGGCGGCGGCGCTGGGGCCGGAGGCCCCCCGATGATCGTCGCAGGAGGCACACACCGACGCGCCGAACGACGGCATGCCGGCAGCGGGGTGGCACCGCAGAGGTTTCGCGAGCTTCGCAAAGCTCGTTTCGATGTTCCGCTCGACGAGTGGAATCTGGTGGTCAAGAACGTGTACTGGGATCGCAAGCCCCTGGGAGGCTCTTCTCGAAGCCGCGAGAGATGAGGAGCGCGGGAATCCCGTCGTGCGGAGCGACCGGCAACGGTCTCGTCCCGCCGCGGCGCGATCGACGCGACCGTCGCGTTGCTGGAAGAAGAGTGCCTGGTGCCGGCGAAACCCGAGCGCAGTGAGGAGATTCGATGAAGACCCGATTTGGAAGAAGTCGCCGTTCGCGCGGCCCGGCCGAGCGGCGGAACGAGCCCATCGATGCCGGCCGGAGTTGCCAACAGCTGCTCGAGAGCGGCTGCGTCCCTGTCGAGAGCCTGCAGCCCGTGGAGGTGCCGGGCGTGCCGGCTCATCTGGCCGCGCTGGGATGCGGCGCGTCCGCGTCGGGGGAGCGTGTGCTGGTCGGCTACTCGCCGCGCCACGGCGGGGATGCAGCACTGGCCGCCCTGGCCTACGCCAAACAGCAGGCCGAAGCCGAGGCCTTCGCGGGAGAGGTGCTCGCCATCGCGCCGACCTGGTCCATCGCGGCTCGCGCGCGCCTGGCGCTGCTCGGCGAGCTGCCGTTCCGGTTTCGGGCCGTCGCGGTGTCGGCCTTGGACCCAGCGGGAGGAACCGTCGAGCCGGAGCGCGGCAAGCCGAGCCTGCCGCTGGCCGCCCGGCGGCTGGCCGAAGTGTGCGAGGGGCCGGAGGGGCCCGAGGTATTTCTGCGTGCGTTGTCGGCCATCGAGGGACTCGCTGCCAAGCACGGCGGGGCCGTGCGAGGAACGAGTGAGGGTGCCGAGCTCGTCTTGATGGCCCGGCGCTGTGCGACGTTGCGGCCCGGCGCCGGCGGCGTGGTGTTGGAAGCGCTCGAGCCGGAGAAGGCGACGATCACGCTGTCCACCGACTCGTTGGCCGCTGCGCTCGACCGCCTCGAGGGCTTGCTGCGCAAGCGCCTGAACGACCGGAAGGTGAAGAGCAGCGAGGAGGGCATGCGCGCCCTGGCCGTGCCGGGGTTGGTCCAGGCTGCGGGGCTGCACGCCGTGCGCGTCTGGCCGCTCGCCGGCTCGGATCCCGAGGTGGTCGACGTGATCGGGCTCGAGGCGTCGGGTCGACCGGTGGTCGGTGTGGTGCGGGAGCAGCTCGATCTGGTCGGTCTCGCGACAGTGCTCGACGCATTCATCCGCCTGCGACCGACACTGGCGGCGTTGTTCGGCGACAGCGCCGGGCCGCTGCGTCTCGCCGAGCCGCGGCTGGCGCTGGCTGCCGGGCGAATCGACTCCAGCGTGCTGCAGGTGCTGGGGTCCCTGGCCGTGGAGCACGACATCTACGAATTGCGGTCTCAGCGCGGGAGCGCCCCCCAGGTGGTGCACCGTGACTCCGCCGCGGGGGCTCCCCCGGCCGTGGAGATCACGACTGACGATGCGGGGGAGCAGACCGGGGAGCAGACCGGTGAGCGGACGGGGGAGCGGACGGGCGAGCGGACCGGCGAACGGCCGCGACGACGGCGCCGCGGAGGGCGTCGCGGAGGGCGCGGCGC